>DATDMD010000259.1:0-59262 GCA_036518975.1 Baekduia sp.
GACGGCCGGCCGGCCCGACCCATGCTGGTGGCCTTGGTGGGCCGGCCGGTCGTCATCCGGCGCCGCGGACGCGTTCGCTCGCGCGGCGGGAAACGTTCAACAGGCTCCTAAACGGCGGTCGGCGCGCGGTCGCGGCGCCGCGTCCACAGCCGGTCGCCCGCCGCCCACGCCGCGAACGACAGGCCGCCGACGAGCCCGGTCGCGGTCGCCAGAACGCCCGCGGCCGCCGCCGCGGCCACGCCGCCGCTGCCCAGGATCAGCACGGTCGCGCCGGCGCCGACGCTCGGGCCGACGGGCAGCTGGCCGATCGCGACCATCGCGATCAGCACGGCGATGGAGTCGAAGATCGAGGCGTCGACGCCGACCGCGTGCAGCAGCAGCCAGTTGCGCGCGATCTGGGCGAAGACCGCGATCAGCACGAGCAGGAACAGCCGGCTGCCGTCGCGGAAGCTGTGCAGCACCGCGAGGCCGCGCCAGAGCGGCCGCACGGCGGTGAAGGAGACACGGCGCAGGCCGAACGTGAGCCCGCCGATGACGGCGACGAAGATGATCGGGCACCACCACGGCAGGCCGAGCGGGCCGATCAGGGTCACGGAGGTGAGCGCCGCCAGCCCGGCCTCGATCGCCAGGATCGGCACCTCGGCGGCCAGCAGGGTCGGGACGGGCGGCGCGTCGGCCGGGCTGCTGCGGCGCAGCGCCGTGATGCGGGCGACGGTGCCGAGCTGGGCGTTGAGCAGGCTGCCGACGTAGCCCATGCTCGACGCGCGGTACAGCGGCCGGCGCGGGACGGTGCCGCCGGCGGCCTCGATCGTGCGGTGCCAGGCCTCGGTGCGAGCCAGCAGCGCGACGACCTGCAAGCCCGCCGCCACGCCCAGCACGCCGAGCGACGCGCGCGACAGGGCCATCGTGAAGTCGTGGCGATGGCCGGCGAGGATCGCGACCAGGATGCCCGCGGCCAGGAGCGAGCCGACGACGGCGACGATGCGGCGATGGCGCTCGAGGAAGCCCCGGGTCGCCTTCACCGCGCCGGACGCCCGCCGCCGCGCGCGGGGCATGCGCGGCGCGACACGCACCTCTTCGTACAGCACCGACATCGGCAGACGTGTCCTCGCCTCCCTGCGGTGGTTCGCGCGCGGGACGGGAGGCATGGCCGACGGCGACGAGACGATCACCTACCACGGTACTCCGCCGCGGCGCGACGTCCCTACAGCTATCCCCCGATCCGCGGGCCCGTATGCCCGAGGCTCAGACCGCCGTCAGCGCCTCCCGGAGGCTGTCGAGCATCCGCTGCTCGCCCGCGCTCACGCGCTCGGCGTGGAAGCCCATGAAGCCGCCTTCCTTCGCGGCGTTCGCCGCCGCCTGCGCGGTCTCCATCAGCCAGGCCCGGAACGCCGCGGCGTCGTCGGCCGACGCCTTCGCCGAGATGATGGAGTTGACCGCGCGCAGCTCGTCGAGGATCTCGACCCCCGCCGTGGCGCCCTTCGTCGGCTTGAAGCCGCCGAGCGGGTTCTTGTGGTGCCGCGCCTCGTCGGTGTCCTCGCTCGCGACCTCGCGCACGAGGTCGCCGTGCTCGCCGCGCTCGGCGGCCGCGATCACGCTCTTCAGCGTCGCCGACGTCTCCTTGAACGCCTCGATCGGCCCGCCCGGGTCCGCGAGCGAGATCCCCATGCCCGCCACGAACGGCGACCGCTTGAGCCGCGCCCATTCCTCGTCGGTGAAGTCGGCCTTCGACGTCATGCACATCTCCTTGGTGGTCGGGACCTCACGCGCCCCGCCAGCGGCGCCCGAAGTCATAAGAGCCCAGATCGATCAGGAACGCCAGGACGATGAAGAACCACTCGAACCCGGTCACGTGGTGGCCGGCGCCCCAGTCCCAGAACGCGGCGTAGCTCAGCGTCGTCCACGGCAGCAGGAAGAAGCCCAGCAGCGGGACGACCCAGCTGTCGAACGCGCGGCTGAGCACGTTGCTGAAGATCCACAGCACGAACAGCACCAGCCGTGGCGAGATCAGCGCGAGGAGGGCGAGGATGCACCCCATGCGTGCGAGTCTCGCGTGTGGGCCCACTCACCGCAAGCCGCGCGGCGGCTCAGCCGTCGGCGCCGAGCGCGGCCCGCAGGTCGGCCGGCTCGTACGGACCGGTGTAGAGGCGGCCGTCGATCACGAACGACGGGGTGCCCGTCGCGCCCAGCAGCCGGCCGCCCTCGGCCTGGAGCCGGACCTTCTCCTCCCACGTGTGGTCGTCCAGCTCGCGCGCGAAGCGCTCGACGTCCATGCCCAGCCGCGCGGCGTAGCCGACGAGGTCGTCGCGCTCGAGCCGCGCCTGGTGCGTGAAGAGCATGGCGTACATGTTCCAGAAGCGGTCCTGCGCCGCCGCGGCCTCCGAGGCCTCCGCCGCCAGCTGCGCGTGCGGGTGCTTGCTGAGCGGGAACTGGCGGTAGACGAACCGCAGCCGGTCGCCCAGCTCGCGCTGGAGGCGATGCACGCGAACGGCCGCCTTGGCGCTGAACGGGCACTCGAAGTCGCCGTACTCGACGAGCGTGAACGGCGCCGTCGCGGAACCCTGCACATGGTCGCGCTCTGGGTCGATGACCACCGTCAACTGCTCGGGTCGCGGGTGCTCCATCGCGGGGACGCTAACGCGTCGCGCGGGCCCCATGGCACAGGCGTAGTGTCGTTCCATGAGCCAGCTCAATGTCCCCGCCGACGCCGAGCTCAAGGCGCGCCATCGCGCGATGTGGGCCTCCGGCGACTACCCCGCGATGGTCGAGTCGTTCCTCCTGCCGCTCGGACCGCGGCTCGTGGAGGCGGTCGGCATCGGCGCCGGGCAGCGGGTGCTCGACGTCGCCGCCGGCACCGGCAACGCCGCGATCCCCGCCGCCCAGCGCGGCGCCGACGTCGTCGCCTCCGACCTGACGCCCGAGCTCCTCGACGTGGGCCGCGCCGCCGCGGACGCGGCCGGCGTCGAGCTCGAATGGCGCGCGGCCGACGCCGAGCACCTGCCGTTCGACGACGCGTCCTTCGACGTCGTGATCTCGGCCATCGGCGCGATGTTCGCGCCCCACCACGAGCAGACCGCCGCCGAGCTCGCGCGCGTGTGCCGGCCCGGCGGGACGATCGGGCTGCTGAGCTGGACGCCCGAAGGGACGATCGGCTCGCTGTTCCGCACCATCGGCCCGTTCAACCCGCCGCCGCCCGCGGGCGTGCAGCCGCCGCCGCTGTGGGGCTCGGAGGACCACGTGCGCGAGCTGTTCGGCGACACCGTGGTGTGGACGTCGATGACCCGCGGGACGCTCGAAGTCACCGCCTTCCCGGAGCCCGGCGCGTTCGCGGCGCACTTCATCGCCAGCTACGGGCCGGCCATCACGGCCCGCGGGAACGCCGCGGCCAACGGCCGCGAGGAGGAGTTCGACGCGGCGCTGGCCGGCGTCTTCCACGACGCCGACCGCAGCCGCGGCGCGGGCGACGCGCGCTACGAGCTCGAGTACCTGGTCAGCGTGGGGACGCGCGCCTAGCGCTGGGCCGGATGCGCAGCGCGACCTCGCGCGCCGCCGCGTTGCCGGCGGCGTCGGTGGCGACGACCCGGATCGCGAGCGGGCTGCCGGTCCGCACCACCCGCCGGAGCGCGGCCGCGGATGCCCGCACACGCACCGTGAACGCGCCGCGGGCCGCGCGGCGGACGGTCACGGTCGCACCGACCCGGCCGCCGACCTTCGCGCCCCGCGCGGGCCGGCGCAGCGCGATCCGGACGGTCGCGGCTCCGTCGACTGACAGCCGGACGGCGAGCCCGCGGGCGATGGCGGCGCGGCGCGCGGTGCGCGGCGCCGCGAGGACGCCGATCCGCGGCGCCGTTCGGTCGACGACCGGCGCGGCCGGCGCCGGGCCGGGCGCCGGTGCGGCCGGCCCCGGCGCGGGCGGCGCCGACGGGCAGCCCGACGGGACGACCGCGATCCCGAACGGCGTCAGCAGGTTCCCGCCGCTGCTCACCGTCGTCACGGCGCCCGTCGTCAGGCTCACGCGGAACACGGCCCGCGCGTCGGCGTCGGCGAGCAGCACCGCTGAGGGCCCGTCGGCCGCGATCTCGCGCGGCGTCCGCAGCAGGCCGCCGACCGCGATCGGCGTCTGGGCGCCGGTCGCCGGATCGACCGCGAACAGCCCGTTGCGCACCATGTCGGTGAGCAGCAGCCGGCCGTTGTCATACAGGATGCCTTGGGGGTGCTGGCCCGGGCCGGGGTCCTGCGACACCACGGTCTGCGCGCCCGTCGCGCGATCCAGCGCGATCACGCCGCCGCGCGCGTCGGCGAACGCGTCCGCGTCGGCCACGTAGGTCGTCCCGTCCGGCGCCAGCGCCACGCCCAGCGGCGTGACGAAGGCGCCGCCCATGCCGAGCGGCGTCTGCTGGCCGGTCCGGACGTCGATCCGGATCACGCCGCCCGAGCCGCCGAACGCCTGCTCGTCGGACGACAGCAGCCGGCCCTGCTCGTCGAGCACGCCGCCCACCGGGTGGGCCATCGGCGCGCCGCCGGCGATCGTCGTCACCGCGCCCGTCGCGAGCGCGACCCGGAGCACCCTGGCCGCCCCGGCGTCCGAGACGATCGCGTCGCACGTCGCCGGGTCGATCACCAGGCCCTCCGGATCGACGAACGGATCGCCCGCCGCGACGACCTTCTGCGCGCCGGTCGAAGGGTCGATCGCCACGACGCTGTTGGCGCCGAGGTCGGCGACGAGGATCGTCCCGGCCGGCAACGGCTGCTCGCCGAACGCCGCCGCCGCCGAGGCCAGCGCGGCGGCGAGGACGACCAGGGCCGCGCTCACCAAGCGACGCACGCTCGTCAGCCTACCCGCCACGGTCACGCCGCTCCCGCGGACGTTGACCACCCTCGTCACGGCTGCAAGGGTCCGGGGCCATGCGCGTCGCACTGATGATCGAGGGCCAGGAGGACGTCACCTGGGAGGACTGGGTCGCGCTCGCCGACGCGTGCGAGACCTCCAACGTCGAGGCGCTGTTCCGATCCGACCACTACCTGTCGGTCGGCGGCGAGTACGGGCGGGGCGCGCTGGACGCGTGGGCCACCATCAACGCGCTCGCCGCCCGGACCACGACGCTGCGGCTCGGCACGATGGTCTCCCCCGCGAGCTTCCGCCACCCGTCGGTCCTCGGCAAGCTCGCCACGACCGCCGACCACGTCTCGGGCGGCCGGATCGAGCTGGGGCTCGGCACCGGCTGGTCCGAGGTCGAGCACACCGCCTACGGCTTCCCGTTCCTGCCCATGAAGGAGCGCATGGACGTCCTGGAGGAGCAGCTGGCGATCATCCACGACGGCCAGTGGGGCCACGACGACGCCTACACCTTCGAGGGCGACCACTACACCTTGCGCAACCTGTCCGCCTACCCCAAGCCGGTGCAGACGCCGCACCCGCCGCTGATCCTCGGCGGCGCCGCCGGCCCGCGCGCGGCGCGCCTCGCCGCGCGGTGGGCCGACGAGTACAACACGGTCATGCCGACGCTCGACGAGGCCGCCGAGCGCAAGGCCCGGATCGACGCCGCCTGCCAGGCCGCCGGCCGCGACCCGATCCCGTTCTCGACCATGGGCCCGCTGCCCGGACCGCCCGGCGACGAGACGATCGGCCAGGTCAAGGCGTTCGCCGACGTCGGCGTCACGCGCGTCTACGTCCAGCACCTGGAGCACCGCGACCTCGACGTGGTCCGCTGGATCGGGGAGGAGCTGGCGCCGGCGCTCGCGGCGGCGTGACGACGACGCGCTGATCAGGCCAGCGCGGCCCGCAGCGCCGGCGCGAGGTCGCCCGCGCCCACCACGGTCACGCCCTCCAGCCCCAGCCACGCCGCCATGGCGCGCAGCTGGCCGGCGAGCGCCTCGGCCGTCTCCGGCGGCGCCTCAGGCTCGGCGTGCGCGGCCTGGACCAGGAGCGCGCCGGCCGCCCGGTCGGACTTCAGGTCCACGCGCGCGACGAGCCGGTCGCCCAGCAGCAGCGGCAGCACGTAGTAGCCGTGGACGCGCTGCTCCTTGGGCACGTAGATCTCGATCCGGTAGCGGAAGCCGAAGACGCGCTCGACGCGCGGCCGCTCCCAGATCAGCGAGTCGAACGGGCCGACCAGCGCGCACGCGTCGACCCTCCGCGGCACCCGCGCGCCCGGTGCCAGGTACGCCGGCCCGCGCCAGCCCTCGACCTCCACCGGCAGCAGCTCGCCCGCCTCGACCAGCTCGGGGACGCGCACCTTGGCGTCCGCCGCCGGCAGCCGGAAGTAGTCGCGCAGGTCCGGCTCGGTCGCGACGCCCAGCGATCGCGCAGCGACCCTCAGCAATTCGCGCTGCGCCTCGTCGTCGGGCGGCGTCGGCGCGTTGAGCACCGCCGGCGGCAGGACGCGCTCGGGCACGTCGTAGAGCCGTTCGAAGCGGCGCCGGCGCGCGCTCGTGATCTCCCCCGACCAGAACAGGAACTCCAGCGCGCGCTTGACGTCCGACCAGTCCCACCACGGGCCTTTCTTGGCCTGCGGCTCGTCGAGGTGGCCGAGCTGCGCGGCCGTCAGCGGCCCCCGCGCCCGCAGGTCCTCGAGCACCGCCGCCACCAGCTCCGGCCGGTCGCGCGCGATGCGCCGCATGCCGCCCCACGCGTCGTCGTGCGCCCGGCGCATCCGCCAGCGCAGGAACGGCTGGAGCTCGACCGGGATCAGCGACGCCTCGTGCCCCCAGTACTCGAACAGCCTCCGCGGCGCGTAGTGCGCGAGCCGGTCCAGCGCGTCGGTGTCGTAGGCCCCGAGGCGGCTGAACGCCGGCAGGTAGTGCGCGCGCTGCAGGACGTTGACCGAGTCGATCTGGATCAACCCCACGCGGTCGATCACCCGCGAGCGCAACGCGCGCGCGTCGACGGCGCGGTCCAGCGGCCGCGGCTCGGCGAACCCCTGCGCGGCGAGCGCGACGCGGCGCGCCTCGGCGGCCGACAGCGCGGCGCGGCGGCGGGGACGGGTCGGGGAGCGTGAGGCCATCGGGGAGGACGCTCATGGTGACGCACCGCGAGGACGGGTTCGGCTTCTGACCGCGCGGTCAGAAGCGTGCGCCACCGCACACAAACGTGACACCGATCGATGGCACACTTGGTCATGTCATGACGCTCGCTCCCGCCGCCCCCGTCGCTGACGACCGCCCGTTGATGGGCGAGGCGCCGCCGTCGCCCGCCGGTCCGATCGACAGCGCCGAGGCCGCGTCGCTGCCGACGCCGCCGCTCATCCAACTGCCGCGCAGCCTCCAGGTGCTGCGCTTCAACCAGCGCCAGATCGACTTCGTGTTCGGCGCCCGCCGCCGCCACGGCGAGGTCTTCCGCATGCGCGGGATCGTCTCCGGCGCCCCCGTGATCACGTCGCACCCCGACCACGTCCAGTCGCTCTTCACCGCCAAGCCCGAGCAGGCGCCGTCGCTCACCGGCGAGTCGCCGCTGCGCCCGATCGTTGGGCCCAACTCCGTGCTGACCGCGATCGGCCCGCGCCACATGCGCCAGCGCAAGCTGCTGCTGCCGCCGTTCCACGGCGAGGCGATCGCCCGCTACGAGGAGATGATCACCGATGCCGCCGCGCGCGAGATCGACACGTGGCCGCTCGGCGAGCCGATCGCGCTGGCGCCGCGCATGCAGGCGATCACGCTCGACGTGATCATGAGCGGCATCTTCGGCATCGAGGGCGAGCTGAAGCGCGGCACGCCCGAGCACGCGCTGCGCCGCGCGATCAAGGGCCTGATCCAGGCCTCGACCTGGAAGATCTCGCAGGTCGCCGAGTTGATGAACATCGACCGCGACGAGCCGGTCGGCCTCACGAAGTTCGCTTTGGAGTTCCTGGACCGCCCGACCTACGCGGTGATCGCGGCCCGGCGCGCCGCCGCCGGCAACGACGAGCGGCGCGACATCCTGTCCCTGCTGCTCCAGGCGCGGACGGAGGAGGGCGAGGCGCTGACCGACCACGAGCTGCGCGACGAGCTGCTCACGCTCGTCCTGGCCGGCCACGAGACGACGGCCAACTCGCTGGCCTGGACCTGGGAGCGCCTGGTCCGGACACCGGCCGCCTACGACCGGCTGCGCGACGCGGTCCGCGGCGAGGACCGCGAGCTTGCGGCCAAGGTCGTCGAGCAGACGATCACCGAGGCCATGCGGTCGCGCCCCGTGATCCCGATCATCGGCCGGCGCGTGCAGGTCCCGTGGCGGCTCGGCGAGTACGCGGTCCCGGCCGACACGCCGGTGACGATGAGCATCCTGCTCATCCACCACCGCGAGGACGTCTACCCCGACCCGTTCGCGTTCCGGCCGGAGCGCTGGGAGGGGCACAAGCCCGGCACCTACACGTGGATCCCGTTCGGCGGCGGCATCCGGCGCTGCCTCGGTGCCGCGCTGGCGATGGTCGAGCAGCGCGTCGTGCTCGACGCGATGGCGCGGCGCCTGGACCTCGTCGCCGACCTGCCCGAGCCCGAGCGCGCCGTGCACCGCAACGTCACGATGATCCCGTCGCGCGGCGCGAGCGTGGTGCTGGTCAGCCGGACGGCGTGAAGACGACGTCGCGCGCGGCGGCGTCCGGCGCGGTGAGCGCGAGCAGGCGCTCGGCCTGGGCGGCGATCCGGGCGGCGTCGCGCTTCTTGTAGGCCTTGCCGGAGAAGCTCGCGACGGTCAGCGTCGCGGACTGCTTGACGGCCTTGATCCGCCAGTTGCCGGCGACGAGGCCGTCCACCAGGACGAGACCCGCGATCAGCCCGTTCTGGGTCATGACCTTGGGCCGGTGCTCGGCCGGCAGCACGCGGGTCGTGTCGGCGTGCGACAGGATCAGGTTGTCGAACGGGCCGACGAGGATCGGCGGCGGCGCGGGCGCGTCGTCGGGGTCGGGGCGCGGCGCGTCGGGCAGATCGAAGAGCTCGCGCCGGCCGGTCTCGGCGTCGGCGAAAGTCACGAGCCGGTCGCGCAGGCGGTCGAACGCGGCGCCCAGCCGCGTGAGCCCCGACCACTTCTGCATGTCCTGCACGGTCGCCGGCCCGAACGCCCGCAGGTAGCGCAGGACGACGTCGTCGATCGCCGCGCCAGCCGTCTCCCGCGCGCCGGTCCAGGCCGCCAGCGACGTGTGCGCCGGCGCGCCGCTGCGCTGCCACAGGCCGCGCGGCGGGACCTGGACGAGCGGGACGTGGCAGCGGATCTGCTGGGCCAGCGCGGCGGGGTCGGCGTCCGGGTAGCGCTCGGCCAGCAGCGCGCCGAGCTGGGCGAACGTGCGCGGCTGCGCCTCGACCAGCGCGCGGCCGGCGGCGGCCAGCGCGGCGCGGTCGACCTCGTCCCCCACGCGCCAGTTGCCCTCCGTGGCCCGCGTGATCATGGGCTGGACGAGCGGCCGCAGGACCGCCGCGTCGCGCGCGGAGACGAGGTGGATCGTGCCGCGCATCAGCGCGATGCGCACCGCCTCGCGGCGTTCGAGCAAGGACGACAACTCGCTCGGTTCGAAGTCCACCAGGCGCGGGACGAGCTGGTGGTAGGGCGCCTTGACGTCCTGGGCCTGGAGGCCGACGAGGTGCTCGACGGCCTCCAGCGCGCTGGCGCGCCGCGGCTCCAGCAGCCATTGGCGGGCGAGCAGCGCGCGGTTCAGCGCGCGGCGGTCAAGGGAAGGCGTCGACGGCGACATGACGGGCTCGAGGCGGAGGCTCCACGCGAGACCATAGGCGGCCGCCTCGTATCCTGGCTCGGGGGTGCCCCAGGCCGAGCTGAGAGACCGCCTCGAGGAGCTGACGCTGCTCGACGAGCACCGCCTGGCGCGGCGGCTGGATCGCGCGCGCCGCCATCCGGAGGACGAGCAGGCGCGGGCGCGGCTCGATCGCGACTTCGCGGCGGCCGCCGCGCGGATGGAGCGCCGGCGCGCGGCGCTGCCCGAGGACATCACCTACCCGGAGGCGCTCCCCGTCTCGGCCCACCGCGACCAGCTGCTTGAGGCGATCCGCGACCACCAGGTCGTCGTGGTCGCCGGCGAGACCGGCTCGGGCAAGACCACGCAGCTGCCCAAGATCTGCCTGGAGCTCGGGCGCGGCCTGCGCGGGGCGATCGCGCACACCCAGCCGCGACGGCTCGCGGCGCGCACGGTCGCGGAGCGGATCGCCGACGAGCTCGGCGTCGGGATCGGCGAGGCCGTCGGCTACGCGGTGCGCTTCAACGACCGGTCCAGCGAGAACACGCTGGTGCGGCTGATGACCGATGGCCTCCTGCTGGCCGAGGTCCAGCGCGACCGCCTGCTGCGCCGCTACGACACCATCATCATCGACGAGGCCCACGAGCGCTCGTTGAACATCGACTTCCTGCTCGGCTACCTGCACCAGCTGCTGCCGCGCCGGCCCGACCTCAAGATCATCATCACGTCGGCGACGATCGACCCCGGCCAGTTCGCCGCGCACTTCGGCGACGCACCGGTCGTCGAGGTCAGCGGGCGCACGTTCCCGGTCGAGGTCCGCTACCGGCCGCTGGCGCTGACCGAGGACGGGCCGGAGCGCGACCAGCCCGAGGCCGTCGGCGACGCCGTCGACGAGCTGCTGCGCGAGTCGCGCGAGGGCGACGTCCTGGTCTTCCTCTCCGGCGAGCGCGAGATCCGCGACACCGCCGACGCGCTGCGCGGCCGCTTCAGGGACCGCGACGAGCTGGAGATCCTGCCGCTCTACGCGCGGCTGTCGACCGCCGAGCAGCAGAAGGTCTTCCAGGCGCACCGCCGGCGCCGCGTGGTCCTGGCGACCAACGTCGCCGAGACGTCGCTGACCGTCCCGGGGATCAAGTACGTCGTCGACCCGGGCTTCGCGCGCATGTCGCGCTACAGCGCGCGCCTGAAGGTCCAGCGGCTGCCGATCGAGCCGGTCTCGCAGGCCTCGGCCGACCAGCGCAAGGGCCGCTGCGGGCGCACGTCGGACGGCATCTGCATCCGCCTCTACGACGAGGAGGACTTCACCGAGCGGCCGCGCTTCACCGACCCCGAGATCCTGCGCACGAACCTCGCGTCGGTGATCCTGCAGATGGCCGCGCTGGACCTCGGAGCGGTGAGCGACTTCCCGTTCCTGGACCCGCCCGACGCGCGCCAGGTGCGCGACGGCGTCAACCTCCTGCACGAGCTCGGCGCGCTGGACCCGGCGGCGCCGCCCGCCAAGCGCCTGACGCGCCTCGGCCGCAAGCTCGCGCGGCTGCCGGTCGACCCGCGGATGGCGCGGATGATCCTCGAGGCCGACAGGCTGTCCTGCGTCGAGGAGGTCATCGTCATCGCGGCGGGGCTGTCGATCCAGGACCCGCGCGAGCGGCCCAGCGACTTCCAGGCCCAGGCCGACCAGCAGCACGCGCGGTTCAAGGACGACACCTCGGACTTCCTCGCCTACCTCAACCTGTGGGACTACGTCCGCGAGCAGCAGAGGGAGCTGAGCGGCTCGCAGTTCCGCAAGCGGCTGAAGGGCGAGTACCTGCACTTCCTGCGCGTGCGCGAGTGGCAGGACCTGGTCGGCCAGCTGCGCCAGGCGGCCAAGGAGCTCGGCGTCACGCGCAACCAGCAGCCGGGCGACCCCGGCCACGTCCACATCGCGCTGCTGTCGGGGCTGCTGTCGCACGTCGGCGTCCGCGACGCCGCCAAGCGGGACTACCTCGGCGCGCGCGGGGCGCGGTTCTCGATCTTCCCCGGCTCGGGGCTGGCCCGCAAGCAGCCGGCGTGGGTCATGGTCGCCGAGCTCGTCGAGACCGCGCGGCTGTACGGCCGGACGGCGGCCAGGATCGAGGCCGCGTGGGTCGAGCCGCTGGCCGAGCACCTCGTCCGGCGCACGTACTCCGAGCCGCGCTGGGAACGCCGCCGCGGCGCGGTCGTTGCGACCGAGCGCGTCACGTTGTACGGGTTGCCGATCGTCGCCGGGCGCAAGGTCGGCTACGCGCCGATCGACCCGGCGCTGTCGCGCGACCTGTTCCTGCGCCGCGCGCTGGTCGAGCGCGACTGGGACACGCGCCACCGCTTCTTCGCCGAGAACGAGTGGATGCTCGAAGAGGTCGACCGGCTCGAGCAGCGCGAGCGCCGCCGCGACATCGTCGTCGACGACCAGGTGCTCTACGACTTCTTCGACGCCCGGATCCCGGAGCGCGTCGTCTCCGCGGCGCACTTCGACCAGTGGTGGAAGGAGGCGCGGCGCGCCGACCCGGACCTGTTGACCTACACCTTGGAGCTGCTCGTCCGGCCCGAGGCACGCGACGCGCTGGACGGCGCCGGCCGGCCGGAGGCGTGGCGCCAGGGCGACCTCGTCCTGCCGTTGACCTACGCCTTCGAGCCCGGCTCCGAGCGCGACGGCGTCACCGTCCACGTCCCGCTCAACACGCTGCCGCAGCTGCGCGACGTCGGGTTCGACTGGCTCGTCCCCGCGTTCCGCGAGG
The DNA here is from genome assembly GCA_036518975.1 of Baekduia sp. GTDB lineage: Bacteria > Actinomycetota > Thermoleophilia > Solirubrobacterales > Solirubrobacteraceae > Baekduia. The sequence goes on from DATDMD010000259.1 coordinate 12,410, forward strand.
AGCTGGTCACCACGCTGCTGCGCGGGCTGCCCAAGGACCTGCGCCGGCCGCTGGTCCCGGTGCCCGAGACCGCCGCGGTCGCGCTGGAGCGCATGAAGCCGCGCTCCGGGCCGCTGGTCGAAGTGCTCGGGCGAGAGGTCAGCGCGCTGAAGGGCACGCTGGTCCCGGCCGGCGCGTTCGAGCCGGCAGCGCTGCCCGACCACCTCAAGATGACGTTCTCGGTCGAGGACGAGGACGGCGCGGTCGTCGCCCAGGGCACCGACCTGGCCGCCGTGCGCGAGCGCGTCAAGCCGCGGCTGCGGGCCGCGCTGTCGGCCGCGACCTCCGCGTACGAGCGCACGGGCCTCACCGCGTGGGAGGGCTTCGACGCGCTGCCGCGCGAGATCGCGCTGCGCGGCGTGGGCGACGCGGCGCGCGCGTTCCCGGCGCTCGTCGACCGCGGCGACCACGTCGACGTCAAGATGATGGAGTCGCGCGCGGCCGCCGACGCCGCCATGCGGCTCGGCACGCGCCGGCTGCTCCTGCTGTCGCTGCCGAGCGTCGCGCGCCAGGTCATCGGCCGGCTCGACAACCGCGCGCAGCTCCTGCTCGCCGCGGCGCCGCACGGCTCGCTGGCGGCGGTCGTGGACGACGCGACGAACGCCGCCGTCGACGCGCTGGTCGAGGAGGCCGGCGGCCCGGCGTGGGACGCGGCGTCGTTCGGCCGGCTGCGCGCGCATGTCGGCGGCGCGCTGGCGGCCCGGACGAGCGTCGTCATGCGCGACGTCGTCGAGATCCTGTCCGCGCGCGCCGACCTGCACCGCCGCATGGAGACGCTGATCGCTCAGCAGGTCCGCGCGGCGCGCCAGGACGTGGCCGAGCAGCTCGGCGGCCTGGTCTACCCCGGCTTCGTGGCGGCGACCGGCGCCTACCGCCTCGGCGACGTCGTCCGCTACCTCCGCGCCGCCGACCGCCGGCTGGAGCGCCTGCCCGACGTCATCGCCGTCGACCGCGACCGGATGGCCGCCGTCCGCGAGCTCGAGGCCGAGCTGCGCCGCCGAACCAAGGCCTACACCGACGCGGGCAAGCCGGTCCCGGCCGGGCTGACCGAGGCGGGCTGGTCGATCGAGGAGCTGCGCGTGGCGCAGTTCGCCCAGGCGCTCGGCGTGCGCGGACAGGTCAGCGCCAAGCGCATCCGGAAGGCGATGGACGACGCGTCATGACGCAGAGCGTCAAGACGTGCGCGTCATGACGCAGAGCGTCAAGACGTGCGCGACATGACCTCGGAGGTCATCGACCGCGGGCCGCCGCGACGGCAGGCTGCGGTCCATGACCAACTCCTCCTCCATCACCGAGATCGTCGACGCCTACATCATGGCCTGGAACGAGCGCGTGCCGGAGCGCCGCCGCGCGCTGGTCGCCCAGGCGTTCGCCGACGACGCCAGCTACGTCGACGCCGCGCGCTCCGGACGCGGCGCTGACGACATCGACGCGATGATCGGCGCCGCGCAGGACGAGAACCCGGGCGTCGAGATCGTCCTGGTCGGCGCGCCGCAGACGATCGGCGACCACGTCCGCTTCACGTGGCACCTGCGGCCCGTGGGCGCCGCCGACGCGGTGTTCGTCGGCTACGACTACGCCTCGATCACCGCCGACGGGCGGCTCGGCGACGTCGTCGGCTTCGGCGAGGCGGTCGAGACGGCCGCGGCCGCCTAGCGCCGCCCCGGGCGCGGGACCCAGCCGGGCACCGCCCGCCGGTAGGCGTCGTAGGACGCGCCGAACCGGCGGGCGAGCCGCGGCTCCTCGACGAAGTGGGCCAGCGCGGCGGTCGTGACGACGTACGCGGCCGCCGCGAGGAACAGGATCGGCTGGCCGAACAGCAGCGCCTCGCCGAAGATGATCGACGCGGTCGCCGCGTACATCGGGTGGCGGATGTAGCCGTACACGCCGCCCGAGATGACGAACCGGGCCGGCGCGGCCGGGGACGGCGTGCCGAGGCCGTCGCGCACGAAGCGGACGTAGACGTCGAGCAGCACGCCGAGGCTGCAGGCGATCAGCACCGCGCCGAGGACGCGCGGCCCGCCGGTGACGTCGCCCGCGTCGCGGCCGGCCACCTGGACGAGCAGCCACGGGCCGACGCCCGCCTCCAGGCAGGTGCCGGCGAGGAAGAACAGGAGGTTGCCGAGCACGAGCGCCCGGCGGCGGCTGCCGCGCATCGGGGCGCATCTTGCCGGAGGCCGCGTCTTCTACGCTGCGCGGGGATGAAGCAGAACCTGCGTCCGCTGTTCGACCGCGTGGTCATCAAGGAGCTGGAGCCCGAGCGCTTCCGCCGCTCCGGCCTCCTCGTGCCCGCCGGCTCCAACGAGCCCCCGCCCCAGCACGGCATCGTGCTCGCGGTCGGGCAGGGCCTGGACTGGTGGGACCACGTCGGCGTGAGGATGCCGATCGCGCCCGGCGACCACGTCGTCTTCCCGGCGTCGGCGGGCGCGTGGATCGAGGTCGACGAGGAGCGCCTGCTGGTCTGCCGCGTCGGCGAGATCCTCGGCGTGCTCGAAGAGGTCCGCGCGCCGTCCGCCGACGACCTGGCCGACGAAGGGGCGCGCTGAGCCCGGCCTAGGGCCGCGCGCCGGCGCGGCCGACCGCGGTCGCGCCCAGCGCGCAGCCGGCGCGCAGGGCGTCCTCGGGCCCGCGACCCGCGCGGCGGGCCGCGATCCTGCCGGCGGCGAACGCGTCGCCGGCGCCCGTCGTGTCGACGACGCCGCCCGTCCCGAGCGCCGGCGCCGGGACGCGGACGACGTCCGTGCCGTCCGTCCACAGCGCGCCGCCCGCCCCGAGCGTGACGACGACCTCGCCCGCGTCCGCAGCGGCCACGAGCGCGCGGGCCGCCTCCTCCGGGTCGTCGCGTCCGGTCAGCGCGCGCGCCTCGTCGAGGTTGGGCAGCAGCGTGCCGGCGCCGGCGATCCACGCCAGGACGCGGTCGACGCCGGCCGCCCGCAGCGGCGCCGCGGAAGCGGGGTCGATCGAGATCGTCATCCCGGCCTCGCGCGCGTGATCCAGCGCGCAGAGGCCGGCGGCGCGCGGGCCGTCGTGGAGCAGGACGTAGCCGCTGAGGTGCAGGTGGTCGCCCGCGCCGAACAGCTGCGCCGGCAGGTCGTCGGGCGCGAGCGCGAGGTTGGCGCCGCGGTCGGGCAGCATCGTGCGCTCGCCGTCGGCGCCGATGACCACGACGCAGGTCCCGGTCGCGCGGTCGCCGTCGAGCGCGACGTGGACGTCGACGCCGGCCTCGCGCAGCTGCGCGACCGCGCCGCGGCCGGCGACGTCGTCGCCCGCGCGCGCGACCAGCGCGACCCCTACATGTTGATCGGCGAGCCACGCCGCGACGTTCGCCGCCGCGCCTCCCCCGGTCCAGCGCACGCGCGCGTCGGTGTCGGACGCGTGCGCCAGCGGCCCGGCCGCGGCCGCGACGACATCGACCATCAGGTCGCCGACCGCGACGACCGTCACGCGTCCAGCGCGCCGGCCTGCGCCGCGGCGATCTGGCCGGCCAGGCGGGCGTTGGCGAGCACCAGCGCGACGTTGGCCCGCAGCGACTCGCCGCCCGTCCCCTCGTGGAACCGCGCGAGCAGGAACGGCGTGACGTCGCGGCCCCGCACGCCCTCGGCGGCGGCCGCCGCCAGCGCCTCGTCCAGCACGCGCTGGTGCAGCGCCGGGTCGAGCTGCTCGGCCTCGGGCAGCGGGTTGGCGATGACCAGCGCGCTGCCGTCCAGGCCCAGCTCGCCGCGCGCGCCGAGCACCGCCGCGACCTCTTCGGGCGAGTCCAGCCGCCACGGCAGCTCGTAGCCGGAGTCCGTGAGGTAGAAGGCGGGGAAGCTCGTGGTGCGGTAGCCGGCGACGCCGATCCCCAGGCTCTCCAGCCGCTCGAGCGTCGCGGGGATGTCGAGGATCGACTTCACGCCCGCGCAGACCACGCAGATGTCGGTGCGCGCCAGGCCGACGAGGTCGGCGGACTCGTCCCACGTCTCGCTGGCCTCGCGGTGCACGCCGCCGAGCCCGCCGGTCGCGAACAGCCCGATCCCGGCCTGGGCGGCCAGGTGGGCGGTGGCCGCCACGGTCGTCGCGCCGGTCGCGCCCCGCGCCGCCGCGAGCGGCAGGTCCCGCGCGCTGCACTTGACCACGTCGTCGCGCGTGGCGATCGCCCGCAGCGCCGCGTCGTCCAGGCCGACCCGGACCTCGCCGTCGACCAGCGCGATCGTCGCCGGCACCGCGCCGCCGTCGCGCACCGCCTGCTCGATCTGGCGGGCGATGTCGATGTTGTCGGGCCGCGGGAGCCCGTGGCTGACGATCGTGGACTCCAGCGCGACGACGGCCTGTCCGGCCGCGAGCGCCGCGGCGACCTCGGGTGCGACGGTGATCATGGGCGACGGACGGTAGTGGCTCGTCCGCGCACAGCACTCAGCAACGCCGGGGCTGGCCGATGGCGCCCGGTGCAGGCACACTGTGCGCAGCGAGCCGATGATGGACGTCTACGCCGACCGGGCCGACGCGGGCCGCCGCCTGGCGCCCTGGGTCGCCCGCGCGCTGGGCCCGCCGGGCGACGACCCGCCGCTGGTCCTCGCCCTGCCGCGCGGCGGCGTGCCCGTCGCGGTGGAGGTCGCGGCCGCGCTCGACGCCCCGTTCGACGTCCTGCTCGTCCGCAAGCTCGGCGTCCCCGGCCACGCCGAGCTGGCGTTCGGCGCGATCGCGACCGGCGGCGCCCGCATCCTGAACCCCGACGTGATCGCGACGGCGCACCTGAGCGACCGCGCGATCGAGGCGGTCGTCGCGACCGAGACCGCCGAGCTCGTCCGCCGCGAGCGCTGCTACCGCGGCGACCGCCCGGTCCCGCCCGTCGCCGGCCGCACGGTCGTCGTGGTCGACGACGGCCTCGCGACCGGCGCGACGATGCGCGCCGCCGTCCTCGCGCTGCGCGACCGCGCCGCCGCGCGCGTCATCGCCGCCGCCCCGGTCGGGTCGGTCGAGGCCCGCGCGCTGGTCGCGCTGGACGCCGACGCGGTCGTCTGCCCGTACGTCCCGCACCGCTTCCGCGCGGTCGGCGCGTGGTACCTGGACTTCGGGGCGGTCGACGACGCGACGGTCACCGACCTGCTCGAGCACGCCGCCGGCTCGGCGATCCGCCGAGGCTGACGGGCGCGCGCTCAAGCCGCGGCGGGTCGCGCGCCGATCGGCCTCGGTGTGAACGTGAGCGCCATCAGCGGGATGCAGGCCGCGAGCCTGATGTTCGACCAGGCCGCCGCCGCGATCGCGTCGCCGGGCGCCGCCCCGGACGCCGACCTCGCCAAGCAGGTCACGAACCTCACGATGGGCAGCATCGCCTACGACGTCAACGCCCGCGTCCTGCAGAGCCAGGACGAGACGCGCCGGAACGTCATCGACCTCGTCGTCTGACGCGGCGCGTTCTCAGGTTTCGCAGCAGCCAGCCGACCACGGAGGTGGACATGGCCCGCATTCTCGTAGTGGACGACGCCGCCTTCATGCGTCGCATGGTGATCGACGTCCTCCAGAACGGTGGACACGAGGTGGTCGGCGAGGCGGCCAACGGCATCGAGGCGGTGCAGCGCTTCCAGGAGCTGCGGCCCGACGTGATGACGCTCGACATCACGATGCCGGAGAAGGACGGGCTCACCGCGCTGAAGGAGCTGATCGCGCTCGACCCGTCGGCCAAGGTCGTCATGTGCTCCGCCCTGGCGCAGGAGTCCAAGGTGCTGGAGGCCGTCAAGGCCGGGGCCAAGGACTTCATCGCCAAGCCGTTCCAGGCCCAGCGGGTCCTGTCGGCGATCGAGAAGGTCGTCGCCTAGGCCGGTCCACCCGCGCCGGCGCCGTCCTCGACGAGCGCCAGCGCGAAGCCGTCCCACCCCTTGGACCCGACGGTCTGCACGGCCGTCGCGGTGACGCCGCCCGCCTCGTGCAGGCGGTCGAAGAACCGCCGGACGCCCTCGACGCTCGGATCGCCCGTGGACGGGTCGGCCACCGCGCCGTGGCGGATGACGTTGTCGGCGACGATGACGGTGCCCGGCCGCGCGAGGCGTAGCGCCCACTCCAGGTAGTCGCCCGTCGACCGCTTGTCGGCATCGATGAAGACGAAGTCGAACGGGTCGCCGCCGGCCAGCGACGGCAGCGTCTCGAGCGCCGGGCCGACCAGGACGTCGACGCGCTCGGCCAGCCCCGCCGCCTCGAGGTTCGCGCGCGCGACCGCGGCGTGGACCTCGTCGACCTCCAGCGTCACCAGACGCCCGCCCGCCGGCAGCGCGCGGGCCAGCCAGATCGTGCTGTAGCCCGCGAGGGTTCCGAGCTCCAGGATGCGCCGCGCGCCGCTCATCCGGGCGAGCAGGTGCAGCAGCTTGCCCTGGTTGGGCGCGACCTCGATCTGCGGGACGCCGGCGTCGGCGGCCCGCCGCAGCGCGCCGTCGAGGACCGGGTCATCTCCTACAACCCGGTCGTTGATGTAGGTGTCGACGGCGTTCCAGCTCCATTCGCTCACATGGGCATCATGCCCAGGTGGCGAACCGGATGAGCTGCGGCTCGACGTCGGCGGACCGGCCGGCTAGGACGCAGGTGTGGCCGCCGCGCCGCCAGGTCACCACCGTCGCGCCGTCCTTGCGGTAGATCGACAGCTTGATCCCGGCGCGGGTGAGCGTGCGCGCGCCACTCGGCGCGGGCAGCGGCTTGCCGTCCACGATCGTGTAGCCGACGTCGCCCTTGGGCCCGCGGTAGGTGACCGTCGTCGTGTCGCGGCCGTCGATCGTGTCGTGGCGCGCGCCCGCCGCCCGCCAGGCCGGCCACATGTAGGAGTAGTTCGGGAACGAGACGCCTCCGACGCCCGCGTCCAGCGTGACGCCGCCGCTCGTGGCCGGCGCGGCGGCCGTCGGGCGGGCGAGCGCGAGCGCCGCGGCCTGGTCGACCGACGGCGCGGCGGCGCCGCCGGCGAACACCAGGATCCCGGCGACGACCGCCGCCAGGGCCGTGGCGCCCAGCGCGGGCACGGCGACGCGCGGACGCCGCAGCCACGTCCGCGCCGAGCTAGGGCGGGAGCGCTCGGCCTCCGCGAGACGGGCGCGCAGCGCCGGCGGCGCCTGCACGGACTGGGCGAGCTCGCGGATCCGGCGCCCGACCGCCTCGCTGTCGGCGTCGGAGAGGATGGGGTCGTGGTCGGGCGGGTCGGGGAGGCGTCGGGCGGTCATCGCATGCTCTTGGGGTCGCTGGAGTGGTCGTTGGGGGTCGGCGGGCCCGCGTGCAGCACCTTGGCGAGGCGCGCGCGGCCGCGGTGCAGCCGCGTCGTGATCGTCGCCTCCTTGGCGCCGAGCGCACGGCCGGCCTCGCGGTAGCTGAGGCCGACGATGTCGATCGCCACGACGGCGTCGCGCTGGTCGTCGGGCAGCTGCGTGATCGCGGTCAGCAGCTCGCTGACCTCGAGCGCGGCCTCGGGGTGGCGCGGGTCGCCGGCGCGGGGCAGCCCGTCGCGCTCGTCGTCGAGCTCCAGCGGCGCGGGCTTGCGCTTCTGCGTGCGCAGGCGGTTCAGGAAGGTGTTGCGCAGGACGCGCAGCAGGTAGCCGAGGTCGTCGTCGTGGCGCAGGAAGCGCGGCCGCGCGAGGACGCGCGCGTAGGTCTCCTGGACGAGGTCCTCGGCGTCGTGGCGGTTGCCGCACAGCGCGAGCGCCGCACGGTAGAGACGGTCGACGTGGTCGCCGAGTCGCTGTGGGTCGAGTGGGCGCAGGCCCCGCGCCTCCGGCATCGGAGAGACGGTAGCCGCGATCGCGCCGCGGGTCGAGACGGTCATCGAACGGTGAGCGTCCCCTCCATGCCGGCCTGCCGGTGGCCCGGCACGGGGCAGAAGAAGGTGTAGGTGCCGGGCTTGAGGTCGGCGGACACGGTGGAGGTCCCGCCGGGCTGCACGACCTTGCCGCTCTGACTGACGCCGTTGCCCTCGATCGAGACCCCGTGCGGCTGGCTGTCGCCGCTCGGGTTGGCCATGGTGATCGTCACCTTGCCGGCCTTGGCGGACAGCGCCTTCTTGTCGAACGAGAGCCCGTTGGACTCGACGGCCTTGATGTCGAGGGTGCCGCTGGACGTCGTCGGCGCCGCCGCCGGGGCCGCGCTGCCGCTGCCGCTCGAGCTCGTGCTGGTCGCGCCGGAGGTGGACGTGCTGGACGAGCCGTTGTTGCTGCCGCATCCGGCGATCAGCGCGCCCGCGGCGGCGAGGACGGCGAAGAGGGTCAGCAGGCGGGTCATGACGGGGAAGACCCCGCGTGTGGCGGATCCTTCCCACGGGCCTCCCGCCCGCGAAGTAGCCTCGCGTCATGGACAACATGGTCCGGATCGGCGCGGCGGCCTCGGCGCTCGGCGTGAGCGTCGACACGCTGCGCCGCTGGGAGCGCGACGGACGGATCGTGTTCGAGCGCCAGGGCGGCCAGCGCTACCTGCGCGCCGACCTGCTCGCCGGGCTCCTGCGCGAGCGCGGCGCGCACGACCGCACCAGCGCCCGCAACCGCATGGCCGGCGTCGTCGTGGCCGTGCAGCGCGACGGCGTGATGGCGCAGGTGGACCTCGCCTGCGGGCCCTACCGGGTCGTGTCGCTGATGTCGCGCGAGGCCGTCGACGACCTCGGCCTGCGGCCCGGGATGGCGGCCACCGCGGTCATCAAGGCCACCAACGTGATCATAGAACATTAGGTGGCTTTTCCGGTGGCATAGCTGCTACCGTGATGGACGACCTCATGCCGCTCCTCGACCCCGCCCGCGTCAGCGAAGAAGCCACCCGTCTCCCGATCGACGAGGTCGCGGCCTACCTCCAGGCGCAGCTCGGCCAGAAGCTCACCGCCTACGTGGCCGGCGCCGCCGACGCGAAGCTGGTCGGCCGCTGGGCGTCCGGCAAGGCCCATCCGCGCGACGAGCGCGAGATGCGGCTACGCGATGCGTTCAAGGCCACCAAGATGCTCGTCGCCGCCTTCGGCGCGCAGACGGCGAAGGCGTGGTGGGTCGGCTCCAACACGCGGCTGGACGACCGCGCGCCCGCGGCGGTCGTCCGCGGCGCGACCGATCCCGAGATGATGCGCTTCGTCGTCCCCGCCGCCCGCGCGTTCGCCGGGGGCACCGTCTGAGCGGGAGCGACCCCGCGGTCTGGCGCCTCGGCCATCGCGACGCGCCGCTGGCCTTCGTCCCCCTGGAGCACTGCGGCTGGGAGGGGCGCTGGGACGATCCGCGCCGCGCGTACCGCACGCTCTACGCGGCGCGCGACGTCGCGACCTGCCTGCGCGAGGTTCTCGCCGACCTGCGTCCCGACACGGCGATGCTCGCCGAGCTGCGCGAGCTGTTCGGGCGCGACGCCGGCCTTGAGGCCGCGGCCGGCACCGTCCCGCGCGAGTTCCGCGACCAGCGCGTGGTCGCCGCCGCGTACGCGCGCGCCGACGACGGCGAGCTCGTCGACATCGACGCGCCCGCCGTCCGCGCCGAGCTGGAGCGCGACCACGCGCCGCTGCTGGCCGAGCATGGCATGCGCCACCTGGACGTCAGCGAGATCCGCAGCCGCACGCGCGTCGTCTCGCAGCGGATCGGGCGCGTGCTGTACGAGAACGGCGCGGCCGGGATCGCGTTCGGGTCCAACCTGGACGACCGGCCGTGCTACGCGGTCTTCGAGGCGCGCGGGCGGCTGGTGCGGCGCGGGCGGGCCAGGCCGCTGGAGCTGACCGAGGACCTGCCCGAGCTCGTCGCGGTGTGCGCGGAGTACGGGCTGAGGCTGACCGGCTGAGCGAGTCCTACAACTGGCTGTGGTTGGGCGGCACCACGTCGGCCAGCGCGTGGGCGGCGATGTGGTGGTACTTCCAGTCGAGCGGGTCGTGGATCGAGTGCGTGCGCGCGTTGCGCCAGTGGCGGTCGAGGTCGTACTTGGTCGCGGTCGACGACGTGCCGCAGAGCTGGAACAGCTCGGAGGCGACCTCCACCGCGACCTCGCTGCCGAACGCCTTGGCCCCGGCGACGGCGAGGGACCCGCGCGTGGCGGCGTCGGCGTCGGCCGGCTCCAGGCCGATCGCGTCGAGCGTGCGCGCGGCGTCGGCCAGCAGCGCCTCCGCGGCGCGGACGCGCGTGGCGGCGCGGCCGAAGCGGTGCAGGACGTGCGGGTCGTCGGTGGCCGCGCTCGCGCCGGCGCGCACGGCCTCGGTCGTCGGCCGCGCCTTCTCGCGCAGGTAGGCCCGCGCGTCGCGCAGCGCGCCGCCCGCGATCCCGACCTCGATCGCGGCGTGCACGATCTGCGCCCGCGCGCCGAGCTGCTGCGGGACCTCGTAGGCGCGGGCGTAGTCCACCAGCAGCTCCGGGTCGACGACCACGCCGTCGAACGTCGTGGTCCCGCTGATCGTCGCGCGCTGGCCGAGGACGTCCCAGTCGGTGTCGACCGTCACGCCGGGCGCGTCGCGCGGGACGAAGGCCGCGACGAGGCGATCGTGCCCGTCCAGCGCGCTGACCGCGATCCAGCGCGCCGTCAGCGCGCCCGTGCAGTAGTACTTGGTGCCGTCCAGCACGCCGCCGGCGATCCGCGTCTTGAGGGCCTGGGCGTGCTGTCCCCCGCGCTCGGCCAGCGCGTTGCCGATCCGCGCGCCGCCCAGGACGTCGCCGAAGAGGCGCGCCTGCTGGGCCTCGGTCCCCCAGACGCGCAGGACGTCGACGAACAGGAAGTGGGCCTGCGGCACCTGCGCGATCGAGGGGTCGACCGCCGCGACGATCCGCATGACCTCGGCGAGCGTCGCCATCGTGGCCTCCGCCCCGCCGTGCGCCCGCGGGACCGTGATGCCGAGCAGGCCGGAGGCGTCGAGCGCGTCCAGCGCGTCGTGCGGCACGACGTCGGAGCCAGCGCGGTCGCGCGCGACGACGCCCTCCGCGATGGCACCGGCGACCGCGTGGGCCGCGGCAACCGCCGCGTCGCCGTCGGCGAGGACCGGGATCTCCGGCGCGTGCGAGGCCATCGGCCCAGCATCTCAAACCACGGCGACGTCCTTCTCGACACTTTTGGTGGAGAATGTCGTGGGTGTCCGACTCCTCCCTCTCCCTCGTCGTCGTCCTCGGCAGCGCGACGCCGCCCGGCCGCCTGCACCGCGCCCTGGCCACCGCGACCGAGCGCGCCGAGCGCCGCCATCAGGACCTCCGCACGGCGACCTTCGACCTCGGGACGCTGGCGATCCCGTTCGCCGACGGCCGGCCGCCCGCCGAGGCGAGCGCCGACACGGCCCGCGTCGTCGACGCGGTGACCGCCGCCGACGCCGTCCTGCTGGCGAGCCCGACCTACCGCGGCTCGCTGACCGGCGTGCTGAAGAACGTCGTCGACCACCTGCCGGTCCCGTCGCTGCGTGGCAAGCCCGTGGCGATCGCGGCGATCGGCGCCTCCGACCACCACTTCCTCGGCGTCGACCGCCACCTGCGCGACATCCTCACGTTCTTCGGCGCGGCGACGACCCCGACGTCGGCCTACCTGACCTCGCGCGACTTCGCCGACGGCGTGGCCTCCGACGCCGCGCTCACGCGCCTCGACGCGCTCCTCGACACGCTCGTCACCTTCACGCGGCGTCTCGGCGGCGAGCCCTTGGGCCCGCCGCCGATCGGCCGTTAGCGCATCGCTTAAGTGCGCCGGGGAGCCTGCCCTCGGGGGTGGGCAGGCTCCCCGGAGAATCCGCTCTACGAACCGGCCGAGTGGCGCCCCACGCGCCTATGTGTGGCCGATGATCGAGCGGACCTGCTGCTTCGAGGGGCGCCCGTGCCGGTCCAGACACGGGTCCGTCTCTCAGTAGAGGATTGCACCAGAGACACTGCCCGCTGTCAAGGGAACGAGACCCTTCATCTGGTGGCCTGATGCGCAAGTTCGACGGCAGCATGCGGGCGCTCGCCGCCGCCTGACGTCCGCCGCTGATCCTCGATGAACCAGGGGTTCACCTGCGGTCATCGACGAACGCCAGCCGGGGCCGAGCATCCCGCCTGCCGCGGCCGAACTTCCGCATCAGTCCACTAGGGCTCGGCGCGCAGCTGCGGGAATGACGTGGAGAAGCCCGGGTAGTTGCCCTGCGCCTTGCACGCCGGACTGGCGATCGCGTCCTTGTCGGTCGTCCGGAACGCGAACTGCTGGATCTGCGGCGCGATCTCCGGAGGCAGGGTCGACGAGGGGATCGCGACGTTCCCGGACGGGCACGGCCCGTTGCCCAGGATCGACAGGCCGGAGGCGAGCTGGTCGAGCATGTTCGGCTTCGGATACGGGTTGAGCCGCGTGCTGCCGAGCGGTCGCGGATAGAACGTCAGCGACTCGGGGTTCATGCTCTGCGAGGTGCGCAGGTAGTGCACGGGCGTCTTGGCGCGCGCGAGCACGTCGGTGAGGTCGACGGCCTCGCTCGACGCCGTCGTGTTCGCGAAGAACGAGGTGACCTCGCGCTTGTTGTCGCCGATGTAGTCGACCATCGGGTTCGCGTTGCGCAGGAACGGCTGGAACGCGTCGAGCAGCGGCGGCAGGTTCCCGAGGATGCGGTTGAACGCGGGCAGGCCCTTCTCGCTCGCGTCGACGACGTCCTTCAGCTGGCCGAAGAACCCGTCGAACTGCGGCGCGACGTCGTTCAGCGCGCTGAACGCCGGACCCATCGCGGTCGCCGCCGGCTGGAGCTGCTGGATCGCGGGCCGGGCGTGGTTGCCGAAGTCCGTCAGCTGCGGCAGCGTCGCGGCGCTCTCGCGCTGGAACCGCGGCAGCTTCTGGAAGATCGCGGCCAGCTCCTTGTTGCGCGCCGCGGTCGTCGCGAAGAGGCGCTGCGAGTCGGTGACCAGGCCGCGCAGCTCACCCTCGCGCTCGCTGATCGCGTCGAACACCTCGCCGGTCGACGCGATCGCCTTGCTGGTCGCCGCCTGCTGCGCGTCGAGCGTCTCGAACAGCTTGTCGAACTTGTCGGTGAACCCCGGCAGCTCGCCGAAGAACGCGTTGATGTCCGGCCCGCGCCCCTGGACCGAGGCCGCCTGCGACTCCATCCAGGTCTGGAACTTCTTGCGCGTCTCGGCGTCGAACGTCGAGAAGATCTCGTCCAGCTCGACCGTCGACGCGACCTGGCCGGGGTTCAGCGACCCGCCGTCGGGCACCGACGGGCCCTTGCGGTTGCCCGGGGTCAGCTCGACGTAGGTCTCGCCCAGCAGCGACTTGACCCGCAGGATCGCCTTGGTGTTCGTCGGGATCGGCGCGTACTGGGACTTCAGCTCGATCGTCGTCTCGGTCCGGTTGTCGGCCCCGGCGCCCAGCTTGACGACCTTGCCGACGCTCACGCCGGAGATGCGCACGTCGGACTGGTTGGCCAGCTGCGTCGCCTCCGGGAAGGCGATGTGGATCTCATAGCCCTTGGGCTTGAGCGGCGACGAGCCGCCGAACGCCATCCACAGGTACAGGCACGCCCCGAAGCTGGACAGCGCGAAGAGCGCCATGACCGCGATCCGGCCGAGGGTGGGGATCGTCTTGATCATCTAGCCGAGCCCCTCCGTCTTGCCGCAGACCTCGTCGTGCTTGGGCTCGTTGAGCAGCTTGGTCAGCGTCGTCAGGAACGGGTTGTCGTCGTTGCCGTTGCGCGTCAGCGTGTCGAAGAACGAGAGGCCGCCGCAGTTGACGAGGATCAGGCTGTGGCGCGCCGCGCCGACGCCGTCCTGCGCCGCCATCACCGAGTTGGTGTTGTGGTTGGCCCACGGCACGTAGTACAGGTAGCTGTTGCCGTGCACCCCGCTGCCGGGCGGGTCGTGCGCCAGCTCCGCCAGGAGGTTGTTCAACATCTTGGTCAACGTGTCGAGGTTCGGCGTCGCCTTCGCCAGGTGACCGGCCGCCGGGACGAGCTTGGCCGCCGTCGGCTGGGCCTCCCGGGCGAACGGCCGCAGCGAGTCCTTGATGACCGGCGTGGTGTCCTTCAGGAACGGCTGCGTGGCGCGCAGCGACGGGCCGAGCGCCTTCGCCGTCGGCTGCAGGGCCTTCAACCCCGTCTTGAACGTGGCGCCCAGGGTGTCCAGCTTGACCAGCGCGGTGTTGCTCTTCTGCAGCGCGGTGGGCAGCAGCTGCAGCGTCTCGCCGAGGTGCTGGTTCTGGGCGTCGAGATGGCGGAAGACCGCGGAGCTCGAGTTGACGAACTCCCCGAGGTCCTTGTCGCGCGCGCCGAGCTCCTGCGCCAGCAGCGACAGGTTGCCCATCAGGTGCCGCAGCTTCACGCGCCGCTGCGCGACCAGCTTCCCGGCCTCCTCGGCGTGGCGCGACAGCGGCTCGAAGCGCTTGAACGTGCTCGCCAGCTCGCGCCCGCCGCCGTCGCCGAGCGCGATGCCGGCGCCCTGCAGCAGCTCGACCAGCGAGGCGCGGGTGTCGCCGTCGAGGCCCGCGAGGATCTCGTCGAGGTTGACGTCGGGCTGCGTCGAGGCGACGCCGAGCGTCCCGCCGTCCGCGAGCTCCGGGCCCTTCGTGCCCGGGTCCAGCTCGGCGACCATGTCCTTCAGCGCAGTCTTGGGCCGCAGCAGCAGCGTCGCGTCGGGATGGACGTGGCCGTACTTCGCGTAGAGGCGGAGCTTCAGCACGGCCTGGCCGTCCTGGACCTTCTCGCCGGCGATCTCCCCCACCTTGACGCCGGCGATCGTCACCGCGTTGCCCTGCCCGGGCAGCACGCCCGCGGCGGTGGTGAACTTGGCGTTGACGTAGAAGTAGTCCTTGCCCAGCCCGGGCACCCAGCTCGGCCAGGCGATCCGCTCGTGCGCGAGCAGGTAGCTGCCGACGACCAGCCCGATGCCGATCATCGCCACGAGCCAGACGGCGTTGGCCATCTGCTTGCGGAGCCCGCGGATCCGCATCAGCCGCCCCCGCCGTTGTCGACGTCGCTGGGGTTCGGCGCCGCGGCGTTGGGCTTGGAGCCGTCGGCCGGACCCGTGGCCGCGGCGTCGTTGACGTTCGGCACGGGGCTCTGCGAGCACGGCACGGAGCGGTCGAGCGCCGGCAGCTTGTTGCCGTAGGCCGGGCGCGTGCGCAGCGGCGGCAGCGTGGGCCGGCCGATCATCGCGTCGCCGGTGTAGTTGGTCTTGCCGGTGCGGATCGTCGCGCCGCCGCCGGCCGCCTGCAGGCGCAGGTAGTTGCCGTTGCCGTCGAAGCCCTGGCCCTCGGAGGCCTGGCCGACCATCGCCTGCCAGAACTCCTTGTAGTTCTCCGTGTTGGCGGACAGCGGCCCGTCGTCGACCTTCAGGTTGCCGGTCGGCAGGATCACGTTCGTCACGCAGCGGTTGAACTCGTCGATGTTCGGGAGCCACTGGCGCGTGGCGTGGCCGAGCGCGGCGAGGTCGGACGTCGCCGGCTCCAGGCGGTCGAGCAGGCCGCCGAGCTCCGGCTTGCTGAGCAGCTGCTTGGTCTGCGCCAGCCAGGGCTTGGCGTCCGCGATCGTCGCCGGCAGCTCGGGCAGGCTCGCGGCGGTGTCGCGGGCGAACGCACGCGTCGCGGGCAGCGCCTCGTCGAGCTGCTCGAACGCCTGGCTGGCGTGCTGCGCCGTCGGCCCGAGCTCGCGGACCGACGCCTCGAGGTCGGCCGAGTGCGCGGCCGTCGTCCGCATCACCGAGTTGAAGTGCACGACGAGGTCCGAGAGGTCCTGCTGGTGGTCGGCCAGCGCGGTCATGGCGCGCGTGAGGCCGTGCAGCGTCTTGGACAGGTCGTGCGGCTGCGGACCCAGGAGCGCGCCGCCGACCTGCGCGGTCTCGCGCAGCGACTGCGGGCTGGTGTCGAGCGTCTTGTTCAGCGCCTGCCCGCCCGTGAGCCCGCGGACCGACGCCGGCTGCTGCGCGTCGTCGGCCGCCGTCGGCTTCTCGTCGAGCGCCTGCCCGAGGCCCTTCAGCGTTTCCTGCAGCGAGGTGCGCGTGTCGGTCTGCAGCGCGGTCAGCACCTGGTCGAGCTGGACCGGTGTGCCGGTCTGCGCGATCGGGATCAGCCCGCGGTCGTCGAGCGTCCCGGCGCTCGGCGTGCCGGGCTTGAGGTCGACGTAGAAGTTGCCCTCCAGGAACAGGCGCGGCCGGATCTTCAGCGTCGCGTCGCGGTGGATCGGCTGCCCGCTGTCGTCGATCCGCATCGTGACGAGCGCCAGGCTGGTGTTCTTGTAGCGCTCGGTCTTGACGACCTCGCCGACGTTGACCCCCGCGATCCGCACCGGCGACTTCGGCCGCAGCAGGTTGGAGCTCTTGACGACCGCCTGGATCTCGAAGTGGTGGCGGAACGGGATGGCCTTGGTGAAGCCGAAGTACGCCGCGACCGCGATCAGGAAGATCGTGAGCAGACCGGCGCGCAGCGGCGGCATCCCGAGCTTCTGGTTCCGTCTCATCGCAGCCCTCGCGGCGTCGTCTTGTCCACGAACGTGCCCTGGTTGCCGGGCACGTTGCCGATCGACAGCTGGTCCGCGGTGTAGGCGTGCTTCTCGACGGTCTCGTTGCCCGCCTCGCACTCCTGCGTCTGGCCCGGCGCCGCGGTGTTCGGGTACGGGTTGCTGTGCAGGAAGGAGTCGCCGATCTTCGCGAAGTCCACACCGGCCGGGCCGTTGGCCGGCGCCGACGACGGGCCGTTCTCGCTGTTGACCTGGGTCGGCGGGACGATCGGGTTGGCCCGCAGGAACGTCCCCACCGAGTCGCTCTCCGACAGGGCGCTGCCGATGTTGCGGAAGAACAAGGACAACTGGTTGCAGGTCGTCTGCAGCGGGGTGACGAACGCGATCGTCGGGTTCAGCAGGTTCGCCGTCTCCGTCAGGCGCTGGAGCGCGGGCAGGACGACCGGGTTGGACACGAACGCGTCGATCGAGCTCAGGGTCTGCACCAGGCGGGCGTTCAGCTCCGGCGAGACCTTCAGCGCGGGCGTGCCGGCCTTGAACGCCGGAGCGAGGTGCGTCGAGGCCGACGCCAGCTCGCGGAACGGCACGCGCAGCCGGCGGAACAGCTCGGTGCTGTCGGCCTCGAACCCGGCCTGGGCCGGCAGCTCCCGCGTCGCGACGTCCAGCGCGTGCGGGCCGCCGGCGATCGAGTCCTCGAGCGCCTTGGTGTTGTCGGCCAGCGCGCCGAACGTGGTGTTGAGGTCGCTGAACAGCACGCCCTGGACCTGGGCGACCGGCGCGACCTCGCTCGCGGCCTGCTCGAAGGCGGGGAACAGCTGGTCGAACCTCGTGCGCGCGGCGAGGAGGTTCGTGGCCCCGGGCTCGAGGTGCTCGACCAGCGGCTGGAGGTCGCGCAGCGCGTGGTTGATGTCCCCGCCGCGCCCCGCGAAGCCGGTGCCGTACTCCACGAGGTTGTCGGCCGAGCCCTCGCGCGTGGGCTCGTCGAACATGTTGAAGAAGTCGTCGATGTTGACCGCGGGCGTCTGGGTGGTCGGCACCGTGATCTGGCCGCCGTCCGGGATCTCCGTGGCCGCATTGCCGCGCGTGATGGCCACGTACTTCAGGCCGAGCGAGGACTTGGGCCGCACGTGGACGACGCTGTCGACGGGCAGGTGCTGGTCGGTGGCGTCGAGCGCGAGCTCCAGCCGCGCGGCGGTCGAGCCGTTGCTCCGGGCGATCGCGTCGATCTTGCGGACGATGCCGACGCGGTCGCCGCCGATGCGCACCTCGTTGCCGGCGATCAGCCCGTCGGCGTTGGGCAGCACGACGTCGACCTTGTAGGTCGGGACGAACGGCAGGCCGTGGTTCGCGTTGTAGGACAGGAACACCGCGACGATGACCATCAGCACCGTGACGCCGCCGATGAGGATCGGGTTCGCGGCGATCGACATGTTGCGGCGCCGGTTCACTTGCCGTCGCCCACCAGGTAGTCGAGGAGGCTCGACGCGGTCTTGGCCCGTGCCGTGGACGCCGCCGCGGCCTTCTCGTCGAAGTACTGCGCCGAGCAGCCGCCGACCTCGTCGCCGCGCCGCTGGACGCACTGGTTGAAGCCGAGCCCGGCGCGCGTGTAGTGGCCCGACGCGTCCTCGCCGTTGACCGCGCCCGTGTAGAAGTAGATGAACCGCATCAGCGACTCGATGCCGCCGGTGGTGTCGAAGCTCGTCGAGAGCGAGCCCAGGTTCTTGGCCAGCGGCTCCAGCGGGATGCCGAGGTCGTCGAGCTGCTGGGCGACCTTGTCCAGGCGCGGGAACGTCTCGCGGCCCTGGTCGGCGACGTTGCCGAGCGTCTTCAGCGCGCTGTTGGCCTGCGTGCTCAGCGGGCCGAGCTCCTGGGTCGCCTGGTTGACCGACGGCGCCTGGTCGGCCAGCGCCTTGATCGTCGGGGTCGTCTGGTCGGCCAGCGCGCCGAGCCGGTCGGCGGCCGGGCCGAGCTCGCGCAGGAAGGCGGGGAACTTGGCGAAGTTCTGCTCCAGCGCCTCGCCCTGGCTCGCGGTCGCCGCGCCGGCCTTCCCGGCGTTCGCGACGAAGCCGGTCAGGTCCTTGCGGTGCTGCGCCAGCGGGCCGAGGACCGCGTCGGAGTCGTCGACGAGCTTGCCGAGCGTCTCGTTCTGGCTCGCGAGGACCGCGACCAGCTGGTCGGCCTTCTGCAGCGCCGGGCTGGCGCGCACCAGCGCGGCGCGCAGCGAGTCGCCGTTGCCCGCCAGGCCCGTGCCCAGCTCGTTGATGATGAGCGGCAGCCGCTGGCGCTCGGGCACGCGCATGATGTCGTTGAGCAGGTCCTGCCCGACCGGCGACGACGTGTTGGACACCGGCAGCAGGTGCTGGCCGGCGCCGGGCTCGCCCTTCGGGATCGCGGGCAGCACGGCCGCGGGCGCGCGGTCGCCGCCGCGCGGCTGGGTCGGCGAGCACTCGACGTACTGCTCGCCGATCAGCGACTGCAGCCCGACGTGGCACGTCGCGTCCTTGCGGAACGGGACGAAGGCCGGATCGGTGATCTTCAGGACCACGACCGCGCGGTGGTGGTCGTCGACGTCGAGCGAGTCGATCTTGCCGACGTTGACGCCCGCGATCTTCACGTCCTCGCCCGCGATGACGAAGCTCGAGTTGTCGAAGATCGCGCGGACGCGGTACTCGCCGCCGTCGTCGGACCCGCCGGCGCCGAGCGCCGCGCCGACGAGCGCGAAGACCACGATCACGATGAGGCTCATGGCGAGCCGGCGACGCAGGCTCATCCGGTCGGCCTCACGGTCTCGGAGGGATCGCAGCTGGTGTTGGCGAGGTCGCCGGAGTCGACGAACGGCGCCGAGTGGTCCGACGGGGCCGGCGTCGACGCGCCCGGGCAGCGGTGCAGGTTGCCGGTGGTGACGGCCGGGTTGGTCCCGCGCTCGTCCGCCGGCCGCGGCGTCAGGTGCCCGCCGTCGGCGTCGTCGGTGAAGGTGAAGGCGTTGAAGATCGGAACGGTCCGGATGTAGTGGCCGTTGGCGTCGTAGGTCGCGCCCGCGGACCCGAACCCGCGCACCCACGAGACGATGTCGGGGACGTACGGGCGCGCGAACGAGAAGACCGGCGTGGACTGCTTGAGCGCCTTCTCGCCGTCCGGGAACGCCCTGTCGCTGAGCTGGCCCAGCGCCGGCAGGTCGCGCAGCGCGTCCAGCAGGTCGTTGGCCGCGCCGGGCTTCGCGAACATCCGCCGCAGCTGGCCGATGGTCGGCGTGGCCTCCTGGAGCACCGGGGTCAGGTCCTTCAGGAACGACGCGAGGTCCTTGGTGTTGACCTCGGTCGCGTCGGTGAGCTTGCGCAGGTCGGTCAGCGCCGGCCGCAGCGACGCGAACGCGTCGCTGCCGTGCTGCAGCGCGTCGGGCACGTTCTTCAGCGCGGTCGACAGCGACTCGGTGTTGGCCGAGAGCGCGGCCGTGGTCTGACGCGTGTTGCTGACCAGCGACGTGAGGTCCTCGCGGTGGTCGGCGACGGCGGACAGCGCGTCACCGCTCTTGACGAGGAACTGCTCGAAGGTCGCGCTGTCGGAGGTGATCTCGTCCGCGACCGCGTCCAGCTCGGCGAGCGCCTTGGGGATCTGCTGGGCCGAGATGTTGGCGGACGACTCCTTGCCGTCGTACCAGTCCGCCGAGCCCTTGATGAGGCCCGCCAGCCCTTGGCGCGTCTTGGGGTCGAGCGTGTCGAAGAGCTGGTCGATCTCGACGATCGACGTCGTCTTGTCGCCGCGGATGAGCGCGCCGTCGTCGAGCGCGGGCCGCGTCTCGGACGCCGGGCTGAGGTCGATGTAGCGCGACGCCACGCCGGTGAGCCCCTCCGCGCGGATCGTCGCGGTCGTCCCCTCGTGCAGCGGCCCGTAGCTGTCCTTGACCTCGATGTCGACCTCGGCCTGGTCGTCGTCGCTCAGGCCGACCGACGTGACCTGGCCCGCGGCGGTGCCGCCGATGCGCACGACGTCGCCCTTGACGAGCTGGCTCGAGTCGGCGAACACGAGCCGATACTGGTGGGCGTCGCCGCGCAGCAGGACCCACGCCAGGACCGCTGCGGCGAGCAGCAGGGCGGCGAGAGCGAGCATGCGCGGCGCCCGGGACGTTTGGCGGGCCGCGGTGGAGATGGGCGCAATGTACACGTGGTCGTTTTCGGGGGCAACGGGGAACCGTCGCGACCCGGCCATTCTCCGCCGCGTGCGGCGCAACTTCCCCGACCCGTCCGAGTTCATATTGCAGACACTTCTGTTTGCAGCCGGCGCCCGGAGCCAGTACGGTGCCCGACGTCGCAGAACCAACGAGGAGAGCATCCATGCGCAAGTTCCTGATCCCGACCGCAGCGCTCGGCGTACTCGCGCTGGCGGCGGTCGAGGTCGCCCCGACCATCGCGCAGGACTCGTCGCCCACGCAGTTCACTGCGACGGCGACCGTGTCCCCCAACAAGGCCGGGACCAAGAAGAAGCCGCAGGGCGTCAAGCTGACGTTCAACGCCAAGTGGGTCACCAGCGGTGACGTCGAGCACCCGATCATCACGTCCGGGGACGTGAACATCCCCAAGGGCGGCCTGTACAACGGCGGCAAGTTCCCGAGCTGCTCGGCCGCGACCCTGAGTCACGGCGGCCCGAGCAAGTGCCCGGCGAAGTCGATCATGGGCAGTGGCACCGGCGACGCGCTCGCCGACACGGTCCACACCGCTCCGAAGATCACGGTGGTCAACGGCGGCGCGAGCAGGATCTACTTCTGGACGGTCCTGCAGAACCCCGCGCGCGTCCAGGCGGCCGTCCCGGCCACGATCAAGAAGGACACGTCGGGCAAGTGGTCCTACAAGGTCCACTTCGACGTCCCGGAGTCCCTGCAGATCGTCGCGGGCGTGCCGATCACGCTCAACACGCTGAAGGTCACGGTCGGCGGCAAGGCCTGGGCCAAGGACTACATCGCGACCACGTCGTGCCCGTCCAACAAGAAGTGGCAGTACAGCGCGACGGCCAACCTGAGCACCGGCGGGTCGATCTCCTACAACGGATCCACGCCCTGCAAGTAGCTCGCCCGGCCTAGGGCCGGCCTGCGCGTCAGGCGCCGGGGACCGTTCCATCACGGTCCCCGGCACGACGCACCATCCACCGATCACGGAAGGTCGCCGCCCGTGCCCACCGCCACCGCGCTCTCCGAGCTGACCCGCCCCGTCGTCCTGCGCGAAGGCGCCGCCGCGGTGCCCAGCGCCTGGCCCGCCGTCGCCCGCAGCCGGCTGCTGGCCGCGATGGCCCAGCGCGCCGCCCTCAACGGCTTCCTCGACGTCACCGTCGACGACGTGATCATCGCCGCGCGCGCGTCGCGGCGCACGTTCTACGAGCACTTCGCCAACCGCGAGGAGTGCCTGCTGGCCACCTACGACGCGGTCCGCGACGACACGATGCGGATCGTCGTCGAGGCCGGGCCCGCGCTCGAGCCCGCGCTCGGAGCGCTGCTGCGCTACTTCGCGGCCTGGCCGGCGCACGCGCGCGTCCTGTGCATCGACATCCTCGCCGCCGGCCCCGTCGGGCTCCTGCGCCACGAGGAGACCATGATCCTGCTCGCCGCCGAGGTCGTCCGGTACCAGGACCCCGGCACGCGCGCGCCGGGCGCGCTGCGCTCCGACGACGTCGCCCACGCGGTCCTCGGCGCGGTCCACCGCATCATCCAGCGCCGCCTCATCGACGGCCGCCACGCGTCGCTGCCGCGCCTCGCGCCCGCGATCTGCACGCTGCTCGCGGCGGAGCGCCGCAATGGCAACGGCGCGCGTCCCGCCGCGTAGCGGCACGCGAAAGCGGCCGCTTCGTCTCCGAAGCGGCCGCTCGGCGGCGCCATGCGGCGCCGTCCCGGCGTCACGCCGTGACGGCGACCCGCGGCTCGAAGACCTGGGCGGCCTCCGCGACGTCTTCCAGGAGCGCGGGCAGCTCCGGCGCGCGGCCCTCGGCGACGAGCTCGCCGATCGTCCGGAACACCGTGCTGACCATCATCTCCAGCTGGAGCGCCGGCAGCAGCTCGACGTCGTCGGCGTGCCGGTCCTGCTCGGCGGCGAGCAGGCCGACGTAGCGCTCGCGGAAGGCCTCCCGGATCTCCCGCATCGTCTCGTCGCCGGCGGGCGTGACGAACAGCAGGTGCGCGAGCGCCGGCTCCTCAGCCAGCCGGCGCAGGAGCCGCTGCAGCGCCGCCCCCAGCTTCTCGGGCCACGTGTCCGCCATGCGGAACGACGCGGCGTACAGACCGTAGAGCTCCCCCGACGCGCGCCGGTAGGCATCGGCCACCACGGTCGCCGCGCCCTCGGGGCAATGCCCCTCGGCGACCGACGCCGGGACCCCGGCCGCCGCCGCCAGATCGGCCAGCGTGACGTCGCCGCCGCTGGTCATGAGCACCGCCGGAGCCGCCGCCTCCCGCAGCCGCCCGCACGTCGCGCAATCCGGCGGACACGCACGCGCGCCGGAAAGGACCTCGCTCAGCATCCTCATCGAACCCCCCGTTGTTCTCTCCCCGGCGGTCTCGCACCCCGCCGCTTCGACCCACACTCCCTCTAAGAGCCGCGAGCCGCACCGGTGTGACGAAGCTTGAGCGGTCGGTCCGCCGCCTGACCACCCAACTGGGCGTGCAGGCTGGACGAACCACTGGCACCCGGTGAGAAACAGAGGTATGTTTCGACTCGTGGAGCAGAGAACGTCCCACAACCGTGCACCGCATCAGCTTCCAGCGGGTCGGCACGGTCTGCCGCGGGCGTTCGTGGTCTCCAACCAGCGGGAGCGGATCCTGGACGCCGTGCTCCAGGCCGCCAGCCGTTCGGGGTACGCCGCGATGCGGATCGAGGACGTCATCGCGATCGCCGGTGTCTCCCGCCGGACGTTCTACGACCACTTCGCCAACAAGGAAGAGGCGTTCCTCGCGGCCTACGAGCTGGTGCTGGACCAGCTCCTCAGCGGCGTCACGTCGGCCTTCGCGACCGGCGAGACCTGGACGTCGCGCGTCCGCCGCGGGCTCGCCGCGTTCCTGAACCTCCTCGCCGCCGAGCCGGTCCTCGCGCAGGTCTGCGTCGTCGAGGCCCTGGCCGCCGGCCCGCGCGCGCTCGCCCGCCGCTCGCAGGCGATGGAGGCCTTCCAGGTGCTGCTGCAGCCGCCGCCGGGCGACTCGCTGGCCACGGCCTCGGCCCCGCCGGTGGCGATCGAGGCGATCGTCGGCGGCATCTACGAGGTCATCTACTCGCGCGTCACGTCGCAGCGCACCGACGAGCTGCCGACGCTGCTCCCCTCGCTGCTGCACAGCGCGCTCCTGCCCTTCGTCGGCGCCGACATCGCCGAGGCGGAATATCAGCGCGTCACGCGCACAGCGGCCGAACGCGCGATCACAACTCCTTGACATGCCAGGCCGCCGACGAGACATGTATGTTTCCGTCCGCCTTGCCTGAACAGCCCCGGAAGAAGCGTCAGCGCGAGCCGTACCAGCTGCCGGCGGGCCGTCATGGCCTGTCGAGGCAGTTCGTCGTCGCCAACCAACGCCAACGGATCCTCGCCGCGGTCGCCGACGTCTGCCACACCGCCGGCTATGTCGCGATGAGCGTCGAGGACATCGTCGTGACCTCCGGGGTCTCGCGCCGCACGTTCTACGACAACTTCAGGGGCAAGGAAGACGTCTACCTCGCGGCCTACGACGAGGTCACCCAGCAGCTGCTGGGCCGCGTGTACGAGGCCTACGAGGCCGCCGACGGGCTCGTCACCAAGGTCCGCGACAGCCTCAACGCGTTCCTCACGTTCGTCGCCGAGGAGCCCGCGTTCGCGGACATGTGCATCGTCGAGGTGCTCGCCGCCGGCACGGTCGCGATCGAGCGCCGCAACGCGACGATGGCCGCGTTCTCGCAGATGATCGAGAAGGCCGCGGCCGCGGAGCTGCCCAAGAGCAAGCTCCCGCCGGCGCTGACGGCCGAGACGCTGGTCGGCGGCATCTACGAGGTCGTCTACTCGCGCGTGCTCGGCGGCAGGGGCGACGAGCTCCCCGCGCTGCTGCCGGACCTCCTGTTCTCCGTGCTGCTGCCCTACGTGGGGCAGGAGACGGCGACGTCGCTGCTCAAGAACGAGCGGCGGCGCTCCAAGCCTAAGGCGACGACCAAGCCCGCTTCCGAGTAGGGCCGGCGGCGCGCGCCGTAGCATGGCGCGCATGGCCTCTCCCTACCAGCCGTCCGGCCTGCTCGTCCCGATCGTCACCCCGTTCGGGGCCGACGGGTCCGTCGACGTCGACGCCCTTGAGCGGCTCGGCGCCGAGCTGCTCGATGCGGGCGCGTCCGGACTCATCGCGCTCGCGACGACCGGCGAGCCGTCCGCGCTGACCGCCGAGGAGCAGGCCGCCACCGTGGCCGCCTGCGCGCGCGTGTGCGCCGACCGCGGCGCCGACCTCGTCGTCGGCGCGGGGACCAACGACACCCGCACGACGATCGCCAGGCACGAGGCGCTCGCCGGCGTGCCCGGCGTCGACGCGTCGCTGGCCGTCGTGCCGTACTACGTGCGGCCGTCCGAGGCCGGGATCGTCCGCCACTTCCAGGCGGTCGCCGAGCGCTCGCCGGTCCCGCTGATCACATACAACATCCCTTACCGGACGGGTCGCGGCCTCGGCGCCGGCGCGCTGCTGGAGCTCGCCGCGACCGAGAACGTGGCCGGCCTCAAGCAGGCGGTGGGCGGGCTGGACGCCGACACGCTGGCGGTCCTCGCCGGCCAGCCGGACGGCTTCGCGGTGCTCGGCGGCGACGACCCCTACCTCTTCCCCGTCGCGCTGATGGGCGGCAAGGGCGCGATCGCGGCCTCGGCCCATCTCGCGACCGAGCGCTTCGCCGCGATGATCGCCGCCGGCACCGCGGGCGACGTCGCGACCGGCCGGCCGCACGCCGAGGCGCTGCTGCCGCTGGTCCAGGCGCTGTTCGCCGAGCCGAGCCCGGCCGTGATCAAGGCGCTCCTGCACGACGCGGGCCGCATCCCGACGCCGGACGTCCGCCTGCCGCTGCTCAACGCCTCGCCGGGCGCAGTGGCCCGGGCACGCGCCGCGCTGGCCGCGGTCGCGGGCGTGACGCAGAGCGGTTAGTGCGGGCGCAGGGCCCCGCCGCAGCGGGGGCACGTGGAGCGCTGCTCGTCGTGGCGGGGATGCCACAGGCGCAGGCAGCGGTTGCAGATGTGACGCATGCACAGGGTGATCGGCGCATGGACGGATGTCTGAAGGCACGATGTCCGGCCATGGCGCGTGCGAAGGGCCTCTACGGCCGGCTCACCTCCGCGGCCCGGCCGCCACGGCCGGGCTCGCCCGCGTTCAAGGCCTGGACCCTGGTCGCCGGGTTCAACACGTGGGCCTACCGCGCCACCCGCGGCCGGGTGGGCGGCTCGTTCGACCGCGCGCCGGTCCTGCTCCTGCACCACGTGGGCCGCAAGAGCGGTGAGGAGCGCGTCGCGCCGCTGCTCTACCTGCCCGACGGCGACGACCTGGTCGTCGTCGCCTCCTACGGCGGCGCGCCCAGGAACCCGGCCTGGCTGCACAACCTGCGCGCGCGGCCGGACACGGTGGTCGAGGTCGGCCGCGAGCGGCGCGCCGTCTGCGCCCGCGAGGCGACGCCGCGGGAGCGCGAGCGGCTGTGGCCCGCGCTCCTCGACCTCTACCCCGCCTACGGCGACTACCAGGAGCGCGCCGAGCGCGAGATCCCGGTGGTCGTGCTGACCGCGCGCTGACCCACGGCGCCGCTACGGCCGGTTGCGCCCGTAGGCGTCGTGGGCCTTGACCCACTCCTCGGCCACGATCGCCGAGCCGAGCGAGAGCTCGCCGCACAGGACGGTCGCCGCCACGATCTCGGCGAGCTTGCGCACCTTCCCCGAGCCGTAGCAGTCCAGCAGCTCCAGGCACTCGCGCTGCGTCGCCAGGCCGGTGCCGCCGCCGTAGGTCGCCACGATCAGCGACGGGATCGTGATCGAGTAGTAGTAGTCGCCGTTGGGCCGCAGCTCGGCGTGGACGAAGGCGGCGCTCGACTCCGCGACGTTGGCGACGTCCTGCCCCGTGGCGATGAACATCGCGGTGATGCCGTTGGCCGAGTGGGCGCCGTTGTTGTTGACGCCGGACATGAAGCCGCCGAGGTTGCTCACCTGGCGCGCCCGGAACATCAGCTCCGACGACGACTTCATGACCGAGCGCAGCAGCGCGTCGGGGATCGTCGCCTCCGCCACCACGCGCTTGCCGCGCGTGTGCAGCATGTTGACCTGTGAGGTCTTCTTGTCGGTCGCGAAGTTCGACTCCAGGAAGTACTGCTCGATCCCCGGGTACTCGCCCTTGATCCAGTCGCACGCCGCCTGCGTCGCCTTGCCGGTGAGGTTCTGGCCGGCCGCGTCGCCCGTGGTGTAGTTGAAGCGCGTGTAGATGATCCGCGACGCCGAGTACTGCTCGATGTCCTTCAACTTGCCCGTGCTCGTGGTCGACTCGGCGACCGCCGCGATGTCGTCGAAGCGCTCGACGAGCCACAGGCCGAACGCGCGCGCCTCGCGCGCGCTGGGGAAGATGAACGACGGCGCGCGCTGCATGTGGTCCTCGACGATCGTCGTCGTGACGCCGCCGGCCTCGTACAGCAGCTTCATCCCGCGGTTGTAGGAGGCGACGAGCGTCCCCTCCGCGGTGGCGAGCGGGACGTAGAACTCGCCCTGGGCGTGCTCGCCGTTGACGAGCACCGGCCCGGCGACGCCGATCGGCACCTGCGCGACGCCCGTGAAGTGCTCGATGTTGCCGGGCAGCGCGCCCGGGTCGAACGAGTAGCTGCCGACGTGCTCGAGCTCGGCGCCCGTCTGCTCGCGCAGGAAGTCGCGCCGCAGCGCGGCGGCGTCGCGGGTGTAGTCGTTCTCGCGATCGCGCGGGACAGGGGTCCGCATGGCCGTGGTCTCCTCCTCCGGGGCTACAAACGCTGGCTTTGTAGCAGACGGCGGAAGATGGGCTCCGCCCGGCCTGCTTCCGGATGCTCACCGGTGATGAGGTCGAGGTAGGTGTAGGACTCGATCACGCGCACCAGCGCGTAGGCGACCTCGTGGCGGTCCGGGTCGTCGGGGTCGAGCAGCTCCTCGACCGCCGCGATCAGCCGCGGCTGGAAGTCCGTGTCGTGGCGGGTCAGTAGGCGCATCGCCGACTCGCCCTCCTCGCTCAGCCAGCGCTGCATGCCGGGATGGGCGAGCGTCGCCTCGAGGAAGGCCATCAGGATCCGGACCTCGCGGCCCGCGCCCCCGGCGTCCGCGGCGACGATGCCGTCGAGCGTCCGGCCGGCGAGCGACCACACCACCTCGACGAGCAGCTGCTCGCGCGAGCCGACCCAGCGGTACAGCGTCACGCGGTTGACGCCGAGCTCGGCGGCCAGCGCGGTCATGTCCACGCGCTCGCCGGCGATGAACCGGCGGCGCGCGAGCAGGAACGCGTCCAGCGCCGCCGGGCTGCGCCCGACCTCCTCGCCGGCGAGCTGGCGGCGCAGCGGCGTGACGGTGCTCGTGGTCGTCGCCATCACCGCGCACCGTATCGCCGCGCTACCGTTGCCCTCCGACCATGGCGCGTCCCGTCCTCACCACCGAGCAGCGCAGCGAGCAGGACCGCCGGCAGCACCGTCAGATCCTGCGCGGCATGGCCCTCTGCATCACCGACAAGGGGTTCGGCGCGACGACGATCGCCGACGTCGTCCGCGAGGCGCGCGTGAGCAAGTCCACGTTCTACGCGCACTTCGCCGACAAGGAGGCGTGCTACGTCGCGCTCTACTCGGCGGCCGTCGACAACGTCCTGGACGCGATGCGCACGGCCGACCGCGCGGCGACCGAGTCCGAGCTGGACTGGCGCGAGCACCTCGACGCGGTCAACGCCGCGTACCTCAGCTCGCTGGCCACCGGCGGCGAGCTGACGCGCTCCATGCTCGTCGAGTTCCAGAACGCCGGCCCCGCGGCGCAGGCGATGCGCCGCGACGTCTTCGACCGCTACGTGCGCTTCATGCGCGGCGTGCTCGACGGCCTGCGCGAGGTCGACCCCGCGCTCAACGAGCTCTCCCCCGCGTTCGCGCTCGGCTGCGTCGGCGGCGTCAACGAGGTCGTCATGGAGGCGATCGAGCGCCGCGGCGTCGAGGCGATCACCGGCCTGGGCGACGTGGCGACCGGGATCTGGGCGGCCGCCCTCACGGGCGCGACGGCCCCGGCGCGCGCCCGCCGGCTCATCTGAGCAGGCGGACCTCGATCTCCAGGATCGGGTCCAGCAGGTCGGGCAGCGCCTCCGCCCCGCGCTTGAGCAGGCAGGCCGTCACGAGCTCGTGGATCGCGCCGACCGCGGCGCGGAAGACGTAGTCCTCGGGGCGCGGAAGGGCGTCGGCGCCGCCCGCGATCGCGTCGAACCCGTCGGCGAGCCGCTGCGCGAACCGCGCGTGGACGGCGTCGCGGCGCTCGAGCGCCGCGGGGCCCGCGCCGAGGACCTCGATCAGGAACGTGCGCGCGAACGCCGGGTTGTCGGCCAGCAGCTGGAGGTAGACCTCGGTGCCCGCGCGCGCTCGCGCGAGCAGCTCGTCGCCCGCCGCCGCCTCGGCCTCGGCGATCGCGTCCAGCAGCCCGCCGACGCCCGCGTCGTAGGCCGCCAGGAACGCGTCCTCCTTGTTGGTGAAGTGCTCGTAGAACGACCGGCGCGACACGCCCGCCCGCGCGATCACGTCGGCGACCGCGACGTGGGCGTAGCCCTTCTCGGCCACGGCGTCGGCCATCGCGACGAGCACGCGCTCGCGCTGGGACTCGGCCACGACGTGGCGCGGGGCCGCGTGCCGCCCGCGGGGCAGCACGCGCAGCGCGTGGGTGGGGCCGTCGACGCTCATGGAGACAAGAGTGTACACTTGAGACAGAGCTGTTCCTTCGAGCGAGCGAAACCGGAGCCGAGATGACCGCCACGCCGACGTCCCCCACCGCCCACGTCAACGGCACCCGGCCGCGCCACGTCCGCGTCGGGATCCTCGGCGCGGGCTTCGGCGGACTGGGCGCGGCGATCCGCCTGATCCAGCGCGGCGAGCGCGACTTCCTCGTCTTCGAGCGCGCGGCCGACGTCGGCGGCACGTGGTGGGCCAACACCTATCCCGGCTGCCAGTGCGACATCCCGTCGCACCTGTACTCGTTCTCGTTCGCCCCCAACCCGAACTGGACGCGCACCTACCCCAAGCAGCCCGAGCTGCGCGACTACCTGCGCAGCACGGCCGAGAAGTTCGGCGTCTACGACAAGATCCGCCTCAACACGGCCGTGACCGCCGCCGTCTGGGACGCCGAGAACAGCTGGTGGAAGGTCGAGACCACCAACGGCGACTACACCGCCGACGTCCTGATCGCCGCGCCCGGCCCGCTGAGCGAGCCGTCGATCCCGGACCTCCCGGGCCTGGACACCTTCGCGGGCACGGTGTTCCACACCGCCCGCTGGAACCACGACCACGACCTGCGCGGCCGCCGCGTCGCGGTCGTCGGCACCGGCGCGTCGGCGATCCAGGCGGTGCCCGAGATCGCCCAGCAGGTCTCGCACCTCGACGTCGTCCAGCGCACGCCGCCGTGGGTCGTCCCGCACCGCGACCGGCCGATCACGCGCGCCGAGCGCCTCCTGTACCGCGCGTTCCCGCCGCTGCAGCGGATGGTCCGCGCGGGCGTCTACTTCTCGCGCGAGCTGCTCGTCCCCGGCCTCGTCCACCGCCCGCGGCTGCTCAAGCTCGTGGAGAAGGTCGCGCGCAAGCACATCGCCGACCAGGTCCCGGATCCGGAGCTGCGCGCCAAGGTCACGCCGAGCTACACGATCGGCTGCAAGCGCATCCTGCCGTCGAACAAGTGGTATCCGGCGCTGGGCCGCGACAACGTGGAGCTGGTGACCGGCGGCATCGCCGAGGTCCGCCCCAACGGCTACGTGACGACCGACGGCACGCTGCACGAGGTCGACACCATCATCTTCGCCACCGGCTTCTACGTCACCGACATCCCGCTGGCGAACATCGTCACGGGCGCCGCCGGCGAGCGGCTCGCCGACGTCTGGCACCGCTCGCCGCAGGCCTACCGCGGCACGGCGATGGCCGGCTTCCCGAACCTGTTCCTGCTCGTCGGCCCGAACGTCGGCCTCGGCCACAACTCGATCGTGTTCATGATCGAGGCGCAGCTGAACTACGTCATGGGCGCGCTGGACGCGATGCGCGAGCGCGGCGCGGGCCGCGTCGAGGTCCGCCGCGACGCGCTCGAGGCCTACAACGACCGCCTCCAGGCCAAGATGGGCGACACGGTGTGGAACACCGGCGGCTGCGCGTCGTGGTACATCGACGCCAACGGCAAGAACACCACGATCTGGCCGGACTTCACCTTCACCTTCTGGAAGCAGACGCGCGAGTTCGACCCCGTCGCCTACGAGCTGGCGCCGGTCAAGGGCCGCGCCGAGCGCCCGGCCGCGCTGGCCTCGTAGGCCACGCGCTCCAGGAGGTCCGCGGAGCGGCCGGGGCCGCCGGCGGCCGCCAGGTCGGCCGCGATCGCCTGGGCGCGTTGGCGGAAGCGCGGCTCTGAGAGCAGCCGGCGCACGGCGGCGCGGACCTTGGCGGGCTTGGCGCGCTGAGCGCGCATCCCGAGGCCGGCGCCGCTCCAGCCCACGCGCGCGGCGAGCTCCGGCTTGTCCTCGGTCGCCCCGACGCTCAGCACCGGGACGCCGTGGCCGAGCGCGTGGTGCAGTCCGCCGTAGCCGCCGTTGGTCACGTAGACGTCGACGTGCGGCATCAGCGCCGCGAACGGGACGTCGCGCGCGACGCGGGCGTTGACCGGCGCCGGTGGCAGCAGCGCCGGGTCCGGTCCGCCAGTGACCGCGACGACCTGGACGGGCTCGTCGCGCAGCGCCTCCAGCGTCGGCAGCAGCAGCTCGTCGGGGTCGGTGGCGATCGTGCCCTGCGTGACGAGCACGACGGGCCGGTCGTCGGCCAGCAGCGCGTCCCACCACGCGGGCAGCTCCAGGTCGGCGGGCGCGGCCGGCAGGTGCGGGCCGACGAACTCGACCTGCGCCGGGAGGTCGCTGCGCGGGTACTCGAACGCGGGCACGGTCGGCTGGAGGTACAGGTAGGGCGACAGCGTCGTCGCGAACAGGCCGTCGGGATGCGCCGTGATCCCGGCCCGCGCGCACATCGCCCGGTACTCGGCGTCGACGGAGCGGAACAGCGTCCGGTCGACGAGCGTGTTCAGGACGCGGTTGCGCGCGCGGCCGACCGGCCCGGCCAGCGGCTTGAGGCCGAGCCCGAACGGCGCCGTGTCGGCGCTCTTGACCATCAGCGCGCCGATGCCGAGCGTCACCCACGGCAGCCCGCAGCGGTCGTGGACGGCGGCGGCCGCGGCGCCGAGGCTCGGCTCGACGACCAGGACGTCGGGCTGCACGTTGGCGACGTGGCGCTGGAGGTCGGCGATCTGGTCCGGGACCATCTTGATGAAGATCTCCCGCATGTCGAACTTGAAGGTCGCGACGCCCTTCGTGTCCGCGCGGCCCGGGAACTGCGCGTCGAGGTCGCCGGGGTCGAGGTCCCACGAGTCGATCAGCGGCAGGTAGCCGGCGCCGGTGGCCTCGACCTTGGCGCGGTACGCCGGGCCGGTGTGGACGGAGACGTCGTGCCCGCGGCCCGTCAGCTCGCGCGCGAGCGGCCCGCGCGCACATCAGGGGTCTCCCTGGGATCGCCCACGCGTGCTGATCGCCGAACCATCGCCGAATTCGACGTTGCGGCGCTGGCGTTCTTGGGTAAGGTGCCGCAACGTCGACCGACCGCTGAGCCGGTCAAAGCGTCTTTTTTCGGGGGAACGGAGCAGAGGAATGAGAGCAGCACGACGGTGGCTGACGGCGGCGTTGACGGCGCTCGCCGCGATGATCGTGATGGCGCCCGGCGCGCAGGCCCAGGCCGCGCCCAAGGTGCCCACGCTGAACTGGAAGGACTGCGGGCTCGGCTACGACCTGCAGTGCGCCTCGGCGGCGGTGCCGCTGGACTACACGCGGCCCAACAAGGCGATCTACCACGTGGCGCTGATCCGCCACGCGGCGACCAACCCGGGCAAGAAGCTCGGCTCCCTGTTCGTCAACCCCGGCGGTCCGGGCGCCAGCGGCGTCGACTTCGTCGCCTCGCAGTTCGTCAACGAGCGCGACACGTTCACCGCGCTCAACCAGCAGTACGACATCGTCGGGTTCGACCCACGCGGCACCGGCTCCAGCGACGCGGCGCTCGACTGCCAGGCCAACCAGGAGACGCAGGGCATCTACTCGATCCCCTACGCCACGCCGGACACCGACCCCAAGGCGCTGCTCAACAAGGACAAGCAGTACGTCCGGCAGTGCGTCCAGCTCAACAAGCCGATGCTGCCCTACGTGACGACGGGCAACGTCGCGCGCGACCTCGACCTCCTGCGCCAGGCGATCGGCGACCAGCAGCTCAACTACCTCGGCTGGTCCTACGGCACGTTCATCGGCGCGACCTACGCCGCGCTGTTCCCGGGCAACCTCGGCCGCGTCGTGCTCGACGGGCCGGTCGACGCCGACTCCTACATCAACCGCCCGACCAAGGACCTCCAGGCCCAGACCTCGGCGTTCGAGCGCGAGCTGGACCGGTTCTTCCAGGCGTGCGCGGGCGACCAGGTCAGCTGCCACGGCTTCGGCGGGAGCGACCCGCACGCGGCGTTCGACGCGCTCGTCGAGCAGGCCAACGCGCACCCGATCCCGGTGCCGGCCACCAACCGCTGGGGCTGGACGGACGACCTGCGACCGGTCACGGGCGATGACATCCTCAACGCCACCATCTACAACCTGTACCGCAAGGAGTACTGGAAGCCCTACATCGCCCAGGAGCTGGCGGACGCCGTCAACGGCGACGGCTCGGGCATCCGGATGGACTCCGACGGGGCCTTCGGCTACGACCCCACGACCAACACGTACGCGCCCGACAGCGACCGCTACTTCCTGATCGGCGCGGTCGAGCAGCAGTACAACGACAACACCGACCGCTACTTCCGGCTCGGCAAGGCCTCGTACGACTCGTTCGACCACTTCTGGTTCAACAACGGCTACGTCGAGCTCAACTACGGGATCTTCCCGGTCGAGCCCAACGGCCGCTACGCCGGGCCGTGGACCGTCCCGGCGAACGCCAACACGCCGCTGGTGGTCGCGACGACCTACGACCCGGCCACGCCGTACCGCGGCGCGAAGGCGCTGGTCAAGGACATGGGCAACGCGCGCCTGCTGACCATGGTCGGCGACGGGCACACGGCCTACAACGGCGAGTCGGCGTGCATCGACGGCAAGGTCGAGGGCTACCTGCTGGGCGGCACGCTGCCCGACCCGGGCACGGTGTGCCAGCAGGACGCGACGTTCTCCGGCGACCCGACGTCGCCCTACGCGGACGCCGCCCCGCAGTCGCTCGTCGCGCCGCAGGCCAAGTCCAAGGCCCAGGCCCAGGTCAGCGCGCCGCTGAAGAGCCCGCCGCACGTCAAGCCGGTCGGCTAGCCCGGTCTCGGCGCTCGCGCGTCCGCGCCGTCCGGGGCCTCCCCGGGCGGCGCGGGCGGCGACGTCAGCGCGGTCTTCGGCGTCACCGGCGTCAGGTAGAGCCGCGTGATCGCCGGCACGTTGGCGCACAGCGTGTCCCGGACGACCTCCAGCGTGACCGCGACGTCGACGGCGGTCATGCCGCCCTCGACCTCCACCTCGGCCGCGGCCATGACGCTCGACGGGCCGAGGTGCACCGCCTCGATGCCGTGGACGGCGGCGATCCCGGGCTGGCGCACCAGCGCCTCGCGCAGCGCCTCGGCGTGGCGCGGCGCGACGGCCTGGTTGGTCAGCAGCGCGCGGTTGCGGCCGGTGAGGCGGATCGCGACGTACGTGAGCAGGCCGCCGATGATCAGCGTGGCGATCGGGTCGAAGATCTCAATGCCGGTCACCTTGTGCAGGATCAGCGCCGCCAGCGCGAGCGACGCGCCGAGGACGTCGATCGTGTCCTCCAGGTAGACGGTGGTGACCGTCGGGTCCGAGGACTCGCCGATGAACTGGCGCAGCGGCAGGCCGGCGCGCGACGCGCGGCCGCGCAGCTCGTGCACGGCGACCGTGCGGCTGAGGCCGTCCAGGACGATCGCGATCACCAGGACCGCGACGCCGACCCAGAACGCCTCCAGCGGCCGCGGGTTGATCAGCGCGTTGATGCCCTCCCAGATCGACACGGCGCCGCCGATCACGAACATCCCGATCGCCGCCAGCAGCGCCCAGTACCAGCGCTCGGGGCCGTAGCCGAGCGGGTGGCTGGCGTCCGGCGCCCGCTCGCTGCGGCGGATCGCGACGTAGAGCAGGACCTCGTTGCCGGCGTCGGCGACCGTGTGCAGCGTCTCGGCGAACAGCGCCGCCGAGCCCGTCAGCGCCGCGGCGATGCCCTTGGCGATGGCGATCAGCATGTTGGCCGCGAACGCGGCGAACACGCTGGTGAGGCTGGCGTCGCGGCCGGGCGCGGCGCCCTCGTCGAGCTCGTCGTCCTTCACGACTGGGGCGCGTCGTGTGGCGGGCGTCACACCGCCAAGCGTAGTGGTGGTCCGTCCTGGCGCGCCGGCGCTTGCGCAGAGGCCCCCATCGGCCAAGATGCAGGAACCCATGCCTGATCGCCCCACCTTCCGGAAGGTCCTCGTCGCCGTCGACGGGTCGCGCCACGCCGACCTCGCGCTGGCGATGGCCATCGCCATCTGCGAGCGCGACCACGCCCGGCTCACGGTCCTGACCGTGATCCCCAACATCGCCGACAGCGCCGCGCTGGCCTACGGCGCCGGCGTCGACCCGGTCGCCCTGCAGGGCGACGCCGACAAGGGCGCCGCGACGACGATGCGCGCCGCGCTGGACGCGGTGCCCGCCGACCAGCCGGTCGACTCGGTCACGCGCCGCGGCCACGCGGGCGGTGAGATCGTCGCGCAGGTCAAGGACGGCGGCCACGACGCGGTCATCCTCGGCGCGCGCGGGCTGGGCCGGATCGGGTCGATGTTCGGCTCGGTCAGCCAGCACGTCATGCACGACGCGGGCGTCGCGGTCTTCATCGGCCACCTGCCGGACGCCGACCAGCCCGACGGCGACGGCAAGGACGACAACTAGCTCCGACCCCTACAACTCGATCACCGTCTCCAGGGCGAGCGCCGCGCGCAGGCGCGCGTCGTGGGTGGCGACGACGAGCGCGCCCGGCCAGCTCGCCAGGGCGCGCTCGACCACCTCGAGCGACTCGACGTCGAGGGGGTTGGTCGGCTCGTCGAGCAGCAGGCACGCGGCGCGGCGGTGGGCCAGGACGGCCAGCTCCGCGCGCGTGCGCTCGCCGGGCGAGAGCGTGGACGCCCGCCGCATCGCCTGGTCGGCGCCGAGGCCGAAGGCGCCGAGCGCCGTGCGGGCGGCCGCCTCGTCCAGGCCGGTCAGCGCGCGGACCGACGCGGCGAGCGGGACGTCGGCCGACAGCGCGTCGCGCTCCTGCCCCAGCCGCGCGATCACGGCCGACGGCGCGGCGACGCGGCGCCCGGACACCGGCTCCAGCTCACCGAGCAGCGCGGCCATGATGGTGGACTTGCCCGACCCGTTGGAGCCGCGCAGCAGGATGCGGTCGCCGTAGCCGACGGCGAGGTCCAGCGGGCCGAGCCGGAACGCGCCGCGCTCCAGCACCGCGCCCTCCAGCGCGACGATCGCGCCGCCGCGCCGCTGCGCGGCCGTCAGCGTCAGCTGCAGCGGCGCGTCGTCCCACGGCTTGTCGGGGACCTCGATGCGCTCCAGCCGCGCCTCGACGTGCGCCGCGCGCCGCTGCATCCCCTGCGCGCGCGACGTCACCCACTCGCGCGAGTGCTTGTCGCCGTCGGGCGCGCCGCGGCTGACCTTGCCGATCGACGCCTGCGCCCGCGCGCGGGTCTCGCGGATCGCCGCGGTCAGCTGCGCCCGCCGCGCCAGCGCGTGCTCGTGCTCGGCCAGCGCCCGGGCCCGCGCGGCGTCGCGCTCGCGCTCGTAGGCGGCCCAGCCGCCGGCGTAGTGCGTGGCGCGGCCGGTCCGCCCGTCGAGCTCCAGCAGCGTCGTCGCCGAGCGCTCCAGCAGGGCGCGGTCGTGGGAGACGAGCACGACGCCGCCCGAGCGCCCGGCCAGCAGCGCGGCGAGCCGCTCGAGGCCGTCGTCGTCGAGGTGGTTGGTCGGCTCGTCCAGAGCGACGACGTCGAAGCGCGCGGCGCGCAGCACGGCGAGCCCGGCGCGGGCGGCCTGGCCGCCGGACAGCGTGCCGAGCGGCCGCTCCAGCAGGGCGGTGGACAGCCCGAGCTCGTCGGCGGCGGCCGCCACGCGGGCGTCGGCGTCGGCGCCGCCGAGCGCCATCCAGCGCTCCAGGGCGGCGGCGTGCGAGCCGACGGCGTCGAGGTCGCCGGCCGTCAGCCGCGCCTCCTCGCGCGCGACGGCGCGCGCCGCACAGGCGACGCCGAGGCGCTCCATGATCGTCTCGCGCACGGTGCGCGCGGCGCCGGGACCCGTGCCCTCGTCGGCCAGCTGCGGCAGGTGGCCGACGGTGCCGAAGCGCTGGACGGTGCCGCCGTCCGGCGGCTCGGTGCCGGCCAGCACGCGCAGCAGCGTCGACTTGCCG
This sequence comes from Baekduia sp., assembly GCA_036518975.1. GTDB lineage: Bacteria > Actinomycetota > Thermoleophilia > Solirubrobacterales > Solirubrobacteraceae > Baekduia. Next base: position 49,430 of record DATDMD010000259.1, read on the forward strand.
GACCCGTTGGGCCCGACGAGCGCGAGGCGGGTGCCGGCGTCGACGCGCACGTCCACGTCGTCCAGGACGGTGCGGGCGCCGTAGTGCTTGGTGATGCTGCGGGCGTCGAGAAGGGTCGACGGCATGCGGTGCTCCTCAGGAAGGACGGTGAACCGATCAGGGGAGACAGCGAACGCGCGACCGGCGGCTTGGGAAGGCCGGTCGTCCTCGGGGCGGCTGTCTTAGATCAGTTCACGCATGCGATGGCCCGCGAAGGGCCGCCAAGCAAGGTACCGCACAACCCCGCCGGACGTCAACGGGGCGCGTAGGTCCCGAACGACCACACGTTGCCGCCGGGGTCCCTGACGGCGAACTCGCGCGACCCGTAGTCCTGGTCCACGGGCTCGCGCACGACCTCGGCGCCGGCCTTCACCGCCCGCGCGTAGAGCGCGTCGGGCTCCTCGACCACGACGTAGGTCGTCGAGGGCTGGTCCGGGAGGTCGGCGGCGCCGTCGCGGCGCTCGCCGAGCATGATGTAGTCGTCGCCCAGCTTCAGCTCGGCGTGGTGGATGACGCCGTCGCGCTCGTGCACCGCGTGCTCGGAGAACCCGAACGCGTCGCACAGGAACCGGATCGCGGCGTGGGCGTCGTCGTAGCGGAACGTCGGGAAGATCGTGGCCATGGCGGCGACGTTACGCGGCGCGCGGCGCGGCGTCTTGGAGATTTGGGAAGTCGGCCGGCGGCGTGACGCCGCGCCCCTCGGGCAGGACGAGCGCCAGGTACTCGGTCGGCGTGCAGCCGGCCAGCTCGCGGAAGTCGCGGTTGAGGTGCGGCTGGTCGTAGTAGCCGCCGGCGGCGGCGATCTCGGCGAAGCGCGCGCGGCCGCTGCCGTCCGGCGCGCCGAGCAGCGCCAGCACGCGCTGGAAGCGCAGGATCCGCGCGACCGCCTTCGGCCCGAGGCCGACGTCCTGCGCGAAGCGCCCCGACAGGTGGCGCCGGCTGCAGCGCAGCTCGGCGCAGAGCTCGCCGACGCCGACCGCGCCGTGCGTCGCCACCAGCCGCGACCAGGCGAAGGCGACGTCGGGCCGCGGCGCCGTCGCGCGCGCCAGGCGGTCGAGCAGGAACGCGTCGAGCAGGTCGAAGCGCGCCGCCCAGCCGCGGGCCTCGCGCAGGCGCTCGACGAGCGGGCCCGGGATCACGTCCTCCAGCGCGACGACCTGCCGCGCCAGCTCCCGCATCGGCAGCCCGAGCAGCGTCCGCGCGCCCAGCGGCGTCAGGTCGAACTGGATGCCGGCCTGCTCGCCCGGCTGGTGCGTGACGACCGCGCGGTCGTACAGGCCGGCCACGAACGAGCCGAGCGGGCCGGAGTCGTCGACCGCCAGCGGCGGCCCGAGGTTGAGGATGACGACGATCGCGGCGTTGGGGACCTCGAGCCGCCGCGGCGGCGCGGCGGTCTCGCGGTAGCCCGTGTAGCCGCGCGCCACCAGCGGCGCCAGCGCCGGGTGCGGCCGGCGCTCGGCCATGGCCCACGTGCCGTCGGGCGCGGCGTGATGCTCGATCACCACGCCGCGCAGTGTCCCGCTACCGGACGGGCAGCGCCACCTTCACGTTCGTCAGCGTCGCGCTGAAGGTCGACGGGCTCGGCCCGTAGGTCGGCGCGTCGCGGCCCAGCAGCTCGACGACGATCCCGTGGCCCTTCGGGAACTTCCAGCCGTTGCCGTCCAAGGTGAAGCGGAACGTGCCCTTGAAGTTGTCGGTCAACCGGTAGGCGCCGCGGTCGACGAGCTGCTCCTTGCCGGTCTTGCGGTTGAGGTCCCACAGCCGCGCGTCGAGCTGGCCGTAGCGGCCCTTGACCACGGCGCGGCCGGTGATGACCGGCTGGCCGATCAGCGTCTGGCCGGCCGAGACCGCGCTGACCGTCGCGTGGTTGGCCCTGTCGGGCGTGTGCGTCGCGCAGTGCGTCCCGGTCGCGGCCAGCGGCGACAGCTCCGCCGCGAGCTTGGCGTTGCCGCCCTTGGACGTGATCCTGGCCGGCCCCGAGCGCGCGAACCGCAGGGTGCGCTTGGCCAGCGCCGAGAAGGTCGCGGCCTTGAACGGGCCGCCGCCGGCGGGGGCGCTCGGCGGGCAGGTCGTGGTGTAGGCCGTGACCGACCCGGGCGCCGGCTTGCTGCCGCCCGACCCCTTGACCCACGCGTCGAGGAACGCGAGGCCCTGCGCGTCGAACGCGGCGACGTCCTTGGGGTGGTTGGCGCCGGGGTTGTGGCCGAGGTCGCCGACCTGGAGCGCGACCGGCGCGGTCTTGGACTGCTGGCGGATGTGGTCGTAGGCGCCGAGCGACTGGCCGACCGGGAACAGCGCGTCGGTCCAGCCGGACTGCAGCAGCACCGGCGACGGCGTGCCGGGCACGCCCGCGACGCCGTGGTAGTTGTAGGAGTTGTCGAGCGTCGGCTGGACCGCGGCGCCGAGCTGACCGCTGTCGAGCTGCGCCTTCCACCTCATGATGTCCGTGCTCAGGTCGCCGCCGGTCGGCGCGACGAAGCCCGACGCCGCGACGCCGAAGATCGCGTTGGCGTAGGCCTGCGCCTCGACGCCGGTCGGCGTCCGCGACCACGGCCCGCGGCCGTTGCGCGTGAAGATCGACTCCCCGTTGGACCACAGCCAGCGCGGCCAGGCGGCCGTGAGCGAGATCGGCGTGCCCTTCGGGCTCGTCCACGGCGCGTAGGTCCCGTCCGGCAGCCGGACGCGGTTCTTGAGGAACGCCAACATGGTGGAGAACCCGCCGCCGTAGGAGACGCCGGTCGAGCCGATCGCGTTCGGCTTGACGACGCCCTCGTCGACGAGCTGGCCGACGAGCGTCTGGATGTCGCGGACCTCGTAGCGCATGTCGCCCAGGCGCGTCCATCCGACCGCGCAGTCGGGCGTCCGCGACGCGGGCGCGCCGCAGGAGTTGCCGAAGCCGCGCGCGGTCGGCGTGACGACCGCGTAGCCGTGCTGCGCGAAGAACCAGTTGGAGTACGACGGGTCGCCGTTCGTGGCCTCGAACGACGTCTTGTCGCCGCCCAGGCCGTGGAGCAGCAGGATGGTCGGGAACGGCCCGTCGCCGGTCGGCGGCAGCGTGACGTCCACGTCCAGCGGCGTCCCGTCGAAGCTCTTGGGACGGGACGCGAGGTCGGTGGTCGGGCAGAAGCGGACCCCGTTCTGGGGTCCGCAGGCGTGGCCGAACGGCGCCGGGTCGGCGGCCGAGGCGGAGGCGGCGGGCAGCAGCGCGAGCAGCGCGGCGGCGGCGCCGGCGAGCAGCGCGGAGCGTGGGGCGGACGACATCGGCCGACACTAACTGAACGCGCGGTCAACAGTGACCGGCGCCGCGCCGCCGCCGCACCAGGAAGTAGGTTCCGCTTAGCGATGCTCGGCCGTCTGTCCGACCTGGAGCGCCGGCTGGCCGTCCCCTACGGCGCCCTGATGATCGGCGCCAACGTGATCGGCGCCGCGATCGTCTTCGCGCTGGTGCGCTGGGTCCTCCCGCTGCCGCCCGTGGACGACCCCGACCACGTCCAGCGCGTCAACCTCGTCGCGCTCGCCGCCTACCTCGTGTTCGCCCTCCCGACCGGGACGCTGTGGGTGCTGTGGCTCCTGCGGCCCGTCCTGGCGTGGCTGCGCGCGGACCGCCCGCCGACCCCCGCCGAGCAGCGCAGCGTCCTGCTGACCCCGGCGCGCGAGGTGCTCGTCCACGGGTCGCTGTGGGCGCTCGGCGCGGTGCTGTTCACCAGCATCAACCTGCGCTACGACGACGACCTGGCGCTGATCGTGGCCATCACGGTGGCCCTGGCCGGCACCGCGACGTGCGCGATCGCCTACCTGCTGGCCCAGCGCGTGCTGCGCCCGGTCGCCGCCCGCGCGCTGGCCGACAGCGTCCCGGACGAGCCCGCGCTGCCCGGCATCGCGGCCCGCCTGCTGCTGACCTACGTCGTGGGGACGGGCGTGCCGGTGCTCGGCCTCGTGCTCGTCGGCGCGGGCGTGCTGACCGGGACGATCGAGGCGTCGTCGCACCGCCTCGCGGTCACCGCGCTCCTGCTCGGCGGGATCGCGATGGTCGTCGGCGTCGCGGTGATGGCGCTCACCGCGCGGTCGCTGGCCGACCCGCTGGAGGCGCTGCGCCGCGCGCTGCGGCGGGTCCAGCAGGGCGACGACGCGCACGTCGACGTCTACGACGGCAGCGAGGTCGGGCTGCTGCAGGCCGGCTTCAACCGCATGGTCGAGGGCCTGCGCGAGCGCGAGGAGCTGCGCGACCTGTTCGGCCGGCAGGTCGGCGAGGACGTCGCGCGCCAGGCGCTGGAGCGCGGGATCACGCTCGGCGGCGAGGAGCGCGACGTCGCCGTCCTGTTCATCGACCTGGTCGGCTCGACGCAGCTGGCCCACCAGCGGCCGGCGGGCGAGGTCGTGGAGCTGCTGAACGAGTTCTTCGACGTCGTGGTCGACGTCATCGCGCAGGAGGGCGGAGCGGTCAACAAGTTCGTCGGGGACGCGGCGCTGTGCGTCTTCGGCGCGCCCCTCCCCCACGACGACGCCGCCGGCGCCGCCCTGCGCGCCGCCCGCGCGCTGCGCGACCGGCTCGCGCGCGAGGTCCCCCAGTGCGACGTCGGGATCGGCGTGTCGGCCGGGACCGTCGTGGCCGGGAACATCGGCGCGCAGCGGCGCTTCGAGTACACCGTGATCGGCGACCCGGTCAACGAGGCCTCGCGCCTGACCGAGCTCGCCAAGCAGCACGACGGCCGCGTCCTGGCCTCCGAGGCCGTCCTGCGGCGCGCCGCCGGCGACGAGCCTGACCAATGGACGCTCGGCGCGACCGAGACGCTGCGCGGCCGCGCCGCGCCGACGCGCCTGGCGGCGCCGGCGCCCGCCGCGGCCAGGGCCTAGTTCCCGAAGCGCACGGCGAAGCGCGCGCCGCCCAGCGGCCCCCGGTCGACCTCGACCCGCGCCCCGTGGTGGCCGGCCTGCTGCGCGACGAGCGCGAGGCCGAGCCCGGAGCCCGGCGTGTCGGTCCCGTCGATGCGCGCGAACGGCGCGAAGATCCGCTCGCGCTGGTCGTCGGGCACGCCGGGCCCGTCGTCGTCGACGACCAGCGCGGGGCCGTCGCCCTCCAGCGTCACCCGCACGCGCGCGCCGCCGTGGCGGATCGCGTTGGTCACCAGGTTCTCGACGACCAGCCGCAGCCCCGGCTCCCACCCGTCCACGACCACCGGCGCCTCCGGCAGCACCGCCTCGATCCGGACGTCCGGCTGGCGCGCGCCGGCCGCGGTGACGACCTCATCCACCAGCTCGGTCAGGTCGACCGGCGCGTGCTCGATCGGCCCGGCCTCCCCGCGGGCCAGCGCCTGCAGGCCGTCGAGGAGGTCGACGAGCCGGCGCTGCTGGACGAGCGCGTCGTCGAGCAGCGCCCCGCGCCGCTCGGCGTCGATGTCGGGATGGCGCCGCAGCGCCGACAGCGTCGCCTGCACGCTGGTCAGCGGCGTGCGCAGCTCGTGGCCGGCGTCGGCCGCGAACCGGCGCGTGGCGGCCAGCGCGCGCTCGCGGTCCTGCGCCGAGCGCCCGAGACGCGCGAGCATCGCGTTGAACGACCGCGCCACCGAGCGCAGCTCCCTCGGGCCCGACGCGTCCGGCACGCGGCGGCCGAGGTCCTCGTCGTCGGCGATCGACGCGGTCACCTCGCGCAGGCGCCGCAGCGGGCGCAGGAGGACCGACGCGATCAACCACACCAGGATGCCCGACGCCACCAGCCCGGCCACGCCGATCAGCACGATCCGCTCGCGCAGGTCGTCGATCCGGCGCTCGGTCCCGCTCAGCGCCGAGACGACCTGGAGCCGCGCGCGCCCGCCGATGTCCGGGTCGTCGAGGGTCGTGACGTACGCGCGGTAGCGGTGGCCGCCGCTGGTGAACGTCGACAGCCCGGTCGGCAGCGGCCCGTGCGCCGGCGGCGTCACGCCCGCGTCGACCAGCGGCACGCGGCCGAGCACCAGCCGGACCGAGCTGCCGGTCGCGCGCAGGACGGCGTTCAGGCGCGGGTCGGAGCTCGGCAGCCCGTTCTGGACCTCGGCGATCGCCGCCGGCCGCGTCAGCTCGGCCGTGCGCCGCAGGCGGTCGTCCAGCGCCGAGCGCTCGGACTTGTCGACCTCGCGCAGCGCCGCAGCGCCCGCCGCGACGATCACGGCGGCGAGGACCAGCAGGACGCCGAGCGTCAGGCGACCGCGGAGGCTGCGCACCCGCCCACCGTCTCAGGGACGCAGGACGAAGCCCACCCCGCGCACCGTGTGCAGCACGCGCGGCTCGCCGTCCTGCTCCAGCTTGCGGCGGACGTAGCCGACGAACACGTCGGCGACGTTGGTCCCGGGGTCGAACGTGTAGCCCCAGACCTCCTCGTGCAGCCGCTGGCGGTCGAGGACCTCGTTCGGGTGGCGCAGGAACAGCTGCAGCAGCTCGAACTCGCGGCGCGTGAGGTCGAGCGCGCGGTCGCCGCGCTGGACGACGCGGGTCCGCGGGTCCAGCCGGATGTCGCCGACGACCACGGCCTCGTCGATGCCGGCCGGGCGCCGGCGCAGCAGCGCGTGCAGCCGCGCGACGACCTCCTCCAGGGCGAACGGCTTGACGACGTAGTCGTCGGCGCCCGCCTGCAGGCCGGCGACGCGGTCGTCGACCTCGTCGCGCGCGCTCAGCACGCACACCGGCACCTGGTCGCCGGCCGCGCGCAGCCGCTCCAGGACCTCGAGCCCGTCAAGGTCCGGCATGCTCAGGTCCAGCAGGATCACCGCGGGGGTGACGCGCGCCGCGGCCTCCAGCGCCGCGCGGCCGCCGGAGGCCGACACGACCTCGAACCCCTCGAGCTCCAGGCCCGCCGCGACCGCGCGGCGGATGGCGGGATCGTCGTCGACCAGCAGGACGACGGGTCCCGCCGGAGCGTCAGCCACGTTCGACGACCTCGCAGTTGCCGGCCACCGTGTCGTTGACGTCGGCGATCACGCGATCGCGCCCCGCGCCGCAGCTGATGTCGTCGACCTCGCCGTCACGGGCGAAGATGATGTCATTGCCGGCGCCGCCCTCGATCTGGTCGGCGCCCGCGCCGCCGGTGATCCTGTCCGCGCCGGCGCCGCCGAGCAGCGTGTCGTCGCCCGGGCCGCCGTTGATGCGGTCGTTGCCGGCGTCGCCGCTGATGAGGTCGGCGCCGGGCCCGCCGAGGAGGCGGTCGGCGCCGGCGCCGCCGAAGATCCGGTCGTCGCCGCCGCGGCCGTTGATGACGTCCGCCCCGGTCGTGCCGTTCAGCGTGTCCGCCCTGGGCGTGCCGGTCTGGCTCTCGGCGTGCACCACGCTGGCGCCGACGCCGAGCAGGAGCGAGACGATCACGACGGGCAGGACGAAGCGCAGCGACATGGTGGTCATGAGCATGACGCAGCTTCCCGGCAGTTCGGCGCGTGCGCGCGGGATCTCACGATTTCCTCACGGAGCGTGAGGACTCGGTGAGAGGACGCTGGGAACCGGTGCGTGACGGGTGAACCTCCCGGCATGCACCTCCACAAGTCCATCATCGCCGGCGCCGCGGCGCTGGCCATCGTCCCGGCGTCGAGCGCCGTCGCGGCGACCATCACCGGCGGTCCGGGCGGCGAGCGGCTCAAGGGCACCAACGCCGCCGACGCCATCAGCGGCAACGCGGGCAACGACCGCCTCTGGGGCCGCGCGGGCGACGACCAGCTCAACGGCGGCGAAGGGAACGACCGCATCTTCGGCGGCGCGGGCAACGACACGATCGCCGGCGTGCAGGGCAACGACTGGCTCAACGGCGGCGCGGGCGACGACTCCATCACCGGCGACGCGAACGCCACCGGCGACCTGACGTCCTTCGACCGACTGTTCGGCGGCTCCGGCAACGACACGCTGCGCGGCGGCGACTCGCGCGACCGGATCTACGGCGGCTCGGGCGACGACAAGTCCTACGGCGAGAACGGCGACGACCTGATGGCCGGCGGCACCGGCAACGACGTCCAGGACGGCGGCCCGGGCAACGACCGGATCTACGCCAACCTCGGCCAGGACACCAGCTACGGCGGCGACGGCAACGACGACCTCTGGGCGCTGGCCCGCGGCGACGTGCAGGCCGCGCCCGGCCAAGTCGATCAGACCGGCGACACGCTGGACGGCGGCAACGGCGACGACCGCTTCCACACCCGCGACGGCGAGGTCGACCGCATCACCTGCGGACCGGGCAACGACGTCGCGCTGCTCGACAACGTCGACGTGATCACCGACGCGACGGCCGGCAACCCCAACGGCTCGTGCGAGAAGGTCATCCGCAAGGACCCCAAGCCGCGCGAGTCGAAGTCCGAGGACGCGCAGCAGTCGCCGGCCGCGGCCAACGAGCAGTCGTAGTCGTAGTCCTTCGTTAGGGTGCCGGACGTGGACGTCCGCCTCGTCCCGTTCGGCCCCGAGCACCTCGACGCGTTCACCGCGGTCGCCGGCGACCCCGACGTCCTGCGCTTCACGCGCTTCCCGGACCCGCCTGAGCCGGACTTCCCGCGCGCGTGGCTGGCCCGCTACGACGAGGGCCGGCGCGACGGGACCAAGGAGGCGTTCGCGATCGTCGGCGACGACGGCGCGTTCCTCGGCGTGGCGCTGGCGGTCGAGATCGACCGCGAGGCCGCCGAGGCCGAGCTGGGCTACCTCACCGCCCCGGCGGCGCGCGGGCGCGGGATCGCGACCGCGGCGGTGCGGCAGCTGACGCGCTGGGCACTGGAGGAGCAGGCGCTGGAGCGCGTCGTGCTGATCGTGGACGCCGGCAACGCCGGGTCGCGCAAGGTCGCCGAGCGGGCGGGCTACGTGGTCGACGGCGTGATGCGCAACGCCTACGTCAAGCCCGGCATCCGGGCCGACACCATCATCTACTCGCGGCTGCGCACCGACCCCTGAGGTCAGTGCGCCAGGAGGGCGGCCAGCGGCGCGCCCCAGCCCGCGAGGTCGGTGGGCGGCGGCACCTTGTAGCCGATGTAGAGGTCGACGCCGATGTCGCCGCTGGCCCACTTCGCGAAGCTCTCCGCGAAGCGCTCCTCGCGATCGGCGCAGCCGCCCATCATCTGCTGGTCGCACCCGTAGCCCGCCGGGATCTGCGCGTCCAGCGTCGCGTCCAGCGCGTTGGGGACGAGCGCGAAGTCGATCACGTGGCCGAGCTCGTGCAGCACGGTGCGGTCGATCCCGCGCTGGCCGTATTGCGCGGCGACGACGGCGAGGTTGACCGTGACGCTGTAGCGGTCGCCGACGCTCCGGGTCTGGCCGACGACGCCGTCCGGCGTCGCGCCGACGTGCAGGTCGACGAGCCCGTCGACCTCGTCGATCAGCGCGCGCGCCGGCGGCTTGGCATGGGAGACGGCCGTGAGGATCGCCGCGCGGTCGGACGGCGCGATCGACGGGTCGAACGTGAACGTCGCCGCACGCTCAGCGGTGCTCACCTGCCCGACGACGCGGCCGCCGGACGCCGCGCCCGCGGCGGTGCTCGCGTGCTGGACGCGCACGACGCCGAGCACCGCGGCCAGCGCCGCGAAGATGACGAGCGGCAGCACGAAGGTCCGGGATCGGTCGCCCACCTCCCCTCCATCGGCTTTCGGGACGCTAGCTTGAAGGGGTGCCGGTGTCCGTCGACGGCCCACAGTTCGCCTACGCACTGCATCCCCTGCCGCGCAACCGGCTCGGTCAGCGCTGGCGCTGGGAGCTGTGGCACGGCGCGACGCTCGTCGCCGCCGGCTGGCGGCTGACGCTCCAGCACGCCGAGCGCGCCCTCTGCACCGCCGCGTCCAAGCGCGGGCACGCCCAGATGGGCC
>DATDMD010000260.1:0-19033 GCA_036518975.1 Baekduia sp.
AGCACCGTGCCGGTGCGGAAGAACCGCTCGAGCGTCCGCAGGCGCGCGGGCGGGTTGACCGGCGACGGGTCGCGGCGCGGGCAGCCGGAGCCCCCGCAGATGGCGCGGATCCGTGCGGAGGGCTTGCCGCGGACCGACATCGTCGTGATGCGTGCGCCGCCCGCGACGGAGTAGCCGCGGATGCGGACGGTCGGGAAGGGCTGCATGTAGGCGGCTGGTGCGGCCGCCGGCGCGACCGGTGCCGGAAGCGGCGCCACGGGCTGCGGCGCCGGGGCGGCCGGCGGCGCGGCCGGCTTTGGCTGCGAAGGCTTGCGCTTCGACCGCTTCGGCCGCTTGGGCTCCGGCGGCTTCCTGGGCCGCGACCGCTTCGGTTCAGAGGACTTTGGCTCCGACGGCTTTGGCTGCGAGGGCTTTGGCTGCGACGGCTTCGGCTGCGGCGGGGGTGGCGACGCCGGCGGTGGCGGCGCCGGCGGCACGGCCGGCGTGCACGAGCCCGGAACGGGTGGGTCCGGGGCCTTGTCTGGAGGGGTCGCGGCCCTGACGACGGTGTCGGTGAGCGGCGTGATGGCCACGACGCTGCCGGCGGTGTTCCGGAGATGGATCTGGGCGCGGAGGCGTTGGCCCACGTCGGCGTCGGTGACGACGAAACTGGGCGCGCAGCCGACGACGTCGCAGAGCAGGCCCGAGGCGTCGCACCGATTCCACTCGTAGAGCGCGGTCGGCGCCGGCACGCCGCTCCACGACGCCACGACCCGCAGCTCGGACGTGACCACCGCCGGGCCCTGGATGACCGGGCTCGCGGTGAACGCCGGCGCCTCGTCGCCGTGCGCCGGCCCGGCCGCGAGGGCCAACACCGCCACGGCCGCCAGCGGAGCGGCCCAGCGCGGAACGCGACAACGGAGGATGAAGGTGTACATCATCGCCTCCTGCACCCGATCGTAGGTCGGTCGGGGAGTGGCGGCAACCCGTCGAACGTCCGGGACCGGTCGCCGGACAACGGGCCTGGGCTGCGCGACGGGCGCTAGCCGCCGATGGCCGACATCGTCCGGGCCGGCTGGACGAAGCCCGGCTCGTTGACGTGGTGCTTGAGCTCCTTGCGCCAGACGGCGGCGCGGATGACCTGCTCGAGGTCGTCGTCGGTCGCGCCGGCGCGCAGCGGTGTGCGCAGGTCGGTCTCGTTGAGGCTGAAGAGGCAGGTGCGCAGGCGGCCGTCGGCGGTGAGGCGGATGCGGTCGCAATCGCCGCAGAACGGCTCGGAGACGGGGTTGATGAACCCGATCCGGCCCTGGCCGTCGGCGAACTCGTGGACGCGCGCGGTGGCGTGCGGCGCGCGCTGCGCCGGCTTCAGCGGATACACGGCGTCGATCGCGGCGCGGGTCTCCGCGCCGGTCAGGACCTGCGTCATGTCCCAGGAGCGGTCGCCGTCGAGCGGCATGTACTCGATGAACCGCACCTCGTAGGGGTGCTCGCGGGCGAAGCGGGCGAAGGGGAGCACCTCCTCTTCGGTGAAGCCGCGGATCGCCACCGCGTTGACCTTGATCGGGTGCGCCTCGGGGAACGTCGCGAGGTGCGCGAGGCCGCGCAGGACGCGGGGCAGCGCGTCGCGGCGGGTCTGGGCGAAGAAGCGGTCGCGCTGGAGCGAGTCGACTGACACGTTGAAGCGGGCGATGCCGGCGGCGACCAGCGCCTCGGCGTCGCGCTCGAGCAGGTAGCCGTTGGTCGTCACGGAGACCTCGTCGAGGTCGGCGATCGCGGTCAGCCGCGCGGCGAGCCGCGGGAAGTCGCGGCGCACGAGCGGCTCGCCGCCGGTCAGCCGGACGGTCCGGATGCCCATCTCGGCCAGCACGCGCGTCACCCGCTCGATCTCCTCGAACGTCAGGACGCCGTCGCGATCCAGCCACGGCAGGCCCTCGGCGGGCATGCAGTACTGGCAGCGGAAGTTGCACCGATCCGTGACCGACACCCGCAGGTCTGAGATCCGGCGGCCGTGCCCGTCCTGGAGCGGCTCCCGTGCCATCGAGCTGAGGGTACCCTGCCGCGGTGCCCCGCCGCAGGTCGCTGACGACGTTGTCCGTGCTGCTCGTCGTCGCCCTCGCCGGCTGCGGCGCCGACGAGGAGCACCCGAACGCCGGCCCGAGCGCCGAGGACCAGGTCCGGACGGCGGTCGCCAAGTTCGGCATCGCGACGCAGAAGAAGGACTACCAGCAGATCTGCGACCAGCTGCTGAGCCGGACGCTGGTCGACAAGATCGAGGCCGTCGGCCTGCCCTGCGAGGGCGCGCTGCAGCGCGGGCTGGGCGACGTCCGCTCCCCGACGCTCGAGATCACGGAGGTGTCGATCTCCAAGGGCAAGGCCTTGGTCTCGATCCACACGACCGCCGCCGGCCAGCAGCCCTCCGACGACGCGCTGGAGCTCGTCCAGGAGAACGGGCGCTGGAAGATCGCATCGCTGGCCGCGCCGCAGGGGACGGCGACGACGACCACGCCGACGACGACGACCAAGACCACCAAGAAGAAATCTGGCGGCTAGGTGTAGTTCCTGAGGACGTTGTTCATCCGGGTCTCCTTGGAGGCTGGTGGTTGTCGAGACCGTCAGGACCACGGAGACACCGGATGGGGTTGCACGCTAACGCCAGGCTCAGTCCGCAGCCCTTGACGGCTGGCTCTTCACCTACAACCATCGCCGACGACACGCAGGCATCAGCCGCCAGACACCCATCCAACGGCTGAACAACCTGCTCGAGACTTACACCTAGGCGTCACCACATAAGGTGCCGCCCCGTGACCGACCCCATCGTCGCCGTCATCGGCGAAGCCCTCATCGACGTCATCCCGACCGAGGACGACGCGACCTTCGCCGCGCATGTCGGCGGCAGCCCGTTGAACGTCGCCGCCGGCCTTGCGCGCCTCGAGCAGCCGACGGCGTTCCTCGGGCGCTTCTCCAGCGACGGCTTCGGACGCCTGCTACGCCGCTACGCCGAGCGCGCCGGCGTGCACCTCGGCGCCGCGCCGGACGCCGCCGAGCCGAGCACGCTCGCCGTCGTCGCCCTCGACGACCGCGGGGTCGCGCAGTACGACTTCACCGTCGACGGGACCGCGGACTGGGGATGGACCCCGACGGAGCTGGCCGCGATGCCGTCAGGCGTCGCACTCGTGCACTTCGGCTCGCTGGCGTCGTGGCTGCCGCCGGGCGACGCGGTCATCGGCGCGTTCGTCGACGACCTCCGCACCGGCAACGACATCATCATCAGCTACGACCCCAACGTGCGACCTGGCCTGCTCCACAACCCCGCGCGGGCACGCCCGCTGATCGAGCCGCGGGTGGCGGCGGCGCACGTCGTCAAGGCCAGCAGCGAGGACCTCGACTGGCTCTACCCCGACATCTCGTACGCCGACGTCGCGGCACGCTGGCTGGACCTCGGCCCCAAGGTCGTGTTCATCACCGACGGCGGCGAAGGCACGACCGCCTACGCCCGCGACTCCGATCCGGTCCGGCGCCCCGCAATGGACATCGCCGTCGTCGACACCGTCGGCGCCGGCGACGCCTTCACCAGCGGCCTGCTCGACGCGCTGCTGCGCTCTGGTATTCAAACGCCTGCCGACCTCGACCGGCTCGGCCCTGTCACGCTCACCGACGTGCTCGATGCCGCGACCGTCGTCGCCGGCCTCACCTGCGCGCGCGCCGGCGCCAAGTCCCCGAGCCGGGCCGAGTTGGAGCGGGCGCTCGCCCGCTGACCGACCTCTAGGATGGCCCTGTGAGGCGAGTGCTCACCAGCCACGGCCACGAGGCCGTGACGAGCGAGGAGGTGCTCGGGGTCATCCAGCGCTTCGACGAGATGGTCGTCGAGGGCGCCGTCCTCGGCGACCTCACCGCGGCTGCGGCCGAGCTGATGAACGCCGATGTGTTCGCCCTCGACGCGCTCAACGACCGCGCGACCCCCGGCGCCGAGATCGGCCACGAGCTGCTGCGCACCCTGAGCGAGCAGTCGCGCACGCGCGAGGTGCTGCGCCTCGAGCTCGACGGCGCGACCGTGCACGCCGCGGCGCTCGAGCACGGTCCCGGGCGCCTTGGCGTGGTCTGGACCACGAAGGGGCACGACTGGACCGAGACCGACGAGCTCGTCCTCGAGCGCTTCGCGCAGGCGGCATCGATCGCCATCCAGCAGGAGCATCGCCGGGCGACCACGTGGTCGGCGGCCAGCGCCCCGAAGCTCGCCGGCCTCGTCACCGGCGAGCTCGATGAGCAGGGCCGCGCCGATGCCGTGCGGGCCGCCAACCTCAACGGCCAGCTCCGCTACGCGGTCGTCGCGCTGTCGCTGGATCCGCCGGGGGCGGCCAGCGCCGCCGTCGCGATCGCCGCGGTCGGGCGTGCGCTCGACGGCGAGCGCGCCGGCTGGCGACCGGTCACCGGGCTCACCGCGCCGATGCTCATCGCCACCAGCGACGCGGCGAACGCCCGCGTGCTCACTTCGGCCGTCGCGGACGCGGCGCGCAGCGGCTGGCGCCTGCACATCGGCGTGGGGGAGCCCGTGGCGCCCGAGGACCTGGACCGGTCGGCGGTCGGCGCACGCGAGGCGCTCGCCTACGGCGTCAGCGGCGGCGCGGACGGGGTGACGCTGAGCGCCGACCTCGGCGCGATTCAGCTCCTGGCGCGCATCCCGCCCGGCGACGTGCAGCGCAATGCCGACGTCGCGGCGCTCTCGAATCTCGCCGACGCGGGCGCCGGCGTAAGCGACCTGACGTTGTTGATGACCTACTGTGAGACCGGCACGATGCGGAAGACCGGCGAGCGACTGGCGTTGCATCACTCGTCGGTCGAGTACCGGCTGCGGCGTATCGAGGAGTTGTTGGGGTTCTCGGTCAGCACGCCCGGCGGCCGCTTCCGGGCGCAGGTCGGGATCATGGTCGTGCGCATGATGCGCACGGGCGACATCGTCTAGGGGCCGACGCTCAGCTCCAGGCGCGACCCGTCCGCGCCGCCGACGGTGATCGAGTAGGGGAGCGCCACGCCCAGATCGCGCCACGCGTCCTCCGGGGCGCCCGGGAGGTAGCGCGGGAAGTGGCTGGCCGCGATCTCCAGTCGCAGGCTGTGTCCCGCCCGCACGCGGTATGCGCACGAGAGCAGCGGGACGAGCACCTCGTCGTCGGGGGCGCCGGCGGCGACCGTCCGCACGCCTTCGGTGATGCGCAGCGCGCGGCCGTCGAGGAAGACGTCGGAGAGCTTGGCGACGAACTGGTGGCCCGGTCCGGCGTCGTGGGTGCGGAGGTGCACCCGGCTCGCTCCGACCAGCTCGAGCGGTCGCTCCAGCGGCGGGGTGGAGAACGTCAACACGTCATCGCGCGCCTGGACGAGCGCCTCATCGGCGGGCTGCACGAGCATGGCGAACGCGTCGTGCTCGCCCGACGGCACGAGGCGCGCCGGGTCGTGGGTCCAGCGCACGCGCCGGGGCAGGCGCTCGGCCCGCCTCGACAGGCCGCCGCCGTGCGCGTCGAGCAGCGCGCGACCGCCGTCGACGAGATGCAGCGTGGCGCGCCCGAGCCCGGGCGGCGGCCACGTGGGGGCGATGTGCTCATCGCCGTAGGCGACCTCATAACGGACGGTCGGGATCCCGACATCGGAGTCCTGGCCGGTCACGAGCTCTAGGAACGGCAGGATCATCGCCACGTAGCGCGTGGCGAAGTCGTGCTCGTCCTCGGCCGGCGCCACCGACCACGGGTCCTCGCGCAGCTCGACGTAGTGGTGGTCCAGCCCGCCCATCGCGAGGTGCTGCGGCATGCTCGCCCCGCGCGACGCGGCCCGCCAGTCCCGCAGCTGCCCGGCGCGGAAGGTGTCCCACCACCCGCCGAGGTGCAGCGCCGCGACGCCGGCGCGATCGGGACCGACCGTCGCGAACGGCTCGCCGCGCCAGAACGCGTCGCCGGGACTGTGGTCCCTCCACGCCGAGAACGCCTCGGCTCCGCCGGTCCCGGCCGTCCACGACGCGACGAGCTCCCCGAGCGGGCGCCCCGCCCAGTCGAGGTCCCGGAAGTTGTTGGTGTCCTTGGTCCACGCGGCGACCGCCCACTCGCCCATCGTCGCCAGGCAGAACGCGTTGTTGTGGTACATCCAGTCGTCGGCGACGCGCGTCGACGTCATGCCCGGGACGATGCCGCGCAGGAGCCGATGGCCGGTGGCCGCCGCGGCCCACTGAAGCCAGCCGTAGTAGGAGTCGCCGATCATGACCACGGCGTCGGCCGACCATGGCTGCGCCGCGATCCAGTCGAGCGTTTCGGCGGCGTCCGCGACCTCCGTCGGCGCGAACGGCCGGGCCACGCCCTCCGAGCCGTACTTGCCGCGCGTGTCCTGCATGACGACCGCGTAGCCCGCGTCGACCAGCACCGCGGCGATCGCCGCCTGGCAGGTGACCGGCTCGCGGCGTCCGTACGGGCCGCGTGAGAGGACGACCGGGAAGCGCCCGGCGCCGGCCGGGACGTAGACGTCCGTGGCGAGGCGGACCCCGTCCCGCATGCGGAGCTGGACCGCCTCGGTCACGACCGCCAACCTACTGGAGGACGCTCGGGCCCACGTCCGCCGCCTGGCGGAGACATCCCCGCCACGGGGCGGTCGTGGCGACCAACCGCTACATCTAGGCTCCCGGGCCATGACCACCACCCGACCGGCGACCCCGACGTACCGGCGCGAGGACGTGGACGTCGGCATCGTCCACGTCGGCGTCGGCGGCTTCCACCGCGCCCACCAGGCGATGTACGTCGACCGCCTGCTGAACGCGGGCGCGGCGCGCGAGTGGGGGATCTGCGGCGTCGGCGTGCTCGACGGCGACCGGCGGATGCGCGACGCCCTCGCCGCCCAGGACTTCCGCTACACGTTGGTCGAGAAGCACGCCGACGGCCACCGCGATGCGCGGGTGATCGGCGCGATCGTCGACCACCTCTTCGCGCCCGAGCAGGTCGAGGCCGTCGTCGAGCGCATCGCGGCGCCGACCACGCGGATCGTCTCGCTGACGATCACCGAGGGCGGCTACGGCGACGCGGCCGACGCGCCGCCGCTCAGCGCGTTCGGCCTGGTGACCGCGGCGCTCGCCCGCCGCCGCGCGCGCGGGCTGCGCGGGTTCACGGTGATGTCGTGCGACAACCTCCCGCACAACGGCCGCGTGGCGCGAGCGGCGTTCACCGACTACGCCGCCCGGCGCGACCCGGACCTCGCCGAGTGGCTGGCGGAAGCGGTCCGCTTCCCCAGCTCGATGGTCGACCGGATCACGCCCGCGACGACCGACGCCGACCGCGACGAGGTGCGCGAGCGCTACGGGATCGAGGACCGCTGGCCGGTGGTGTGCGAGCCGTTCGCGCAGTGGGTGCTGGAGGACGCGTTCTCCGACGGCCGGCCGCCGCTCGAGGACGCCGGCGTGCAGCTCGTCGCCGACGTCGAGCCCTACGAGACGATGAAGCTGCGGCTGCTCAACGCCGGCCATCAGGCACTCGGCCACCTCGGCGCGCTGGCCGGCCACCGGCTCGTCCACGAGGCGGCCGACGACCCGCCGCTCGCGCGCTTCCTACGCCGCTACATGGACGACGAGGCGACGCCGACGCTCGCTCCCGTTCCGGGCATCGACCTCGAGGACTACAAGTCGACGCTGGTGGCGCGGTTCCGCAACCGCGAGATCTCCGACACGCTGGACCGCCTGCGCACCGACGCGTCGGACCGCATCGCCCAGTTCGTCCTCCCGGTGATCCGCGACCGGCTCGCCGCCGGCGGCGACGTCACGTGCGCGGCGGCGATCGTCGCGGCGTGGGCCCGCGGCCTGGAGGAC
This sequence comes from Baekduia sp., assembly GCA_036518975.1. GTDB lineage: Bacteria > Actinomycetota > Thermoleophilia > Solirubrobacterales > Solirubrobacteraceae > Baekduia. The sequence goes on from DATDMD010000260.1 coordinate 7,808, forward strand.
CCGGCGGTGGCCGCCGTCCCCGACCGCCAGGGGACGCCCGACCCGCGGCGCCTGCTCGGCGAGCTCGCCGACCACCCGTCCTTCGCCGGCGCCTACGCGTCCGCGCTCGACGCGCTGCGCGAGCGCGGCGTTCGCGCGACGCTGCACGGCCTTGGCGGCTGACGCGCTGTCCGCCACGTGGCGGATGGAAATCCGCCACGGGTCGGTCGTCACCGCCGCGGTCGCCGCCTAGCGTGCTCGCATCAGGAGAGACGGGTCGTGGCGGCGCCCCCACGGGCTTGCCCGCGTCGCACGGCACAGCGTGTGGAAGGAGATCGATGATCAACGTGGTCGACGCCGACCTCGAGCGGCTGCTCGCGGAGCTGGAGGCGAAGCTGGCGCTCGTGACCGCCGAGCCGACGCTCGACGGCGAGCGGGCCGAGTTCGGCCGGCTCGTGGCGTGGATGCAGAGCGGGCCCGAGGCGATCGCGACGGAGCTGGCGCTTGTCGCCGACGACCACGTCCCCGGCCGCTCGGGCCGGGCCATCCCGATCCGCGTCTACGACGCCGAGGCCGCGCGCGCCGAGCCGGCCGACGTCATCGTCTACCTGCACGGCGGCGGCTGGATGATCGGCGACGTCGACACGCACGACGAGATCTGCCGCCTGGTCGCCGACCGCACCCGCGCCCGCGTCGTCGCGGTTGACTACCGCCTCGCGCCCGAGCACCCGTTCCCGGCGGCGCTGCACGACTGCCTCGACGTGCTGGAGGCGCTGACGCGCGACCCGGAGACCGGACGGCTGTGCGTCGCCGGCGACAGCGCCGGCGGCAACCTCGCCGCCGCGCTCGCGCTGCACTGCCGCGACACCGCCGGCCCGGAGATCGCCGCCCAGCTGCTCTTCTACCCGTGCCTGGACATCGGTCGCGAGGACGGGTCGATGGCCCGCTTCGCCGAGGGCTACGTGCTCACGAAGGACGCGATGTTCCGCTACTACGACCAGTACGCGCCGGGCCGCGAGCAGCGGTCCGACCCGCTCGCGGCGCCGCTGCGCGCGGCGTCGCTGGAGGGGCTGCCGCCGACGGTGATCAGCACCGCCGGCTTCGACCCGCTGCTGGACGAGGGTCGCGACTTCGCGGGCCGGCTGGTCGCGGCTGACGTGCCGACGACCTACCTGCCGTTCCCGACGTTGACCCATGGATGGATCGACATGGCGTCCCGCGTGCCGGCCGCGTTCGCGGCGCGCACGCACGTCCTCGAGGCGTTCGCCGCGGTGCTGGGTTCACCGCAGACGCGCCCCGCGGACTTGGAGGCGCAGGCATGAGCCGCGCCGTCTCAGAGGTTCCCAATAGGAGGAGTTGGAGGATGTTCGCTTTCAAGCGCGGTGCCGTCCCGGCCGGGGCCATCGCCGTCACGCTCGGGCTGGCCGTCGCCGGCTGCGGCTCGAGCACCTCGTCGTCCTCGACCGGCACCGGGTCCGGGTCCGGGTCCGGGTCCGGCACGACGCCGGCGGCCAAGGCCGGCGGCAAGCTCAAGTCGGTCCTGTTCGTCAACCCGCTGCCGAAGAACCCGCAGTGGCGCCTGATCGGCGACTGCGTGTCCAAGGAGGCCAAGGCGCGCGGGATCCCGGCGACCGAGACCGGCCCGACCGGCAACCTCGACCCGGTGACGATGGTCAACCAGATCCAGCAGGGCATCGCCAGCAAGTCCGGCGCGATCCTCACCTACCCGGCGAGCCCGGCGTTCGGGGCGGTGCTCAAGCAGGCGACCAGCGCGGGCATCATCACCGGCACGATGTACGGCGGCGCCGACTCCGCGGTCGGCCAGTTCAACACCGGCGTCGACTGGGGCGCGCTGGGCAAGCAGTATGTCGCCGCGCTCGCCGGCCGTCCCGGCAAGCAGGTGGTCGGCCTGCTGGCCGTCAGCCCGACCGGCGTCGGCAAGGCGTTCGTCGACGGCTTCAAGTCGGCGGCGGCCAAGACGTCCAACGTGACCGTCAAGGCGGTGGCCTACACCGACGACGACCCGGCCAAGACGCTGACCCAGGTCAACGCGCTGCTGCAGGCCAACCCGGACATCAACGTGGTGGCCTCGCACATGGGCACCTCCACGACGCCGGTCATCTCGGCGATCAAGGCCAAGAAGGACGTCGGCAAGGTGATGTTCATGGGCAACGGCGCCACCGGCGGCGGCAGCCAGGGCGCGAAGGCCGGCATCGTGTACAAGTTCCTGCTGCAGGACCTCTGCACCGAGGGCAAGAGCGCCGTCGACGCGGCGGCCGGCCTCGCCGCTGGCAAGAAGGTCGCCAAGGACCTGCCGATCGCGACCGTCATGGCCGGCCTGAACGACTACCAGTCCTACTTGAACAAGGGATGGATGTGACGCCTGTCCTGGAGCTGCGCGCCGTGGCCAAGGCCTTCGGCCAGGTCCGGGCGCTCAACCGCGTGGACTTCGCCGCGCACCGCGGCGAGATCCACGCGATCGTCGGCGACAACGGCGCCGGCAAGTCCACCATGTTGAAGATCGTCGCCGGCATCCATGCCGCCGACGAGGGCGAGCTGCTGATCGACGGCGAGCCCGTCGCGCTGCGCGGCGGCACGGCCGAGGCGCACGAGCGCGGGATCGCCGTGGTCTACCAGGACCTCGCGCTCGTCGAGTGCCTGGACATCGCGACGAACATGGCGCTCGGCAACCTGCCGCGGCGCAACCGCTTCATGGTCGACCGCAAGCGGATGCAGCGCGAGGCCAAGGACGTGCTCGACGAGCTGAACATCCGCGTCGGCTCGGTCGACACGTCGGTCGGCCTGCTGTCGGGCGGCGAGCGGCAGATCGTCGCGATCGCCCGCGCCGTCCGCCTCGACACGCCGATCGTGCTGCTCGACGAGCCGACGGCGGCGCTCGGCGTCCGGGAGACCGCGCACGTCGGTGGGATCCTGCGCCGGCTGCGCGAGGGCGGCAAGGCGGTCATCTGCATCAGCCACGACCTCGGGTTCGTCTTCGAGAACGCCGACCGCATCACGGTGATGCGGCTCGGCGCCTCGGTCGCCACGCGGGAGGTCCGCGAGACGTCGCGGGACGAGATCATCGGGTTGATCACGGGCGCGATCGCCGGTGACGCGGTCGCGGTCGGAGGTGCGGCATGAGCGACGTCATGGCCACGGCGGCGGGGTCGCGCGCGAGCAGCCCGGAGACGGGGGAGAAGCGGGCGACGCGCTGGTCGCGCGTGATGCTCCGCCAGGAGACGACGCTCGTCGCGGTCATCGTGCTGATCGGCGCGTTCACGACCGTGCGCAACTCCGCGTTCGTGGAGTCGGGCAACCTGACCGAGATCCTGCGCAGCAGCGTCATCTACTTCGTGATGGCGGCGGGCGCCGCATTGTTGATGATCGGCGGCGGGCTGGACTTCTCGGTCGGGTCGATCTTCACGCTGGGCGGCCTGGTCACGGCCTGGATGCTCGTCCACGGCGTGCCGTGGCCGGCGGCGATCGCCGGCGGCCTCGCGCTGGGCGCGGTCGTGGGCGGGATCAACCACATCATCATCACCTACCTGCACGTCCCGCCGATCATCGCGACGCTCGGCACCTTCTTCATCACCCAGGGCATCGGCGTCCAGATCACCGGCGGCCTGGACATCCTGCCGCTGCCGACGACGTTCCAGCAGCTGGGGCAGAACGACGTGCTCGGCGTGCCCTACATCGTGTTGTACGCCATCGCCATCGGCGCCATCGCCTGGTTCGTGCTGGAGCGCACGCGTTTCGGCATCAACGTCCGCGCGCTGGGCGGCAACCGCCAGGCCGCGATCGGCAACGGCCTGCGCGTCGCGCGGCTCGACTTCGCGCTCTACGCGGTGGCTGGGCTGATGGCGGCCCTGGCCGGCATCATCTACGCAGCGCGCGTCGGCGCCGGCCAGGTCGAGGCGGGTGGCGCCTCGACGACGCTGCAGGTCGTGACCGCGACCCTGATCGGCGGCACGAGCCTCTTCGGCGGGCTGGGCTCGATCACCGGCGTCGCGCTCGGTGCGATCTTGCTGTCGGAGATCGAGAACGCGCTCGTGGTCGCGCACATCGCGCCGCAGTACAACAGCATCGTCACGGGGGCGATCCTCATCGCGGCGGTGGCGGCCGATCACGTCCGTCGCGAGCGGCTGTACCGGCGGTAAGGGTGGGCCAATGCCTTGCCCTGCACTGGTTCGAGGCGCCGCAGAGCGCGTTGAACGATGAGAACCCGCGGTTCTGCAAGTGGTTCGAGGGCGACAGGGTCAACGCCTCCTACAACTGCCTGGACCGGCATGTCGAAGCGGGGCTGGGCGACCGCGTCGCGTTCAAGTCGCGTGGCGAGGAGGGCGAGTCGGAGGACATCTTCTACGCCTGGCTGCTGGAGCAGACCCAGCGCGCGGCCAACGCGCTCAAGACAAGGGCGTCGGCGCGAGCGACGTGGTGGGGATCTTCCTGCCGATGATCCCCGAGGTCGTCGTGGCGATGCTGGCGTGCGCGCGGATCGGCGCGCCGCACAACGTCGTCTTCGGCGGCTTCAGCGGCTTCAGCGCCGAGAGCGTGCGGGACGGATCGAGTTCTCGCACGCCAAGGCGCTGATCAACTGACCCGCCGTGAACCCGCGTGGATACTGGGGCCAGGCCTCAGCGCAACCGGTCCGCGCTTGACCGTCGAGGCCGTGATGACCGACAACGGCGGCGCCTACCGCTCCACGATCCACGCCATCGCCTGCAAGACCCTGGGGCTCAAGTACCGGCGCACCCGGGCCTACCGACCCCAGACCAACGGCAAGGCCCAACGGTTCATCCGCACAATGCTCGGCGGCTGGGCCTACGGCGCGATCTACCCCGGCACCGACGAACGCACCGCAGCCCTTGACGGCTGGCTCTTGACCTACAACCGTCGCCGACGACACGCAGGCATCAGCCGCCAGACACCCATCCAACGGCTGAACAACCTGCTCGAGACTTACACCTAGCGGCTCTGCACCGCGGTGCGCAGGCCGAGGCCGACGAGCACCGCGCCCGCCGCCGCCTCGACGCGGCCGCCGACCGCGCGATGCGCCCGCGCGACGGCCAGCGTGCAGAGCGCCAGCCAGGTCGTCTGCATCACGATGTGCACGCCGGCCAGCAGCGCGGTCGCGGCCAGGACGTCGTCGCCCGGCGCGATGAACTGCGGCACGAGCGTCAGGTAGACCGAGGCCGCGCGCGGGTTGAGGACGTTCCCGAGGAACCCCTGGACGAAGGCGCCATGCCCGGTCCACGGCAGGCGGCGCGGCTCGGCGGCGGCCGCCGCGTGCGCCCCCCGGCGCCGCGCGGCCCGCAGCGTCGCGATCCCCAACACCACCAGGTACGCCGCGCCCGCGAGCTTGAGGACCGTGAACGCCGTCGCCGACCGCGCGACCAGCGCCGCGAGGCCCAGCGCCGCCGCGGTCGCGTGGAACGTCAGCCCGCACGCCGTACCGGCCGCGACGCGCAGCCCCGCCGCCGGCCCGTCGCGCAGCGTCCGCTGCGTCGCGAGCGTCACCGAGACGCCCGGCGTCAGCATGATCGGGACGATCGCGAGGGCGAACGCGGCGACGTGGTGCGGGCTCATCCCAGCGTCGAGACGTCGATCACGAAGCGGTAGCGGACGTCGGACGTCACGACGCGCTGGTAGGCCGTGTCGACGTCGCCGGCGGAGATCAGCTCGATCGCCGGCGCGATGTCGTGCGCGGCGCAGAAGTCGAGCATCTCCTGGGTCAGCGCCAGGCCGCCGACGTTGGAGCCGCCGAGGACGCGGTCGCGGCCGATCAGCGAGCCCGGGTGGAAGGTCTCGGGCTGGACCGGCAGGCCGACGCTGACCATCGCGCCGCGCGGCTTGAGCATGGCGAGGTACCTGTCAACCGGCAGGTTGGCCGACACGGTGTTGACGATCAGGTCGAAGCGGTTGCGCAGCGCTTTGAACGTGGCGTCGTCGCTCGTCGCGAAGTAGTCGGTCGCGCCGAAGCGGCGGCCGTCGGCCTCCTTGCTCAGCGTCTGGCTCAGCACGGTCACCTCGGCGCCCAGCGCCGCCGCGATCTGCACGCCGACGTGGCCGAGGCCGCCCATCCCGACGATCGCGACCTGCCGCCCCGGCCCGGCGCCCCAGCGCGTGAGCGGGTTGTACATGGTGATGCCCGCGCACAGCAGCGGCGCGGCGACGTCGAGCTCCAGCCCGTCCGGGATCCGCACCACGAACCGCTCGTCGACGACGATGTGCCCGCTGTAGCCGCCGAGCGTCGGCGCGCCGTCGTAGCCCACGCCGTTGTAGGTCGGCACGACGCCCTTGACGCAGAACTGCTCGTCGCCGGCGACGCACCACTCGCACGCGCCGCAGGAGTCGACGAAGCACCCGACGCCGACGCGGTCGCCCGCCGCGTGGCGCGTCACGCCGGCGCCGACCGCCGTCACGACGCCCGCGATCTCGTGCCCCGGGACCATCGGGAACAGCTTGCGGCCCCAGTCGCCCTCGACCTGGTGGATGTCGCTGTGGCAGATCCCGCAGAACCGGATGTCGATCGCGACGTCGGTGTCCCCGAGCGCGCGCCGCTCGATGGTGGTGGCCTCGAACTTCGCGTTGGCGGCGGGCGCCTGCAGGGCGCGCGTGGGGGTCGTCATGCCACAGAGTTCTATGACAACGCGGCGCCGAGCGCTCGCGCGTCGTCCATCAGCGTGCCGCGCAGCGAGCCGTTGTAGAGCGCCGCCGCCGGGTGGTAGAGCGGGAACAGCCGGCGGCCGTCGGCCTCCAGGACCGCCCCGTGCACCGCGGCGATCTTCGCGTCCGGCGCGAAGCGCGCCAGCGCGTGGCGGCCGAGCGGGACCAGCAGCTGGGGCGAGATGATGTCCAACTGCGCCTCCAGCCACGGCCAGTGGTGGGCGACCTCGTCGGGCTTGGGATCGCGGTTCTTCGGCGGCCGCGCCTTGACCACGTTGGTGATGAACACGTCGTCGCGCGCGATCCCGGCCTCGGCGAGCAGCGTGTCCAGGAACCTGCCGGCCGCCCCGACGAACGGGACGCCGGCCGCGTCCTCCTTGGCGCCCGGCGCCTCGCCGACGACGACGATCGACGCGCTCGCCGGCCCGACGCCCGGCACCAGCTGCGTGCACGTCTCGCACACCTCGAAGCCGCACCCGGCGCCCTTGTGCGCGCGGATCTCGTTCGCGAGCGCCTCGAGCCGCGCCTGCGCCTGCGTGCTGTTGAACGTCATCCCGTCGACGCGTTCGGGCCGCGCGCGATCACGTCCCGGACGTCGGACAGCCGGGGCGTCGAGCCGAACCCGCGCAGGCACCACGTCGCGCCGGCGGCCTCCCACGGCGCGGAGTCATAGTCATGGTCTTCCGTGACGGCGTAGTCGAACGGCCCGGCGAGCCCCTCGGCCGCCCGCTGCTGCTCGATCTCGTCGCGCAGCGTCGCCAGCGCGTCGGGGTCCGGGAGGTCGATCGGGAACAGGCCGTCCAGCCGCGCGGCGCGGCGCACCGGCTTGCGCGCCGGCCAGCGCGCGGCGGCCCAGATCGGGATCCGCGGCCGCTGCACGGGGCGCGGCAGGAACGTCCCGCTCCAGTAGTCCTCCACCTTGGTCAGCGCGTCGTCGAGCAGCCGGCCCAGCTCGCGCGGGTCGGAGGCGTCGCCGAACGGCGACAGCTCGCCGTACTGGTCGCTGCCGATCCCGACGCCGAGGATCAGCCGGCCGCCGCTGAGCAGGTCCAGCGCCACGGTCTCGCGCGCGACCTTGTGCGGCCGGCGGCGCGGCAGCGGCGTGACGAGCGGCCCGGTCCGGATCGTGTGCGTGGCCGCGGCGATCGCCGCCATCGCGATCCACGGGTCCAGGACCGCGCTGACCGGCGGGCCGTAGGTCATGTGGTCCCAGAGGAAGAAGCCGTCCCAGCCGCCGGCCTCGGCGTCGGCGGCGAGCTCGGCGAGCAGGCGCGGGTCGGCCAGCTCGTCGAAGGGGGCGACGAAGATCGCACGGCGCGAGGACATGCGCCCGAAACTTACCCGAGGCGCTGGGCGAGGTAGGAGCGCTCGGGTCCGGACGCCGTCAGCGCCAGCGCGGAGCGGTAGGCCGAGGCGGCCTCCTCGTGGCGGCCGAGGCGGCTGAGCAGGTCGGCCTTGGTGGCCGGCAGGTAGCGGTAGCCGGCGAGGCGGCCGTCGTCCTCGAGCGCGGCGATCGCCGCCAGGCCGGCGTCCGGCCCGTCGACCATCGCGAGCGCGACCGCGCGGTTGAGCGCGACGACCGGCGACGGCCAGACGGCGAGCAGCGCGTCGTAGAGCGTGAGGATCTGCGGCCAGTCGGTCTGGGCGTACGCGGGCGCGGCGGCGTGCAGCGCGGCGATCGCGGCCTGCAGCGCGTAGCGGCCGGGCGCGCCCTCACCGCTGAGCGCGCCGACGACCAGGCGGTCGGCCTCGGCGATCAGCGCGCGGTCCCAGGTCGCGCGGTCCTGGTCCTCCAACCTGATGATGTTGCCGGCGGCGTCCGCGCGCCCGTCCTGCCGCGCGCGGTGGACGAGCAGCAGCGCCAGCAGGCCGGCGACCTCGGGCTCGGCGGGGAGCAGGACGTACAACATGCGCGCGAGGTCCAGCGCGCGCTCGGCGAGGTCGGCCCGGACGAGCGCGTCGCCCGACGGCGCGGTGTGGCCGGTGGCCGAGAGCAGGTGCACGACGGTCAGGACGGCGTCCAGCCGCGCGGGCCGCTCGGCGCGCGGCGGGACCGCGTAGGGGATGCCGGCCGCCGCGATCTTCTTCTTGGCGCGCGTGATGCGCGCGGCCATCGCCGGCTCGGAGACCAGGAACGCGGCGGCGATGTCCGGCGTCGCGACGCCGCAGACCAGGCGCAGCGTCAGCGCGACCTGGGCCTCGGGCGCCAGCGCCGGGTGGCAGCAGATGAAGACGAGGCGCAGGCGGTCGTCGGGGATGGCGTCCGGGTCGTGCCCGTCGTCCTCGGCGCCAGCCGGCTCGACCAGCAGCGGGAGCTTGGCCGCCAGCGTCCGGCCGCGCGCCAGGACGTTGAGCGCGCCCCGCCGCGCGACCGTGGTCAGCCACGCGCCGGGGCGCTCCGGGACGCCGTCGCGCGCCCACGCGTCGAGCGCGGCGACGTAGGCGTCCTGGACGCAGTCCTGCGCGGCGTCGAGGTCGCGGGTGACGCGCACGGTCGCCGCGAGGACGTAGGCCCACTCGGTCCGGTGCGCGTCGGCGACCGCGCGCTCGGCCGCGGTGGCGGCGTGGCTCACTCCAACACCATGAAGTCGACCAGCGGGCGGACCTCCACGCCGCCCTCGACGATCGGCGTCATGCGCGCGAGCTCCAGCGCGTGGTCGAGGTCGCGCGCCTCCAGGACGAACAGGCCGGCCATGACCTCCTTGGTCTCGATGAACGGCCCGTCGGTGACGAGGTCGCCGCGGATCGCCGTGGCGGTGTCGTTGTCGCGGATCGCGAGGCCGGCGACGATCCGGCCGCCGGCCTCGGCGACGCGCTCGGGCAGCGCGGCGTGGCCGGCGCGCACGTCGGCGGGGAGGTCCTCGGGCGGGACGCGCTCGTAGAGCAGGACGGCGTAGCGGGGCATCAGGCGACAGCCTCCATGGCGGTGGCGACGGTGTCCAGCCAGGACTGCCACGCGGCGGTCAGCCCACCGACGTTGGCGCCCGGGGAGAACAGGTGGTGGGAGACGGCGACGGGGAAGCCCCAGTGGTCGCGGCCGTAGACGCGGTGCAGCGCGCCGGCGGTGCGGACGCCGAGGAACGGGCCCGTGGCGTAGTCGACGACGCCGTCGATGGGCGGGAGGTCGGGGCCGGGCGTGAGGCGGACGGGGTCGCCGGCGACGACGTCGTCGGGCAGGCCGAGCGCGCGGCGGACGGCGGCGAAGGTGGCGCCTCGTGCTGCTTCGCCGTTGATGTAGGCCTCGGGGTCGCGGCCGGCGAAGTGCGCGGCGTAGACGCCGAGCGAGTGGTTGTAGAACGCGGTGTGCGCGCGGCACATCGTGAGCTGGCGGTCGAAGTCGGCGGCGGGGACGGCCGCGCGGTGGGCGTAGCGCAGGTACGTGGTGGCCCCGCCGTCGTGGGGTTCGAGGACGTAGTCGAGCTCGTTGAGGCCGTCGCGCTCGGTCTCCGGGCGCGTGCGGGTGGCGAAGTGGCGCGGCGGCTCCCACGCGGTCACGGTCCCGCCGCCGGCGGTGAGGCCGCGCTCGGCGCCGCCGAGGCGCGGCTCGTAGTCGATCGGCCAGAGGTAGCCGGTGGGGTGGGCGGTGACGGCGTCCCAGACGGCCTGCGGGCGCGCGGGGATCAGGCCCTCCCAGCGGATGTCCCAGTGCTTGATGGTGGTCATGTGTCCTCGACAGACGGGCGGGCGCGAGATCGACAGCGCGGGCTAGCGGCGTTGCGCCAAGAACTGCTGGAGCGCGTCGCGGCCCGTGGTCCCGGCCTCGCGGGTCAGGATCGAGTGGCCGGCGCCCGGGACGACGACCAGGCGCGCGTCGGCCATCGCGTCGCGCTGGGCACGCGCCCATTCGAGCGGGGTGGAGAGGTCGCGGTCGCCGGCGAGCAGGAGGGCGGGCGCGCGGATCGTCGCGCCGCGCGCGGGCGCCGGCGGCGCGGGCGTCGGCGGCCAGGCGCGGCAGGTGGCGACGAGGCCCTGGTCGAGCGCGGTGGACGGCGGCCACGGGGCGGTGTCGGCGGGGCGCAGGCCGCCGGCGCCGAGGCGGTCGAGGGTCGCGGTGCGCACCGGCGCGGGGGCGGCCGGGCCGCCGGGCCAGAGCGCGGGTGCGTCGGCGCACAGCGTCGCGGCGTGCAGGCCGGCGGAGAACGCGGTGGGCGGGATCGCGCCGGTCTCCTCGCGGGCGGTCGCGCCGAGGAGCGCGCGCAGGGGCGCGAGGTCGCCCGTCGCCGCGGCGTGCAGCGCGGGCGTGATCGAGTCCAGGCGCGGGACGCCGATCGAGCGCTCGGTCATCACGTCCAGCAGCGCCGGGCCGAGCGCGGGTTCGGCGCGCAGGACAGCGCGGAGGTCGGCGACGGGGTCGGTCCCCGGCTCGCACGGCGCGCGCGGCTCGGCGCAGACGGTGCGCAGGACGCGCGCGGTCGCCCGCAGCGGGACGCGATCCAGCAGCTCGACGCCCTCCTGCGGGACGACGGAGTCGAGGACCAGCGCGCGGATGCTCTGCGGATGGGCGAGCGCGAGGCGCTCGGCGACGAACGTCCCGTAGGAGACGCCGCCGACGGTCCAGCGGCGGTCGCCGAGCGCGCCGCG
>DATDMD010000261.1:0-25356 GCA_036518975.1 Baekduia sp.
CTCGGCGGCCTTGTCGGGCGGCAGGCCGTGGCGGACCCCCGCGTCGACCTGGGCCTCGGCGAGCAGCGCGACGTAGGCGGGCGCGTTGCTCATCAGGCCCATCGCGACGTCCACGAGGCCGTCGTCGACCTCGACCAGCAGGCCCAGCTCGCCGAACAGCGACGGCACGTCCTGGTCCAGCCGCGCGTCCTGGTGGACGTCGTCGGCGGCACGCACGACCACGCCTTGGCGCAGCTCGACGGGCGTGCTGGGTAAGAAGCGGTAGACGGGGCGGTCGGGGTAGGCGGCCTTGATCTCTGCCAGCGGCACGCCGCCGAGGATCGAGGCGATGGCCTTGGCGTGCTCGCCGATCTCCGCGGCGACGAGCCCCAGCTGCGGGGGCTTGTGGCAGAGGACGACCAGGTCGGCCTGCTGAGCCAGGGTCACGTTGTCGGGCAGCGCGGTCCCGCCGACCTCGTCGACCAGCGCCTGGGCGCGCCCGGGCAGCGGGTCCGTGGCGAGGATGGGCCTGCGCCAGCCGCGCGCGATGCCGCGCGCCATGTTCCCCGCACCGATGAGACCGACCTGCATATGCGGCGACACTGTAGTTGGTCGGGGCGTCAGCACCCCGCCCAACTAGGACTGGTTGAAGAAGCCCTTCTCGATCAGCTGCGCGCGCTCTTCCGCCGAGATCTCGACGTTGCGCGGCGTGAGCATGAAGACGCGATCCGCGACGCGCTGCATGCCGCCGTCGAGGGCGTAGGTGAGCCCGGAGGCGAAGTCGATGAGACGCTTGGACAGGTCGGTGTCGGTCGACTGGAGGTTCAGCACGACCGGGATGTCGTCCTTGAACTTGTCGGCGACCTGCTGGGCGTCGTTGAACGACTTGGGGATGACGAGGTGCAGCTTCACCGAGCCGTTCCGCTTGGTCGCCGTCCCGCCGCCGCCACCGCCGACCGGGCGCAGGTTCGCGCGGGTCGGGGGCTCGTCGTCGGCGAAGATGTCGTCGAAGTCGTCCCGGCGCCTGCGCGAGCTGGAGCTCAGACGGCGGACGTTCGGGCGCTCGCGGTAGCGCTCCTCGAGCTCCTGCTCGGGCTCGCGGTAGTCCTCGTCGTCGTCGGCATAGTTGTCCCGCTCCTCGGCCAACCCGAAGTACACGAGGGCCTTATGCCAGCTGTCGCTCACGGCCACGGTGACAACTCTACGCCAACCGCGGGGAATCTCCTGCAATCACAGGTACAACTTCGTGCCCACCCGGACGATCGTCGCGCCCTCTTCGACGGCCACCGCGAAGTCCTGCGTGGTGCCCATCGAGAGGCGCTGAAGGCCGTGATCCGCCGCGAGCTGCGCCAGCGCGGCGAAGTGGCGGCGGGAGTCCTCGGGGCGCTCGGTGAACGGCGGCATCGTCATCAGGCCCACCGGCGTGGCGACCGCGCGGGCGCGGGCCAGGAAGTCGCCGAGCTGGTCGGGCGCGATGCCGGACTTCTCGGGCTCGGCCGCGACGTTGACCTCGATGAGGATCTCGGTGCTCGGCGGCGCGTGCCGGCCGAGCTGCTCGAGGACCGAGTCGCTGCCGACCGAGTGGATCAGGCGGGTGAGCGGGACGATCTGCTTCACCTTCCGCGACTGGAGGTGGCCGATGAAGTCCCAGGTCAGCTGCGCGCCGCCGGGCGCGTCGTGCTTGCGGACGAGCTCCTGGGCGCGGTTCTCGCCGACCAGGGTGAGGCCCGCCGCGCTCAGGACCGGCAGCTCCTCGAGCGCCACGTACTTGACGGCGGCCAGCAGCTCGACGCCGGTCGGGTCGCGGTGCGCGCGGGCGGCGGCGTCGGCGATCTCGGCCTTGACGCGCTCGACGTTGGCGCGGACTTGGTCGACGGTGAGCCCCTCGATCAGGCGCGCCACGCGAGGCCTCCCTGCCGGCCGGTGACCGGGCCGGACGCGCGGTGCGAGAAGAAGACGTCGGGCTCGCAGATCGTGCAGCGGCCGACGTCGTGGACGCGCGCGACGCCCGCCGCGGCGAGCCGGCGCGCGGCGATCGCCTTGAGGTCGAGGGCGCGGTCGGCGCGGCGGGGCTCGTCCGGGAAGCGCGCGGCGACGTCGTCGCCGACCTCGTAGCAGCAGACGCCGGCGCCGGGGCCGATCGCGGCGCTGATGGGGCCGTCGGGGTCCAGGCGCCGCAGCGCGTCGACGCCGGACCGCAGGACGCCGCCGGCCAGGCCGCCCCAGCCGGCGTGGACCATGGCGATGGCCTTGGGCGTGGCGAGCGCGATCGGCAGGCAGTCGGCGGTGAGGACGAGCGCGACGAGGTCGCGGGACGTCGTCGCGACGCCGTCGGCCTCGGGGATGGCTGCCGGCGTTCCTGGCTCGGCGTCGAGGATCACGACATCCGTCCCGTGGACCTGGCGAGCGGACGCGATCGGCCGGCCGACGGCGGCGCGGCGGCGGTTCTCGGCGACCGCGTCGGGGTCGTCGTCGGTCCAGCGGCCGAGGTTCAGCGACGCGTAGGGCCCGGCCGAGACGCCGCCGGCGCGGCCCGTGAACAGGACGTGGGCGCCGGGGAGCCCCAACTCGATGGCGTCGATCGGCACGAGGTGGTGTTCTAGCAGTCTGAGCAAGGCGCTCACCGTGGTGGCTCCGGAGCCCGGCGCGACGCTCACGCAGTGAGCGCGGCGGCCAGCTGCGCGTCGCGGTCGTCGCCGAGCTCGCCGTCCAGGCGGCGGGCCAGCGTCGCGGCGAGCCGGCGGCCGACGTCCGGCCCCTGCGGGATCCCGGCCGCGATCAGGTCGTTGCCGTCGATCGCCAGGCGGACGTGGCGGTCGTGGTCCAGGAAGCGGCGGGCGGCGTCGGCGCTCCCGCGCGCGCCGGCGACGGCGACGGCCTCGAGCGGCTCCCCGGCGAGCTGCGCGACGACCTCCGACGGCGCGCCGTCGCGCACCGGGTCGATCGCGGCGCAGCGCGCGAGGATGCGGGCCTCGGGGGCGGTGAAGCCATAGCCGTCGGGCCATGACGCGTCGGGGATCACCGCGCCGAGGATCGTGAGGTCGCGCCGCGGGTCGGGCGCGGCGGCGGGCGCCGACGGATCCGCGCCAGCGTCCGCGCCCGCGTCGTCCTCCGCGCTCGGCCCCAGCAGCGCCCGCAGCGCGCGCCGCGGCGGCGGCAGCAGCGCCAGCGCCTCGGCGACGAACAGCGGGTCGAGCCTCAGGCCCGTCACCAGCTCGAGGTTCTGCGCGGCGTGCAGCGCGGCGAGCGGGTCGGGCTCGATCAGCGCCAGGCGCAGCTCGGCGCCGAGCCGGTCCCCGGACACCGTGTCCAGCGCGCCGCGCTGCACCGCCTCGTAGGCCAGCCGGTCGGTCGCCGGCTCCGGCGTGAAGCCGAGCCGCACCGCGTAGCGGACCAGGCGCCACAGGCGCGTCGGGTCGTCGCGGAACGACGCGGCATGGAGCACCCGCAGGCGCCCCGCCTCCAGGTCTTCGAGCGCCGCGGGCGCCGCGGCCAGCTCTCCCGCCGCGTTGAGCGCCAGGGCGTTGACCGTGAAGTCCCGGCGCAGCAGGTCGTCCTCGAGGTCGCCGGGCCGCACGTCGGGCAGCGCGCCCGGCGCCGCGTAGCCCTCGGCGCGCGCCATCACGACGTCGACCACGCAGCCGCCCGGCGCCACGACGTCGTACGTGTTGAAGCGCTCGTGGAAGGCGACGACCTCGCCGAGCGCGCGCGCCACCGGCTCCGGATCGCCCTCGACGACGACGTCCAGCTCGGCGACGCCGCGCCCCAGCAGGGCGTCCCGGACCGCGCCGCCGACGACCCACGCGCCCGCGTGGTCGGACAGCACGTCGAGCACGCGCGCGCCGCACGGCGCCGCGCGCAGGGCTTGCAACGCTTCATCGGGCCTCAACACGGTCGCGATCCTCGCACGCCGCTCGACCTCATACCCTGTCGCGCATGACCCGTCCCTCCGGCGGCCGCCGCCGCCGGCTGGTGTGGATCGTCCCGGCCGTGATCGCGCTCGCGCTCGCGGCCGGCGCGGTGAAGGTGCTGACGGGCGGCCCCGGCGACGTCTCCAACTCGGACGTCGAGTTCGACACGGCGCCGCCGACGGCGCCGACGCCCACCACGCCCGCGCCGAAGACCACGACGTCCTCCGCCAAGGACCCGTTCGACGACGGGTTCGAGTGGCCCATGTACGGCTACACGGCCAACCGCGCGCGCTACCTGCCGCTGGAGCGCGACCTGCGCCCGCCGTTCAACGTGCGCTGGAAGGTGACGGGCTCGATCCTGCTCGAGTTCCCGCCGGTCATCTGCGGCCGGTCGCTGTACCTGTTGAAGAACAACGGCGCGCTCTACGCGATCTCGCGCCGCACCGGCAAGGTCCGCTGGAAGGTCAAGCTCGGGTACCTGGCGGCGTCGTCGCCGGCGTGCTCTGACGGGACCGTCTACGCCGTCGTGCTGTCGCGCGGCAAGGGGATCCGGGCGGGGCGCGTCGCGGCGATCGCGGGCTACTCGGGCCGGACGCGCTGGTCGCGCAAGCTGCCCAGCCGCGCGGAGTCCTCGCCGCTGGTCGACCATGGCCGCCTGTACTTCGGCTCCGAGGACGGCACCGTGTACTCGCTGGACGCGGCCAACGGCGACATCGTCTGGACCTACAAGGCCGGCGGCGCGGTCAAGGGCGCGATCGCGCTGGACGGCAACGGGCGCCTGATCTTCGGCGACTACGGCGGCCACGTGACCGCGATCAAGCGCGCCGACGGCCAGCAGCTGTGGAAGACCGGGACCAGCGGCGGCGCGTTCGGCCTGAAGTCGGGCAACTTCTACGCGACGCCCGCGATCGCCTACGGGCGCGTCTACATCGGCAACACCGACGGGTTCGTGTACTCCTTCAGCGCGAGCGACGGCAAGCTCGCGTGGCGGCACAAGACCGGGTCGTACGTGTACTCGTCGCCCGCGATCTCGCCCGTGAACGGCGGGACCGTGTACGCCGGGTCCTACGACGGCAAGCTGTACGCCTTCGACGCGCGGACCGGCAACGTCCGCTGGACGCACGACAGCGGCGGGAAGATCTCCGGCGGTCCCGTCGTGATCGGCGACCTGGTGTTCTACTCCAACCTGAGCCGCCACTCGACCGGCGCCCTGGGCGCGGCCACCGGCAAGATGGTGTGGTCGATCGGCCGCGGCGCCTTCAACCCCGTGATCTCCGACGGCCAGCGGATCTACCTCGTGGGCTACGCCACGTTGTACGCCTTGGGCGAGGAGGGCCGGACGGCCGCCGGGACGCTGACCGACGCCGGCCGCAAGCAGCGCCGGGCGCACCTCGCGGCGGTCGCCGAGCGCCGTCACCGGAGGTACTTGGATGCCCGCGTCGCCGCCCGCAAGCGCGCAGTCGCCCGCCGGCTGGCCCAGCGCCGCAAGGGCGTCGAGGTCTGCTTCAGGGCGAACGGGAAGACGACGTGCCGGATCCCGAAGCCGCCGGTGTGCTTCACGCGCCAGTCCAACGGCCGGACGGTCTGCCGGGCGCGGAAGGACTAGGGGCGCGCGCCTCCGGCCGCAGCGCGCCCCGCCTTCACGCCGGCCCGCCCCGCCCCACCCTCGCGCGCGCGGCTCCGGCCCGCTACCGCTTCAGCACCCAGAACTTCACGCGCGCCGAGCCCTGCGCCTTGCCGTCGGCGCCGAGCACCGTGACGGTCAGCAGGTAGGTCCCGGGCGAGAGCTTCTTGCCCTTGGCCAGCAGCGCCTGCGGTCGGAGGCTGGCGGTGGTGCCCACCGCGCCGCCCTTCCCGGCCTGGGCGATCGTCAGCGTCGTGCCGCCCGACGAGCCGGTGGCCTGCTTGACGCTGACCGACGTGTAGCTGCCGGGCTTGAGCTTGCCGTCAGGCTGTGCGCTGCCGCGGACCGGCGGGCACTTGCGGACAGCGTGCGAGCCGGTGCTGCGCTGGATCGCGACGCGGACCGTCGCCGCCGTGCTCAACCGGTAGCGGATCTTGACCGATCGCGTGGTCGCGGCCGCCGCGGCCACACAGCGCGGCGCGACGCTCAGGCTCTCGACCTTGACGAGCTTCGACACCGAGGCGGCCGCGACCGGCGCGGGCGGCGGCGGCGCGGTGGTCGTCGCCGCGGTCGGCGTCGTGTCCGCGGGCGCCTCGGGCGGCGGCGGAGCGGTCACGGTCGCGGTGGCGGTCGCCGGCGCGCTGCTGCCGCCGTTCTTGTCGGTGCCGACCACCGAGATGGTGTACGTGCCGGCGGCGGCGTAGGCATGCGTGGCGCTGGCGGCGGCCGGACCGGTCACGGTGTCGACCGTCCCGTCGCCCCAGTCGATGATGTAGGTGAAGTCGGCGGCGGCGTCGGCGCTCGAGGGATCGGTCGCGGTCAGCGCGAGCGCCAGGTCCGCGTTCACCAGCACCGCGCCCGCGGGCGTGGCCGTGGCCGTCGGCGCCGCGTTGGTCGCCGTGACCGTCGTCGTCAGGACCGTCGCGTCGCCGTCCTTGTCGATGATCGCCGCGCGCACGATCTGGGTGCCGTCGTCGGTCGTCGGCAGCGTGGCGGTCGCGCTGGTCGAGCTCCCGCCGTAGGTGCCGTCCCCGATGTCGTACGTCCCGTCGTCGTTCAAGTCATAGGCGTAGCGGAACCCGGCCACCGTGTCCGCGCTCGACGGATCGCTGGCGCCCGTGAAGGACACCGTCGCGTCGGACCCCTCCACGACCGGCCCGTCGTTGCTCAATGTCGCCGACGGCGCCGCGTTGGTCACCGTGACGATCGTCGTCAGCAGCTTCGTGCCGCCGTCCTTGTCGATGATCGCCGCCCGCACCGTCCGCGTGCCGTCGTCGGTCGTCGGCAGCGTCGCCGTCGCGCTGGTCGTGCTCCCGCCGTAGGTGCCGTCGCCGACGTCCCACGTGCCGTCGTCGTCCAAGTCATAGGCGTAGCGGAACCCGGCCGCGGTGTCGGCGCTCGACGGATCGGTGGCGCCGGTGAAGGACACCGTCGCGTCGGAGCCTTCCACGACCGGCCCGTCGTTGCCCAGCGTCGCCGACGGCGCCGCGTTGGTCACGGTGACCGTCGTGGCGGCCGACGTCGTCGAGAGCGACCCGTCGGAGACCCGGACGCGCACGCTCTTGGTGGCCGGCCCGTCGCCGAGGCCGAACCCGGCCAGCTGCGCCGCGGTCAGCGTCGGGGCGACGCCGGTCGCGTCACCGTAGGCGCCGTCCCCGTCGATGTCCCACGTGTAGGTCAGCGCGTCGCCGTCGGGATCCGCGGAGGCCGAGGCGTCGAGCGTCACGCCGGAGCCCTCGGCGATCGTGTACGGACCGCCGGCGGACGCCGTCGGCGCGTGGTTGGGCGTGGCGGTCGTGAACGACCCGCTCGCGCTGTAGGCGGTCCCGACCGCGTTGGTCGCGTAGGCGCGGAAGCTGTAGCCGGTCGACGAGGCCAGGCTGCCGACCGGCACGGTGAACGTCCCGGTCGTGGCGGTGGCAGAGGCGACCTTGGTCATGCCCGCGCCGCCGAGCGCCGGCGTGCACGGCGACGCGCAGAAGACGACGCCGCGCTCGCTCAGCGCGCTGCCGCCGTCGCTCGTCACGGTCCCGCCGAGCGTCGCCGACGTCGTGGTGACGGCCGTGTCGGTCGGCGTCGTGACGGTCGGCGCGACGGCCAGGCTGCCATGGCGGAGGGCGACGACCACCTGGGTGAAGGGGTTGCGCTGGTTGCTGTCGAGGAAGGTCCAGTGCCAGTTGATGCCGGCCGACGTCGCCTGGTTGGCGCCGGTGTTGCCCGAGCGCGCGGCAGCGGCGCCGTGGACGCCCGACGTGGCCTTCCAGAGCTGCGTCGGGACCACGAGGTCCGTGGCGCCGCCGACGGTCGGCTCGCTCGTGTTGGCGAGGTTGTCGAGGGCGATCACGCCGAACATCCCGTCGGCCGCGACGGTGTTGTTCAAGGAGATGTCGGCGGAGTTCTGGCCGCCGTCCTCGTGATCCGACGTCGCCACGATGACCGGGTCGACCGGGTCGACGCCGGTGAAGCTGGCGGCGCCGATGACCGCCGACACGCTGCCCGCGAATGTCACGGTCACGGTCGCGCTCCCGACCGGCGGGTTGCTCAGCGTCCAGATCTCCGCGTGCGTGCCCGGGCCCGACTGCGGGACCGCGCCATCCGCGACGCGACTCGTCAGCGCCTGCCCGCCGTACGTGACGCCGGTGACCGTGCCACCGGCGGTCGTCGAGACCCCGACGGCGAGCAGCCGGCCTGATCCGTTGGCCACGGCGAACCCGGGCAGCGAGAGCGATGTCCCCGAACCCGACGCACTCGCCGAGCCGACCGCTTGGACATCCGCCGACGCGACGGAGCAGAAGACGAAGAGCGACAGCGCGCACGCTGCCGCGGAAAGAACCCGCACGACGCCTGACATATATTCGGCCAACCTATGTCCGACGACGGACGAGTTCAACCCGCCATCCGGGGAGGATTCGGAACACCGCCGTTCCACCCGTCGACCGGCGCCGCGCGTGCCTGCCGGACCAGGATCGGACCCGCGCCGCTGCGCCGAGCAGACGCCCGAGCGCTAAGGCGCGACCGGCTCGGCCACCGCGTCGAGGCGTGCGTGAGCGCTACGCCCGCACCGCGAGCGCAGCCACCACACGACCCTGAGCGCTACGCCCGCACCGGCACGCCCGCCGCCACCAGCCGCGCTTTCGCCTCGGCGACCGTGTGCTCGCCGAAGTGGAAGAGCGAGGCGACCAGCGCCGCGTCGGCGCCGGCTTCGAGTGCGGCGGTGAGGTCGTCGAGGTCGCCGGCGCCGCCGGAGGCGATCACCGGCACGTCGACGGCTTCGGCGACCGCGTGCGTCAGCTCGAGGTCGTAGCCGTCCTTGGTCCCGTCGCGGTCCATCGACGTCAGCAGGATCTCGCCGGCGCCGCGGCGGACGCCCTCGACGGCCCACTCGATCGCGTCACGGCCGGTCGGCGTCCGGCCGCCGGCGACGAAGACCTCCCAGCCGTCGGCCTGCGTCGCGTCGACGCGACGCTTGGCGTCGATCGCCAGGACGACGCACTGCGCGCCGAAGTGCTCCGCGAGCTCGTCGAGCAGCTCCGGCCGCGCGACCGCCGCCGAGTTGACGGCCACCTTGTCGGCGCCCGCATCCAGGACGGCCTGCGCGTCGGCGACCGAGCGGATCCCGCCGCCGATCGTGAACGGGATGAACACGTTGTCGGCGGTCCGGCGCGCGAGGTCGACGATCGTCTCGCGCTGCTCGTGCGTCGCGGTGATGTCCAGGAAGATGATCTCGTCGGCGCCCTCGGCGTCGTAGCGCTCCGCCAGCTCGACGGGGTCGCCCGCGTCGCGCAGGCCGACGAAGTTGGTGCCCTTTACGACGCGGCCGTTGTCGACGTCGAGGCAGGGGATCACGCGCTTGAGGTGCACGGCCGCGTCTCAGTCCGTCGCCGGCACCGGCCGGAACGGCTTCTTGTCGCTGCGGTCGGTCGCCTCGGGCTGAAGCGCCTTCTGCCCCTCGGAGATCGTGAAGCGCCCCTCGTACAGCGCCTTGCCCGCGATCACGCCGCCGAGGTTCACCTGGCGCAGGTCGCGCAGGCCGCGGAGGTCGTCGAGCGAGCCGATGCCGCCCGAGTAGATGAACCTGCCGCGCACGACCTTGGCGATGCGCCTGACGGCGTCGAAGTCGATCCCGCCGAGCATGCCGTCGCGGTCGACGTCCGTGTAGACGAACGACCGCACGCCGCGGTTCTGCAGCCGCTCGATCACCGCTTCGGCCGGCATCTGCGTCGTCTCCTGCCAGCCCGACGTCGAGACGTTGCCGCCGCGCGTGTCGACCGACACGATCGCGCGCTCCCGGTACGCGCCGAGCACGTCGTCGAGGAAGTCGATGTCGTTGAACGCCGCCGTCCCGAGGATCACGCGCTCGGCGCCGGCGCGCAGCGCGTCGCGCACCGCCGGCAGCGACCGCAGCCCGCCGCCGTACTGGACGGGCACGTGCAGCTCGTTGGCGATCTGCTCCAGATGGTCGAGAGACTTCGGCGAGCCGGTTCGCGCACCGTCGAGGTCCACCACGTGCAGGAAGCGCGCGCCGGCCTCGACCCACGCGCGTGCCGCCTCCAGGGGCGAGTCCTCGTAGACGGTGACCTGGTTGAAGTCACCCCTCACCAGCCGGACCGCCTTGCCCTCGCTGATGTCGATCGCCGGGTACAGGATCAAGCTGCCGTCGCCTCCACTGACGTACAGACCCGCACGAAGTTCGCCAGCAGGGCGATGCCGTCGCGCGAGGACTTCTCGGGATGGAACTGGGTGCCGAACACGTTCCCGCGGCCCACGACCGACGCGAACTCGCTGCCGTAGTCGCTGATGCCGAGCGCGATCTCGCTGTCGAGCGCGATCGCCGGAACGAAGGAGTGCACGTGGTAGAACGGCGCCGGGTCCGGCAGTCCCGCGCTGAGCGGGCTCGGCTGCGGCCAGCGGACGTCGTTCCACCCGATGTGCGGAAGTTTCAGGCCGCGCGCGTCCAGCGGCACGACCTCGCCGGGCAGCAGCCCGAGGCCGTCGGTGTCGCCGAACTCCGGGCTGCCCTCGAAGAGCAGCTGCATGCCCAGGCAGGCGCCGAGGATCGGGGCGCCGGCCTCCGCGCGCTCGCGGATCAGCTCCGCCAGCCCCGAGTCGTTCAACAACTGCATCGCGCGGGCGAACGCGCCGACGCCCGGGACGACGAGGCCGTCAGTCGCGCGCAGCTCGTCGTGGTCGCCCGTCAGGACGACCGTCGCGCCCGCGCGTTCCAGCGACTTCTGCATGGAGCGGCGGTTGCCCATGCCGTAGTCCACGAGGCCGAGCGTGGCCGTCACGAGGTCAGCGTCCCCTTGGTCGACGGGACGCCCGTCTCGGTGGGGTCGATCGCCACGGCCTCGCGCAGCGCGCGGGCGAAGGCCTTGAACGCCGCCTCGATCATGTGATGGGCGTTGGTCCCGGTCTCGACCGTCACGTGCAGCGTCATCCGCGCCGCCGACGAGACCGCGCGGAAGAACTCCTCGGTGAGCTCGTGGTCGAAGTTGCCGGTGCCGCCGGGCGGCAGGTCGGCCTCGAAGGCCAGGAACGGCCGGCCGCTCAGATCCAGCGACACGGCCGCGCGCGCCTCGTCCATCGGGACCACGGCGTGCCCGTAGCGGAAGATGCCGGCGCGGTCGCCGAGCGCCCGGTCGAGCGCCTGCCCGAGCACGATCCCCGTGTCCTCGACGGTGTGGTGCGCCCCGGTCTGCAGGTCGCCCTTGACGTCGACGAACAGGTCGAGCCGCCCGTGCCGCGCGAGCAGGTCGAGCATGTGGTCGAGGAAGCCGACACCCGTCTCGCGGGTCCCGGCGCCGTGGCCGTCGAGGCCGAGCGTCAGGCGGACGTCGGTCTCCTTCGTCTGGCGGGTGATCTCGGCGGAGCGCGTCATCGCGGGGGATTCTCCCGTACCCGCATCGACTCCGCGTGCCGGGTGAAGCCTTCGGCCTCCGCGATCGGCACGCCGACCCGCGCGAGGGCGTCCGCGGCGGGCCCGATCCGCACGACGTTCATGCGCCGCCGGAACTGCCGCGTCGACAGCCCGGACGTGAACCGCGCCGCACCGCCGGTGGGCAGCGTGTGGTTGGAGCCGGCCACGTAGTCGCCGAACGCCGTCCCGCTCTCACGGCCGACGAACACGCACCCGGCGGACCTCACATGGTCGACCAGCGCCTCCGCGCCGGCCCCGACGAGCTCGAGGTGCTCGGGCGCGAACCCCTCGGACACGGCGAGCCCCGTCTGGAGGTCGTCGACGACGACGACCGCCGCGGCCGCGTCGGAGTCCGGCGCCTCGTCCAGCCGCGACGCGGTCTCGTGCGCCAGCGCCGCGTCGTCGGTCACCAGTGCGACGATCGTCCCGATGCCGTGCTCGGCCTGCGCCAGCAGGTCGGCGACGACCAGGTCGACGTCCGCGTCGCCCGACGCCACGATCAGCACGTCGGAGGGCCCGGCGAAGGCGTCGATCGCCACGTCGCCGCTGACCTGGCGCTTGGCCTCCTGGACGTAGAGCGAGCCGGGCCCGGCGATGACGTCCACCCGCTTGACGGACTCCGTCCCGTAGGCGAACGCGGCGACCGCGTGCGCGCCACCCATCCTCCAGACCTCGTCGGCCCCGCACAGCGCGCACGCCGCGAGGATGACCGGATGCGCGCCGGGCGCGCAGACGACGACCTCGTCGACCCCCGCCGCCCGCGCGGTCACGACGCCCATGACCACCGTCGACGGGTACGGGTTGCGGCCGCCCGGCGTGTAGATCGCGGCGCGCCTGACGGGAACCTCGCGGATCGTCACGTGCTGGCCCTGCGGCAGCGTCAGGTCGGTGTCGGTGGCCAGCCCCGCCTCGGCGACCGCGCGCACGTTGGCGATGGCGACCTCCAGGCCGGCGCGGACGGCGGGGTCGAGCGCCGCGAGGGCCGCGTCGCACTCGGACTTGTCGACCCGCAGCGGACCGGTGACACCGTCAAAGCGCTCGGCGTACTCCAGCAGCGCCTGCTCGCCGCGCGTGCGCACCGACGCGACGATCTCGCTCACCGTGCCCGAGACCGAGACGCCCGCGGGCGCGAGCGCGCGCAGCGACGCCGCCGCCTCGCCGGCCTGGCCCGTGACCTCGAAGCGCTCGACGATCATGCCCCACCCGCGATCGGCGCCGACGGCTTGTTCGCCGCCCGCATCCGGCGCGCCAGCTCGTCGATGGCGGCGGACTTGAGCTTGTGCGCCACGGGATTGGCGATCAGGCGCGCCGTCGAGGTCAGGATCTCCTCGCGGATCACGAGGCCGTTCTCGCGCAGCGTGTTGCCGGTGGCGGTGACGTCGACGATCGCCTCGACCAGCCCGGTCAGCGGCGCGAGCTCGACCGAGCCCTTCACCTCGACGATCTCGGCCTGACGGCCGGTCGCCTCGAAGTAGCGGGCGGCGATCCGCGAGTACTTGGTCGCGACCCGCATCACGCCCAGGCGGCGCAGCGCCTCGGCGGCGGGGTCGACGTCGCCGGCGATCGTCGCGAGGATCATCCGGCACGGGCCGTAGCCCAGGTCCAGCAGCTCGACGACCTGGCGCTCGTCCTGCTCGGTGAGGACGTCCTTGCCGGTGATGCCGACGTCGGCGGCGCCGGCCTCGACGTAGGTCGGGACGTCCGACGGGCGCATCGTCACGATGCCGACGTCGCCGAAGAGCAGCCGGCGGTTGTTGGCGCGCACCTCGGCGGTGTCCACGCCGACGGCGTCGAGCAGGTCGAGCGTCTCGGGCATCAGCGCGCCGCGCGGCACGGCGATGGTCAGCTCGGGGCGGCCGCCGGCGCTCATGCCACCGCCTCCTCGCCCGTGAGCGCGAGGTGCAGGCGGTCGACGTGCAGCGCGAAGCCGACGGCCGGCAGGTCGCGGCCGAAGCGCGCGAGCAGGCCGTCGTAGCGCCCGCCGCCGCCCAGCGGCTCGCCGAGCGCCGGATCGAGGACGTCGAAGACCGACCCGGTGTAGTAGCCCAGGCCGCGCGCGAGCCCGAGGTCCAGGACGATGCGCTCGCGGACCGACGCCGGCAGGTCCGCGAGGATCGCCCGCAGCCCGTCGGCCTCTCCCCCGGTGATCTCGTCGAGCACCTCGGGGCCGCCGCGCAGCTGCGGCACGCGGACGAGCGCCTCGTCGAGCCCATGCGCCGCGACCTCGCGCTCGAGCCGCACGAAGTCGCGGTCGCCCAAGGCGGACAACAACACCTCCCCGGTCGCGGCCGGCACCGCGAAGGTGCTCAACAGCGCCGGGTACAGCGACGCGCTGCCCAGCGCGATCCGGTAGCCGACCAGCCCGACGGCGTCGAGCGCCTCGCAGAGCACGGACAGCGCCTCGACCGTCCCGTGCGGGCCGGGAGCGCCGATCAGCTCGATCCCCGCCTGCAGGAACTCGCGCATCTGACCGCGATGCGGGCGCACGCCACGGTAGGCGTGCGCGAAGTAGGAGAAGCGCAGCGGCGGCTCGGCGCTCGCGTAGCGCGTGGCCACCACCCGCGCGATCGGCACGGTCATGTCCGGCCGCAGCGCCATCACGTGCCCGTGGTCGTCGAAGACGCGATAGGCGGGGTCGACCCCCGTCTCGCCGCGCCTCAGCACGTCCTCGAACTCGATCGTGGGCGTCCAGACCTCGCCGTACCGCCGATGCTCGAACACCCCGCGCATCGCCTCGGTGATCGCGCGCAGCTCGCGCATCTCGTCTGGCAGGACGTCACGCGTCCCGTTGGGGATGGGGTGGATCATCGGGCTCCGCAGACTACGAGAAAGTCTGTGGAGGCTCTGCCCTGGTTTGTTACGACTTCGCGCAGACTCTGCAACAAGTTCGTGACAGATCGCTGAGACGCGCGAAACCGGCCTTACGGTTACGCCAATGCCGGTTGCTCAGCCACTCGCTCGATGCTCGCCCCGAGCTCCCGAAGCCGCTCGTCGATCCTCTCGTAGCCGCGATCGATCTGGCGGATGTTGCCGATCTCGGTGCGGCCCTCGGCGCACAGCGCGGCGAGCAGGACCGCCATGCCCGCCCGGATGTCCGGGCTCTCCACGCGCGCGGCGCGCAGGCGCCGCGGGCCGTGGATCAACGCCCGGTGGGGGTCGGCGATGAAG
The DNA here is from genome assembly GCA_036518975.1 of Baekduia sp. Lineage (GTDB taxonomy): Bacteria > Actinomycetota > Thermoleophilia > Solirubrobacterales > Solirubrobacteraceae > Baekduia. Next base: position 14,600 of record DATDMD010000261.1, read on the forward strand.
ATGTTGGCGCCCATCGAGATCAGCTTGTCGCAGAAGAACAGCCGCGACTCGAACATCCACTCGTGCACGAGGACCTCGCCCTCGGACTGCGTCGCGAGCGCGACGGCGATCGAGGTCAGGTCGGCCGGGAACGCCGGCCACGGCCCGTCCTGCACCTTGGACGTGTGCTCGCCCATGTCGCGCTCGACGACGAGCTTCTGGTCGCCGGGCACGATGACGTCGGCGCCGTCCAGCTGGGTCTCCAGGCCGATGCGCCGGAACACGAGGCGGATCATCCGCAGGTCGTCGGGCTCGGTGTCCTTGATCCGGATCTCGCCGCCGGTCATGCCGGCCATCGCCATGAACGACCCGATCTCAATGTGGTCGGGGCCGATGTCGTGCGTCGTGCCGCCGAGGACGTCGCTCCCCGTCACGTGCATGACGTTGGACCCGATGCCGCGGATGTCGGCGCCCATCTTGACGAGCATGCGCGCGAGGTCGACGACGTGCGGCTCGGAGGCGGCGTTGAAGATCTGCGTCTCGCCGGGCGTCAGCGCGGCGGCCATGAGCGCGTTCTCGGTGCCCATCACGGACGGCTCGTCCATGAAGATCTCCCCCGCGCGCAGCCGGCCGACCAGCTTCAAGATGGTGTGGTCGTGCTGCTCGACGCGGGCGCCGAGCGCCTTGAACGCGTCGAGATGCGGGTCGAGGCGGCGCCGGCCGATGACGTCGCCGCCGGGCGGCGGCATGTCGGCGCGGCCGAAGCGCGCCAGCAGCGGGCCGGCCAGGAGGAACGACGCGCGGATGCGGGCCGAGATGCGCGGGTCGATCGCCGACTCCGGCGTGATCCCGGCGGCGCAGATCGCGACCTCGTGCTCCCCGCGCCACTCCACGGTGGCGCCGAGGTCCTCGAGCAGGTCGAGCATCGCCTGGACGTCGCGGATGCGCGGGATGTTGCGCACGACGACCTCGTCCGAGGTCAGCGCGGACGCGGCGAGACAGGGAAGAGCGGCGTTCTTGTTGCCGGCAGGCGTGACGCTGCCGGACAGCGGAGCGCCGCCGTCGATGAGGAACTTCTCCATGCGGTCGAAGCGCCCGGATCTGCCTCCGAAAGCCGTGGTCGGGCGCTGGGCTAGGGTAACAGCCATGTCGTCGCAGCTTTCGCGGGCGGAGGCGTGGGACCTCCTGACCGAATGGGTCGAATCACCCTCCTTGCGGAGACACTGCCTGGCGGTCGAGGCCGCCATGGTCGGGTACGCCCGCAAGAACGGCGAGGACGAGGAGCGCTGGGCCGTCGCCGGCCTGCTCCACGACGCCGACTACGAGCGGTTCTCGGACATGGACGACACCGAGAACGGCCACCCGCGGACCATCTTGAAGTACTTGAAGGAGCGCGACGTCGACCCCGAGATCGTGGACGCGATCGCCGGCCACGCCACGTTCCTGAACGTGCCGCGCGAGACGCCGATGGCCAAGACGCTGTTCGCCGTCGACGAGCTGTCGGGGTTCATCGTCGCCTGCGCCTACGTGCGCCCCGAGGGCATCCACGGCATGACGCCCAAGTCGGTGAAGAAGAAGCTCAAGACGCCGGCGTTCGCGGCCGCGGTCAACCGCGACGAGGTCCGCGAGGGCGCTGAGGCGCTGGGCGTCGACTTCGACGAGCACCTGCGGTTCGTCATCGCGGCGCTGGAGGAGCGCGCCGACGAGCTGGAGCTCCACGGCCGCACGGACGGCGACGACGCCACCCCCGAGGCCGCGGCCTAGCACCGCGCCGCCCCGAGACCCAGGCCCCTCCCCTCGTCTGGTCCGCCTCCTGTCCCGGGCGTCCACGAGGCCGGCACGCGCGACGCGGCCGGCCCGCCCCTCGGCGCCCGCGAGCGCTACGGCCGCGTCCTGCGCGCGCCGCACGCCCGCGCGCTCCTGGCCGCCGAGCTGCCCGCCCGCCTGCCCGTCGGCATCAACGGCATCGCGATCGTCCTCTTCCTGCGCGAGCACACCGGCTCCTACGCGGCGGCGGGCGCGGTCGCGGCGGCGTTCGGGCTCGCCGTCGGCGTCACCGGCCCCCTCCTCGGCCGCCTGATCGACCGGCGCGGCCTCACGCCCGTCGTCGTGCCGGCGACGCTGCTGCACGCCGTCTGCATGGTGGCGCTCGTCGTCTGCGGCCTGAGCGACGCGCCCCTCGGGTTGTTGGTGGTGTTGGCCGCGCTGGCCGGGGCGTTCATCCCGCCGCTCGGCTCGATCTCGCGGTCGCTGTGGCCGCGGATCCTCGCCGACGAGGACCCGGGGCTGCTCAGCACCGCGCTCGCGCTCGAGGGCGTCCTCATCGAGGTGATCTTCGTCACCGGCCCGCTGCTCACCGCGCTGCTCGCCGCCGTCTGGGATCCCGCGATCGCGCTGATCCTCTCACCGATCCTGCTCGTGACCGGCCTCGCCGGGTTCCTCGTCCAGCCGCCCGTCCGCAGCTGGCGCATCAGCGACGACGCCCAGCGCCACGGGCTCTGGGGCGCGCTGCGCTCGCCCGGCATCCGGACGCTCGTCCTCTGCACGCTGCCGATGGGCTTCTGCTTCGGCGCGATGGAGGTCACGCTGCCCGCGTTCAGCGAGGACCACGGGGCGCGCGGGCTCTCCGGCGTGCTCGTCGCGACGTGGTCGCTGGGCAGCGCGATCGGCGGCCTCGCCTACGGCGCGCGCTCGTGGCCCGGCGCACCCGGCCGCCGCTACGCGCGCCTCGCGGCGCTGCTCCCGCTCGGCTACCTGCCGCTGGCCGCCGCGCCGTCGCTGGCGGCCATGTTCCCGCTCGCGCTGCTCGCCGGCTGCTGCATCGCGCCCACGCTCACCGCCGGCAACCAGATCGCCGGCGAGGTCGCCCCCGCCGGCGCCGAGACCGAGGCCTACACCTGGCCGATCACGTCGCTCGTCGTCGGGCTCGCGATCGGCAACACGGTCGCCGGCGCGCTCGTCGAGGCCGTCGACTGGCGCGCCGCGTTCCTGGCCGCCGCCGCCGGCGCCGCCACGAGCGCGCTCCTCGCGACGCTGCGCTGGCGGACGCTCGGCACCGGCGCGACGCCCGCCTACGGCGTCGGGTCCGGGATGGTCGCGCCGTAGACGCCGGCGTCGCCGAAGTGCGCCGGGCACTCCGCCTGGACCGCCGGCGCGCCTTCGTCCTCCTCCTCGTCCCCGGAGTCCTCGCCGGGCAGCTGCGTCGGCGGCTCCTGCGCCTCGGACGTCGGGACGCCCGTCGCGACCGCCTCCTCGTGGAGCTCCTGGCGGTACTCGTCGATCGCCGGGCAGTCGGCCGCGTTGCGGACGTCGTTCCACATGCCGATGCCATACGTCCGCGTGGCGGCCGCGTAGACGTAGTCACCCAGGAACTCCGCGGCGAGGTTGAGCTGGGTGCTGCCGCGCGCGTCGCCGGAGGGGCTGCGGTGGACGACCGTGAACGGCCCCACGACGCCGAGCGGCCCGATGCTCGCATGCTCCATCACGCCAACGGACGGGTGGGCGTTCGCCGGCCCCTCGGCGGACTCGGTGAACGGCGCGGTGTACGCGTTGTAGACCAGGTACACGTCCCTGCCGGTCGGCGAGATAGCGGCGGCCGAGTAGTACCCGCGGTCGTTGGTCGGGCGCTGGACGTTGCGCCGTGGGCCCCAGGTGGCGCCGCCGTCGCGCGAGGTCGTGAACTTGACCTGCTCGTCGCCGAGGCCCGAGCCGCCGTCCGCCCAGCTCATGACGATCTGGTTGGTCGCGCCGAGGCCGAACGGCGCGCCGTTGGCGATGTCGACCGACGGCGCGGCGCCGATGTCGTTGCGCTCGCCGCCGACGCCGTCGAGCACGCAGCGGAAGATCGACAGCTCGAAGCCGGCGCACTGGTCGTTGGCGTCGAACAGCTTGACGGGAGCGCTCCACGTGGCGCCTCCGTCGTTCGAGGTCATCATCAGCTCCTGACCGGTCACCGGCGCGGCCGGCGCCTGCGGCGGCTGCTGATAGGCGAACAGGTACACCTTGCCGTGCGAGTCGGTGCGGATCGTGCAGCCGACGCGCGAGTACCCGGGCTGCGTCGCCGCCTCGTAGTCGGCGCTCACCGCGGTCGTCTGGCTCCAGGTCTGCCCGCCGTCGTGCGACGTGCCCACGTTCACCGGCGGGATGTTGAAAGCGCCCGTCGCGGCGTCGTAGGTGTAGGAGTCGTAGCAGACGTACACGTTGCCGAAGTGCGCGCTGGAGGCGGCGTTGTCGGCCCAGATCTGCGGCTTGTCGCTGAAGGTGTCGACGTCCTGCGTGCTGCTGAGCGACGGCGTGCCCCACGCGGAGTTGGAGCCGCTCCGGGCGGCGGCGAGGTCGTCCGCGTGCGAGACCGCGACGGCCTCGAAGCCCGGGAACGGGTCGGGACCCGTGAAGTCCGGCTGCTTGCCGGACAGGTTGACGTAGTACAGGCGCGACCCGTTGGACCAGGAGAAGTGGCCGTGCGCGTCCGGGCGCGGGCCGAAGGCGACGCCCGGGTCGCCGTCATCGCGCATGCCGCGCTCGCCGTAGTTGGGCAGCGTGCCGACGGGCCCGACCGTCTCGACGCAGGGGTCGGAGTCACCCGGAACGCCCGTGCAGCCGCGCGCGGTGATGCCCGAATACGTCGGCTGCGTCCACGAGGCCCCGGCGTTGGTGGAGAAGTAGATCCCCGACGTGCCGGCCTTGGTGCTGTAGGAGCAGTCGTGGTCGTCGCCCGCGTTGCACCAGGGCTCGTCGATGGTGTCGTTCGCCCCGGCGGCGATCACGTTGGGGTGGATCGGGTCGATGGCCATCGCCGGCTCGTTGGCCTGGTTGGCCGGGGCCGCGAAGCCGGTCGAGCCGTTGTTGACGAGGACGTCGGCGTGCGCGGTGGCGGCGGAGAGCCCCGCCAGGAAGGCGACGAGCAGCGCGACGGCGTAGCGCGTGGAGGTGCTGCGGCGAGCGATCACGTAGCGGAACGTAGAGGTCAGCGCCGCTAACCCGTAGCGCCAGCCCCTGCCAATCAGGCAGGACGGTCCGAGGGCCCTACGACGCCGCCTTGTAGCGGCCTCCGCCCTTCGCCCACTCCTCGAAGTGCTCCAGGCGGCAGAACGCGTCCCCGATCCGGTGCTGGCCACGATGGCGCACGACGAGGATCCGCTCGACGCCGAGGTGATCGCCGCACAGCGCGCAGCGGCCGAGCGCGTCGTCGGGCTCGCCGTCGCGCACGATGCGCCCGGGCTCCCACTCGGCGCCCCGGATCATCCACGGCACGACGTGCTCGAGCCGGCAGAAGACCGCCTTGCGCCGCTCCTCGGGCTCGGCCACGCGGAAGCCGTCGTCTTCCGGAACCGCCGTCCCACACCAGGTGCAGTGCTCGGACATCCTGCGATGAGAGTAGCCCGCGCGCCGGATCGCGGCGCAAGCGGCTACTTTGAGGCCGTGGCCACCGAACCGTTGACGATCACCATCCTCGAAGGCGACGAGACCGGGCAGGAGCTCCTCGAGCAGGCGCTGCGCGTCCTCGACGCAGAGGTGGTGGGCCTGCCGATCCGGCTCGACCGCTACGACCTCTCGCTCGAGAACCGCCGCGCGACGAGCAACGGGGTCGTCGAGGAGTCCGCCGCCGCGATGCGCGAGAGCGGCCTCGGGATCAAGGCCGCGACGATCACGCCGGAGGGCAAGGACGACGTCGGCTCGCCCAACCGCATCGTGCGCGAGGGCGTCGACGGCAAGGTGATCATCCGGACCGGCCGCCGGATCCCCGGCATCAACCCGGTCGCGGGCGTGTACCTGCCGATCTCGGTCGTCCGCATGGCGGTCGACGACGCCTACGGGGCCAAGCAGTGGCGCGAGGGCACCGAGGACGCGGCCGACGAGATCGCCTACCGCACGGAGAAGATCTCGCGCGGGACGTGCACCGCGGTCGCCGAGTACGCGTTCCGGACGGCCAAGCGGCTGGGCGGGAAGGTCTACGGTGGGCCGAAGTGGACGGTGTCGCCCGTGTATGAGGGCATGCTCAAGGAGGAGATGGACCGGGCGGCCGAGCGCCATCCGGACGTCTGGTACCAGCCGGTGCTGATCGACGCGACCTACGCGGGGCTGATCAGCGGCGCGGCGGACTCCCCACTCGTGATCCCGGCGCTCAACCGCGACGGCGACTGCCTGAGCGACCTCGTCATGCCGATGTTCGGCTCGATCGCGGGCGCCGAGTCGGTCCTGCTGGCGTTCGACGAGGACTTCAAGACGACCGTCGCGATGGCCGAGGCCCCGCACGGCACGGCGCCGGCGCTGCAGGGCAAGGACATCGCCAACCCGATGGCCATGATCCTGGCGTGCGGCGCGGTCCTCAACTACGCGGCCGAGAAGGGCGTCGCGGGCGCCGAGCGCGCGTCGCGGGCGATCTACGAGTCGGTGCTCGAGTCGACGGCGCGCGGCGTCCGGACCCACGACCTCGGCGGCTCGGCCGGCACGACCGAGTTCACCGACGACGTCATCGGCCGGGTGCGGACCAAGATGGACGTCTGGTCGTCGCTCGGCTCGACGATGTAGGTCGCTTACGCGGCGGGGTTCGCGACCCCGTGGTCGCGCAGGTGCTCGCGGTGCCGTCGCCGGCGGCGGCCGTAGAGGGCGCGCTGCACGAGCAGGGTGAGCACGCCGGCGACGTGGATCGCGCCGATGTTGATGAGCAGCTGCTCCTGCGAGCCGCGCCAGGACGTCCAGTCGCCGTAGACGAAGGCGACGGCGACGTTCGCGGCGGCCGGGATGGTGGTCACCGACACCAGGACGCCGATCAGCGCGCCGGACTTGGCGGTCGTGAGCGACAGCATGCCGGCGATCCCCGCGCAGAAGGCCACGAAGAACGCGAGGAAGTCGGGGTTGGAGATCGAGTCGGCGAGGCTGTGGTCGGTCGACGTGAAGTGCGCGGGCGTGACGCCGGTCTCCTTCAGCAGCCAGGTCGAGAGCACCGTCAGCGTGATGCCGACCGGGAAGCCGACGATCAGCGCGGCCAGCGATCGCCCGGCGAGGTCGGTCCGCCGCTCGACGAGGCCGACGCACGTCGCGGCGATCGGCCCGAACTCCGGGCCGACGACCATCGCGCCGACGATCAGGATCGGACTGTTGAGGAAGATGCCGACCGACGCGATCAGCATCGCGAGGATCATGAAGGCGATGAACGTCGCCGAGAGCGTGGACTCCTCGGAGGTGCGGTCGACGACCTCCTCCCAGATGACGGCGTCGGCGGGCGATCCGGCGGCCTGGCGCTCGGCGGCGGCGGCCGCGGCGGAGAGCTGCGTCTCGATCGGCTCGATGGAGATCGAGCCGCGCTCGGCGATGCCGAGCTGACGGAGGTCGGCGATGACGACGCTCGCGTCCTCGCGCGCGACGTCGGCCATGATCACGTCGCCGGTGGGCTTGCGCGCGGCGCCGGGGAGATGGACGACGTTGACGACGGACTCGGTCGACTCCAGGACCTCCAGCGCGCGGGCGGCGTGGTCGGCGGGCGCGACGATGCGGAGGTGGACCACGAACGCTGCTTCGGCACCGCGGAGGGTGGAACCTGCCGTGCAAGATCGCATGCAGGGCCGGGTTCGAACTTCGGCGCTCCAGAGCCAAATCTGCCGTCGTTTGCGACGCGAACACGTGTTCTGCCCTCTTCCGTCCGACCACCCCAATAGCTTTGCGAACACATGTTCTCCCCCACCGCAGATCCCCGGCTGGTCAAGCGCTCCCTGCGTGAGACCGTCCGGCGTGCCGTCGACCTGGTCGTCGCCTTCGCCACGCTCGCTGACGAGCTGCCGCCGCGCGATCACGCCGACGACCTCGCGGAGGCCCATCCTCACCGCTGTCCGCTCCGCGCACCCTCACGCGCGGGCCGTCCCGGCGGGGTGCCTACACGAGCGCAGTCCTGCACGACGCCAGTGGCAGACCGCCCGCGGCGTCTTCCTCGCAGGACCACCAGCGTGCGGTGACTTTCCTCAGAGCAATCACGCCCCAGCTGGGAGGCCGCGGGCGTAGGGAGCTTCATGTCGATGTTGGGCAAACAGCGAGCGGGCCGCCACCAGGCGGCCCGCGGCGCGTCCGGGGCTAGTCGGCGTTGGCCCGGATGCGCCGCGTCGTGCGGTGAGCGATCACGCCGGCGGGGATCAAGCAGGCGCGGCGTCGGCCGCCGGCGACCGCGCCGACCAGCGATCGAGAAGGGCGCGCCCGACGCCCCGGCGAGCGCCACTCGACCGGCAGTCGCGAAGGGAGCGCTTGCCCGACACCGCCGGAGATTGCCGCCGACCGGCACCCGCGATGGAAGCGCCGCACGACGCCGGCCAACGATCGCCGCCAGACCGACAGTCCGCGAAGGAAGCGCTGCCCGACACCTCCGGCCGTCGCAGCCCGACCGGCAGACGCGAAGCACGCGCTACCCGACACCTCCGGCCCTCGCAGCCCGACGGGCGTCACGAAGGAGCCGGTGCCCAACGCCTGCGGCGCTTGCAGGTCGACGCGGCGAGCCGGAACTGTGCGTGTCGCCTGCGGACGGTGATCAGACCGATCGGTAGTGATACGAGTGGGCGATGTGGAAGCCACGGGCGCCGTAGAAGGCCAGCGCGGCGGCGTTGTCGGCCTCGACCTGGAGGTAGGTTTGCGTCGCTCCGACGTCGGCAGCCCAGGAGGAAAGTGCGTCGACGATCGCCGACGCGATCCCCTGGCGGCGGGCCGACTCGGCGACGGCCAGAGAGAAGAGCCCGAGCCATCCCTCCTCCGCGACGCCGATGCCGACGCCAAGCTCCTCGCCGGTCGTCGTCTCCAGGGCGGTCGCGAAGCGAGCCCGGTCACCGAGCTGGGACAGGACGAAGTCTGCGGTCTCGGCCGTTCCGTCGATGCCGCTGACGCGAGCCCAGGCTTCGACCCAAGCCGCGGTCAGATCGGAGAGCTCGACGGCGATCGCCGGCGCCGTCGCCACCGGCCCCGGCTCAGCCGGACCGTCCTGCAGCCGGATCGTGACGTCCGCTGCCGGCGACGGCGTGCCGCCGAGCGGACCGGCCAGGACGAGCGACGGACCGCCGAACGACATCCCCCGGGCCTCGAGCTCCTCGTCGAGCCTCAGATGACCCTCCGCCGGCGACACTTGAACAGCCAGCGGGAAGCCGAGCTCCTCCGCCGTCGCGAGCACGAGCTCGGCCGAACGTGCGGCCGCCGCCGGGTCAGCGGGCGGCAGCAGCGAGTTCGACCGCCGCCGGTCGACGCCGACGGTCCTGCGCAGCAGCCACCCCTCAACCTCCTCGACCTCATCCGCCGGCCACGCCCGAACCGCAAGGCGCTCCAGCTGATGCGACACCTCAGGGTCAAACCGACTCGGGAGATGAGAGCTCAAGCCCGCATCCTCTCACGGTGGATCGTCACCACGTGCCGGCGTGCAAGGCATTCCACCCCTCGCCCGCGCCGCCTTACGGTGAACGACCCCCGACCGCGCATGTGACGGCCCAGCTGCCGCTCGCCGCGACCGGGAGCCGAATCGCGCCGCTCCCTCGACGTCGACAGCGCCGCCCCTGTCGGGCTGTACTTCGCCGCGGTCATCCCCGTCGCATGCGGCCCGAGCGTCGACAACTCACGACGCGGAGTGTCGAGGAGACAGTCGGGATCCGCCAACTCCATACGCACCAAGCCGATGGCGCAGACCAGCCAGGCGAGCACCTCAACACCGGAAACCCCCAAGTGAAGGCGAGCAATCGCCGGCGCGAAGGCAACCAGCCGACGAGGGTGGCGGCGGGCGCGATGGAACCAGGCAAGCAGCTCGATAACGCGGAGCCGCTTGGCCGTGAGGATGTCGAGCGCGCAGAAAGCCCGGGACCGGTGACGCGGGTGAGCCAAACCGCGGCGCGCCGGGGGTAAAACCGCAGCCGGGACGCGAAGCGCGAGTCGCTTCGCGCGCGGTGTGGCGAAGGACCTCGCGACGAGAGACAGCCAGCGACGAGAGACGGCCATGCTGCCGCAAGGAGAGCCGCGGCGACGAAAGGGCCACCTCCGGGAGCAGGGCCACGCCGTCGGCGAGGAGGGTCGCGTCGGCGACCAGGGCCCGCGAGGTCGGCGAGAAGCCGCGTCCGCGAGCAGGAACGCGTCCGCGAAAGGCCGCGAAACGAGGCGAGGCCGGTACGTGAAGGAAGGCCGCCTCGGTCGAGGAGAGGCCGCCTTGGAGCAGGGCCGACCCCAGAACCGCGAAGAGCCGCCCGAGGGGCGGCTCTTCATACGGTAAACCGGCGGCGTCCTACTCTCCCGGGCCCTTGCGAGCCAAGTACCATCGGCGCTGAGAGGCTTAACTTCTCTGTTCGGAATGGGAAGAGGTGTTTCCCTCTCGCCAAAGCCACCGGAAATCCACGAGAGATCCCGGCGGCCCCTCAAAACCGCACAGCTCACCACATGCTAATTCACAAGACGATAAAAAACCGTCAAGCCCTCGAGCCATTAGTACCAGTCTCCTTCGCGCGTTACCGCACTTCCAGATCTGGCCTATCAACCTGGTGGTCTCCCAGGGCTCTTACTCTCTCAAGGAGATGGGAGAGCTCATCTTGAGGCTGGCTTCCCGCTTAGATGCCTTCAGCGGTTATCCAATCCGGACGTAGCTAACCTGCTATGCCCTTGGCAGGACAACAGATACACCAGAGGTCCGTTCACCCCGGTCCTCTCGTACTAGGGGCAAATCCTCTCAACTCTCCAACGCCCACGGCAGATAGGGACCGAACTGTCTCACGACGTTCTGAACCCAGCTCGCGTACCGCTTTAATGGGCGAACAGCCCAACCCTTGGGA
>DATDMD010000262.1:0-7521 GCA_036518975.1 Baekduia sp.
CAGAGGCGGATGCGCGACGGTGGCCAGGAGAGCGCGTCATGCGGGGGCGGCGAGCGGGAGCGAGCAAGCTGGCGCCGCCACGCTTGCGCCACCAGCTTCGACGATGCGCGACCGGAGACGGATGCGCCGCGACGGCGCAGAGGGCGCGTCATCCGGACCGGACCCGTGTCACACGCCGCCGCCCGCCAGCTAGCATGTTCGGGCACCCTAACCATGGCTCTCACTCGACGTGCACTCATCACTTCTGGCGGCGCCGCCGCCGCGGTTGCCGCCGCGGCTGGTGTCGGGTTCGCCGCTTCGCAGGGTGATGGTGGTGGTGAGGCCGCGGCGAGTGCTGATCCGCATGTCGTCCCGTTCCACGGCGAGCATCAGGCCGGGATCGCGACGCCGGCGCAGGATCGGCTGCACTTCGCGGCGCTGGACATCGAGCCGGGCGTCCGCGCGGCTGATCTGAAGGACCTCTTCCGCCAGTGGACCGAGGCCGCCGCCACGATGGCCGGCGGGCAGCCGATCGGCTCCGGTCCGGCCGCGAACCAGCTCGCGCCCCCGGACGACACCGGTGAGGCCATGGACCTCACGCCCGCCAACCTCACGGTCACGTTCGGCTTCGGGCCGTCCATGTTCGACCAAGACCACGACCGCTTCGGCCTGGCCGCCCACCGCCCTGCCGCCCTCGCGCCGCTCCCGGACCTCCCCGGCGACGAGCTCGACCGCGCCCAGTCCGACGGCGACCTCTGCATCCAGGCCTGCGCCGACGACCCGCAGGTCGCCTTCCACGCCGTCCGCAACCTCGCCCGCCTCGGCCGCGGCCTCGTCACCGTCCGCTGGTCCCAGCTCGGCTTCGGCCGCACGTCCACGACCTCCCGCGCGCAGGCCACCCCGCGCAACCTCATGGGCTTCAAGGACGGCACGGCGAACATCAAGCTCGAAGACCAGGCCGACATGGCGGACCACGTCTGGGTCGGCCGCGGCGCCCGGGAGCCGGACTGGCTGACCGGCGGCTCCTACCTCGTCGCCCGCCGCATCCGCATGCTCATCGAGGTCTGGGACCGCGCCGCGCTCCAGGACCAGGAGCAGACGATCGGCCGCACGAAGGTCATCGGCGCGCCGCTCGGCGGCACCGACGAGTTCCAGACGCTGAAGCCGACCACGCTGCCGCGGGACTCCCACGTCCGCCTCGCACACCCGGACACCAACGCCGGCATCAAGATCCTGCGCCGCGGCTACTCCTTCACCGACGGCCTGGAGCGCCTCGGTCAGCTCGACGCCGGCCTGTTCTTCCTGGCCTTCATGCGTGACCCGTCCCAGTTCATCGCCCTGCAGAACCGCCTCGGCGCCAACGACAAGCTCAACGAGTACATCAAGCACGTCGGCTCCGGATTGTGGGCGATTCCCGCGGGCGTCCGCCCCGGCGGGTTCGTGGGTGACGCGCTGCTGAACAAGGTGTAGCTTCGGCGGCGCGATGCTCTTCGAGCAGCCGCCCCTTCCGCCCCCACCGCAGCCCCCGCCGCTCGCCTTCCGCAGCGCGACGCTGGACCGCGACGCGCACACGATCGACGTCGACATCATGGCCGCCGCGCAGGTCTCGGCGACCGTGATCATCGCCCGCCACGGCGTCCGCCTCGGCCGCGCCGGCGGCTCGATGGACCGCGGCGGCACCGTCATCTCAGTCCCGATCGGCCCCAAGAGCATCAAGCCCCTGCGCAAGGGCATCCACGTCAACGTGTCGATCTACTGGGGCTCGTCAATCCCCCTGCGCGCCAAGCCCGCGCTGAAGCTCGCGCCCCGCGACGCCGACGGCCCGCGAGCCGCCTAGAACGCGCCCCGGCGCCAGAGCACGGCCGGGACCGTCTTGACCAGGATCGTCAGGTCCAGGAACACCGACCAGCGCTCCAGGTACAGGAAGTCCAGCCGGACGAGGTCGTCGAAGTCCAGGTCCGAGCGCCCCGAGACCTGCCACAGCCCCGTGATCCCCGGCAGCACCAGGTAGCGCTTCTTGTGCCACTCCTCGAGCCGGTCGAAGTCGCGCTGCGGCAGCGGCCGCGGCCCGACGAGCGACATCTCGCCGCGCAGCACGTTGATCAGCTGCGGCAGCTCGTCCAGCGAGAACGGCCGGATCGCGCGCCCGACCTTCGTCACGCGCGGGTCGTGGCGCATCTTGAACAGCGCGCCCGACGCCTCGTTGCGGGCCTCGAGCTCCGCCTGGCGCCGCTCGGCGTCGTGGAACATCGTCCGGAACTTCAGGCAGGCGAACGGCACGCCGCCGATCCCCGGCCGCCACGACTTGTAGAAGATCGGCCCCCGCGACGTCAGCCGCACCGCCGCCGCGATCAGCAGGAACAGCGGGCTCAGCACCAGCAGCAGCACGGTCGCGACCGTCACGTCGAACGTGCGCTTCAGCGCGAAGTCGATCCCGTCGAACACCGGCGGCTTGAGCTCGAACAGCGGGACCGACTGCCCCGGGACGAACTCCGCGCGGTGGATCAGGATCTCCATCGTCGACGGCGCGATCCGGACGACCACGCCGCGCTGATGGCACGTGTCCACCAGCTCGACGGCCTTCTGCTGCGGGAACGCCGGGTCGGCGATGATGACCTCGTCGACGCGGTTGGCCGACACGATGTCGCCGACGTCGTCCAGCGTGCCCAGCGACCGCAGCCCGTTGTCCGGCCGCGGCGTCAGCGAGATGAAGCCGACGACCGACACCGGCGAGTGCCCGGCGGACGCCGACAGCGCGTGCGCCACCGCCTCGATCTGCTCACCCGTCCCGACCAGCACCGCCCGGCGCTGGTAGCCGGCGGTCCTCAGGAGCCAACCGGTGAGCTGCTCGTACCCGTAGCGCGCGCTCGACACGTAGGCGACGCCGAAGAACAGCGTGCCGTAGAAGATGTAGTACGACGAGAACTCCTCGCCGTTGACCACCGCGAAGATCAGCGCGACGAGCGTCGTCTGGAACAGCGACGCGACGATCCGCGTCAGCCCCGGGCGCTGCGCGCGCTCCGCGTACAGGCCGGACCGCGCGAACAGCAGCGACGCCACCAGGAACGCGAACGGCACGTAGTCCTTGGCCTGCTCCCACGACACCTGCGGGTTCCAGGCGTCGCGCGCCACGGCCTTCAGGCACAGCGCGGTGAAGATGGCGCCGACGATCGCGGCGAGGTCGAGAGCCAGGAGCGACAGGACCCGGGCGGCCCTGCGCACGGTCGTCCACCGCAACAGGAAGCTCAGGACGGGCGGCCGTTTGGCGCGCATGTCCCGCTCGGGCAGAGGAAGCTCCAACGGCTTCAGCTCGACCCTCCCGTGTGCGGGTCTGACATCTGGCATCTCCCGTTCCTCAACGTGCGAGGGTGGCAGATGTCGCGGGTTCGTCATGCGAGATGCGTTGCAGAGCGGCGAGCCAGGAGGCCCGCCAGCCCCTAGACGCTATCGCGCAGCGCCGACGAGCACGTCCGCGCCCGACTCGTCGAGCGTCTTCTTGAGCCCGTCGCGGAGCTGGACGAGCGGCTCCCAGCCCAGGACCTGGCGCGCCAGGTCGATGTTCGGCTGGCGGATCTGGGGGTCGTCGGTGGGCAGCGCCTCGAAGACGATCTCCGACTCCGAGCCCGTCACGTCGATGACGGCCTCGGCCAGCTCCAGGAGCGTGAACTCGTTGGGGTTGCCGACGTTGACCGGGTCGTGGTAGCCGGACTCCGACAGCGCGATCATGCCGCGGATCAGGTCGTCCACGTACGTGAACGACCGCGTCTGGGTGCCCTCGCCGAACACGGTGATCGGCTTGTTGGTGAGCGCCTGCCGCATGAACGTCGGGATCGCGCGGCCGTCGTGCGGACGCATGCGCGGACCGTAGGTGTTGAAGATGCGGATGATCGCCGTGTCCACGCCCTGCTGGCGGTGGTAGGCCATCGTGAGGGCCTCGGCGTAGCGCTTGGCCTCGTCGTAGACGCCGCGCGGGCCGATCGGGTTGACGTGGCCCCAGTAGCTCTCGGGCTGCGGGTGGACCTGCGGGTCGCCGTAGACCTCGGACGTCGAGGCCAGCAGGAACCGCGCGCGGTGCGCCTTGGCCAGGCCGAGCGTGTTGTGCGTGCCGTGCGAGCCGACCTTGAGCGTCTGCAGCGGCAGGCGCAGGTAGTCGATCGGGGACGCGGGCGAGGCGAGGTGGTAGACGAAGTCGATCTGCTCGTCGACGAAGTACGGCTCGACGATGTCGCGATGGAGGAGCGAGAACTCCGGGACGCGGATGTGCTCGATGTTCGTGAGCGATCCGGTCTCCAGGTTGTCCACGCAGATCACGCGGTTGCCGCGGCGCAGCAGCTCGTCGCAGAGATGCGAGCCGAGGAACCCTGCCCCGCCGGTCACCAGACACGTAGCCATAGCCGCGAAGCGTAACCGGCCCCGGTCGTCGCCGACCTGACCCGAAGACGAGCTTCGCCGCGCGCCGCTCAGGCCGTCGCGAAGTCCACGTGCACGTGGCGCCCGCGCTCCAGCAGCACGACGCGCCCCGCCTCGCGCAAGGCGAAGAGGGCCGCGCGCTCGGCGGGCGTGAGGTCGGCGTCGAGCGGCGGCCGCGCGCCCGCGGCGACGTAGCGCCGCTCCAGCGCGAGCGCTTCGGCGTCCAGCGGCGGGGGCGCGACCGACGCGTCGTCGCGCGGCGTCTCGCCGCGCTCCAGCGCGACCAGCCGGACGAGCACGTCGTTCGCCGGACCATGCCTCCGGGCGTGGGCGTCCAGGACCGTGGCCTCGCCGAGGAGCTCGTCGTCGCCGAGCCGCCGGATCTCGACCGTCGCGTGGGCCGCCGGCGCGGGCAGCGGCTCCTCGCAGCGCAGCTGGTGGAAGCGGCCGCCGAGCCAGCCGACGCGCGCGACCGCCTCGTGCCCGCCGTGGACGACGAGCACGCGCCCGCCGTGGTCGAGGCGCGCGTCGACGGCGACGTCGAGGATCGGCCCGGAGGAGGGCGCCTCCGACGCATCCGGAGCCTTCGGCGCGTCCGCGCCCGGCACCGTCCCCTCGACCCACGCGCCCTCCTCGCGCTTCCAGATCGGGGCCTCCGCCTTGATGCGGTCGATGATCTCCCGCGCCCCCGCGAACGCCTCCGGCCGGTGCGGCGCGCTCGCGGCCACCAGCACCGACGGCTCGCCCAGCGCCACGCGCCCGTACCGGTGGTCGGCCGCTGCGGCGCACAGCCCGTGGCGCTCGATCGCCTCCGCGACGATCGCGTCGATCTTCTGCGCGGCCATCTCGGCGTACGCCTCGTAGTCCAGGAACTCGACGTCGCGCGTGGTGCCGCTGAACGTCACGATCGCGCCGGCGCGCGGGTCCTGGACGCGGGCGACGACGGCGTCGAGCGACAGCCGCTCGTCGACCACCGCACCACCGCTCACCGGTGGCACGACCGCCAGCTCGTCGCCGGCATGCAACACCATGTCCTCGTCGGCGTACTCGCGGTTGACCGCGAGGACGAGCGTGACCCCGGGCGCGAGATGCGCGACCTGCGCCAGCGCGTCCGCGACGCGGGCGCCCTCGGGAAGCTCGAGCTCCAGCTCGTCGCGCCCCGCACGCTCCCTCAGCCCCGCGAACAGCCTGACGCTGACCTTCACGCCCGGAAACACTAGACGGGGCTGCGCGCACGAGGCCGCCCGGTCGGCCGGGCCCCGCGAGGCGTAGGGTTCGCGGGCTCACCCATGGCCGGACTTCGCCGCCGCGCGCTCTTCCACCTCGCCACGAACCCGCTCTACGAGCGGGCGATCGTCGCGACGCCCGCGCTGCGTGCCCGCGCCTACGCCCGTGCTCGGCGCTACGTCGCCGGCGACACGTTCCAGGACGCGGTCGCCGTCGTCCGGGCGCTCGCCGACGACGGCCTCGGCGCCTCGCTGGACCTGTTCGGCGAGGGCGTGACCGATCCCGACCACGCGCGCCGCGTCGCCGACGCCTACGTCGAACTCGCCGGGGCGCTGGCCGCCACGCCGGCGACCACGCAGCTGGCGCTCGACCTCTCCCACGTCGCCTTCGACCCGGGCCACCTCATCCGGATCGCGAGCGCGCTGCCGGCGGGCCGGATCCTCCAGGTCGGCGCCGAGCAGGCGCGCACGACCGATCGGGTCCACGCCGCGCTGCTGCGCGCGCACGCCGACGGCCTGCCGGTCGCCGCGACGCTCCAGGCCAACCTCAGGCGCTCGCCCCGCGACGCCGACCGCCTCGCGTCCGCCGGACTGCCGGTCCGGCTGGTCAAGGGCGCCTTCGTGGAGCCGGCCGCGGACAGCCTGCCCTTCGGGCCCCCGACCGACGCCGCCTACGCCGCCCTGGCCCGACAGCTGGCCGGCGGCGGCCGCGGCGCCGGCGTCGCGCTCGCGACCCACGACGACGCGCTGCGCGAGCCGCTGCTGGCCGCCCTGCCCGACGCGACCTGCGAGCTGCTGCTCGGCATCCTCCCCGAACGCGCCCGCGCGCTGGCCGCGGCCGGCCGCGACGTCCGGGTCTACGTCCCCTTCGGCCCCTCCTGGCTGCGCTACTTCCTGCGCCGCCGCGCCGAGTCCCAGCGCACGGCCTGACCCGACGCTCGGTGGGGCGCACGCCCAACCGGGCTATCGCCCACGTAACCTTCAGGGCATGGCGACGACTCCCGCACAGGAGCGCTTGACCGTTGCGCCCATCGTGGGCCCCGACGATCCCCGGCGCTTCACCGACTCCGGCATCGAGATCAAGGCGCTCTACACCGCCGACGACGTGCCGGCGAACCTGGAGCTCGGCGAGCCCGGCGAGTTCCCCTACATCCGCGGCCCGCACCGCGAGATGTACCGCAAGCAGTTCTGGACGATGCGCCAGTACGCGGGGTACGCCAGCGCCAAGGAGTCCAACGAGCGCTACCGCTACCTGCTGTCCAAGGGCGGCACCGGGCTGTCGATGGCCTTCGACCTCCCGACCCAGCTCGGCCTGGACTCCGACAACCCGCGCTGCCTCGGCGAGGTCGGCCGGACCGGCGTCGCGATCGACACGATCGACGACATGCGCACCGCGTTCGACGGCATCCCGCTGGACCAGGTGTCGACGTCGATGACGATCAACGCGCCCGCCGCCTGCCTGATGCTGCTGTACGAGCTGGTCGGCGAGGAGCAGGGCGTGCCGTCCCAGCAGCTGCGCGGCACCACCCAGAACGACGTGCTCAAGGAGTACATCGCGCGCGGCAACTACATCTACCCGCCGGTGCCGACGATGCGGCTCACGACCGACCTGTTCGCCTACTGCAAGGAGAACATCCCGAAGTGGAACACGGTGTCCATCTCGGGCTACCACTTCCGCGAGAAGGGCTGCTCGGCCGTCCAGGAGGTCGCGTTCACGCTGTGCAGCGGCATCGCCTACGTGCAGGCGGCGGTCGACGCCGGCCTGGCGGTCGACGACTTCGCCCCGCGCCTGGCCTTCTTCTTCAACGGCCACAACAACGTCTTCCAGGAGGTCGCGAAGTTCCGCGCCGCCCGGCGGATGTGGGCGCACATCATGCGCGACCGCTTCGGGGCCAAGAACCCCAAG
>DATDMD010000263.1:0-2776 GCA_036518975.1 Baekduia sp.
CAGAGGGTGCAACGGGCAGGCCCTCGCGGCTACGGACCGGCGGTCCAGGATGGGGCGGCGGAGCATGGGCAGCGCGCACGAACGCCGCGTGAGCTCAGGCGCGGGCGCGCCGTGGCCGAGCCGCGGCGCTCGCGAGACGACAGGCTTGCGAAAGGACGCGGGCGCGCCGTGGCTGAGGGCCTATCAGCGCGCCCGCGGAGTCCTTCGTCCTCCGTGACCGGAGGAGCGAGCGCGCCAGGATTGTTCCCCGATGCTGGCGCGCTGCCTGTGTCGAGAAGGATGTCGACTGCCCGGGCGAGTGCCTGAACACAGCGCTATCCGGTGTGGACGCCTGATCGACTCAGACGCGCAGCGATCCGTCAGAAGTCGAAGTCCTTGGGAGGCTTCTGCTCGAACCAGAGCCGGTCGTGCTCCGGCGTCTCCTGCAGGAAGTCGGGGGTCTCCTCGAGGACGTCCTCATCCTCGTCCTCGGGCGGCGCCGGGTCCGCGGGCGTGGGCGGCTCGTCCTCCTCGTGCCCCAGCGCGTCGCCCAGCTCGGTCGCGGAGAACTCGCGCGTGTGCTGGTGGGCCAGCGGATCGCCGTGTGGCGGCGCGGCGCTCTCGTCCTCGCGCTCGGCGTAGGGGCGCTCGCGGGGGGTCGACGGCTCGGAGACCGTGGGCGGGTCGTCCTCGTAGGCGACGGGCTCGTCCTCGTAGGCGAGCGGCTCCTCGTCCGCGTACGAACCGTGCAACGGCGCAGGGTCCTGCGCCGCGATCGGCGGCTGCTCCGCCTCGCGGCGGGCGGGACCGAGCGCGTCGGCTTCTTCCCTGGCGATCTCGGAGGGGTCGGCACCCCGACGGCGCTTGAGATCGAGGTGCTCCCGGATGGCGTCATCCAACAGGCCCATGGTCGCCTTAGCGTAACGAGCCCGGAAGCGGGACGGCGAGGCACGGGCCGGCGCGGGTCAGGTGGCGCTGACCGTGCGGTTCTTGCCGGCGCGCTTGGCCTGGTAGAGCGCCTCGTCGGCCGCGGCGATCAGGGCGCGGACATCGGCGGCCGACGCCGACAGCGCCGCCGCCCCGAAGCTCGCGGTCACGCGCAGCGGCTCGGCGTCCGCGTCGCCGAGGATCGGCAGCCGCAGCGCGGCGATCCCCTCGCGGACGCGCTCGGCGAGGTTGTGCGCGCCCTCCAGGTCCGTCCCCGGGAGCACGACGGCGAGCTCCTCCCCGCCGTAGCGCGCGGGCTCGTCGATCTCGCGCGAGGACGCGCGCAGGATCTTGGCGACCTCGCGCAGGACGACGTCGCCCTGCTGGTGGCCGTAGTTGTCGTTGACGGCCTTGAAGTCGTCGATGTCGAGCATCACGAGACCCAGCTGCTGGCCGAAGCGCCGGGAGCGCTCGACCTCGGCGGCCATCGTCTCCTGGAAGCGGCGGCGGTTGGAGAGCCCGGTCAGCTCGTCGGTGACCGCCTGGCGCTCGACGGTCTCGTGGAGGCCGACGTTCTCCACCGACACGGCCGCCTGGCCGGCGAGGTAGTGGAAGAGCTCGCGCTCGCGGTGGGTGAACGGGCGCTCGGAGCGCCAGACGGAGATCAGGCCGGCGATCGCGTCGGCGTCGGCCCCCGCGGCCGGGCCGGCGCGCAGCGGATGCGCGAGCGCGTAGCCGCCGTCGACGTCGGCGACCGACGGCTCTCCGAGCGTCACCGCGCGGCGCTCGGCCTCGTCGGCGGCCGCCGCGCGCGAGTCGACCCCGACGCCCGCGACCGGCGTGCGCTCGCCGCCGGGACGGTCCTGCATGAGGGCCTGGCCGCCCGCGGCGTCGACGGCGTCGACCGCGGTCCGGACGACGATCTCCAGGAGGCCGTCGCGGTCGAGGCTGGACGCGAACGTCTCGCCGATCCGGCGCAGCGAGAGCTCCATCCGCAGCCGCTCCTGCCCGAGCTCCTCCATGCGCCCCCGGAGCTCCCGCGACATCTTGTTGAACTCGTCCCCGAGCTGGGCGAACTGGTCGCGCCCGCGCAGGTCGACCTCCGCCGAGAAGTCGCCGGCGCCGAGGCGCCGCGCGGCGCGCAGGAAGTCCTCGATCTGGCGGTCCAGCGAGCGCGAGACGACGACCGCCGAGACCAGCGCCAGCAGGAAGAATCCGAGCAGCACGAGGCCGGCGACGAGGCGGCCGCGGGCGATGTCGTCGTCGGTGGACGCCGTCGGCTCCAGCACCGAGACCCGGAGGGGCGCGCCGAGGAACCCGGGCGCATCGAACGACGCGGCGCGGAAGCGACGGCCGGCGATCGTGACCTCGCCCGTGTGCTCGGGCAGGCGGGCGGCGCCCGGGTTGGCGATCGTCGACGCGATCACACGACCGCCCCGGCGCACGATCGTCTCCATCTGCGTCGTGCGCGCGACCAGCCGCGCGTAGGTCTGCGCGTTCTCGACCGAGACCTGCAGGTCGGCGACCGGTGTGCCCTGGGCGACGAGGCTGCGCGTCGCCGGGAACGTGGCGGCGGGGTCGCCGACGTCGGCCCAGACGGCGCCGTCGTGGGAGAGGACGATCCGCTTGGCACCGGTCCGGGAGAGCAGGCGCCGGGCGACGGCCCGGATCTGCGCGGTGTCGTGGGTGCGCAGCGCGCGGGAGAGGGAGGGATCGCGCCCGATCTGCGCCGCGAGCCGATCGGCGCCCGCGCGCGCGTCGTAATAGAGGCCGATCGCCGCCTCCTGCCGCGCGGCGACCCGCGCGTCGGCCTGCCCGTTCTCGCTCTCGGCGATGAGCCGGAACACGATGAACGTCACCGCGACCATCG
>DATDMD010000264.1:0-4153 GCA_036518975.1 Baekduia sp.
TCGAGGTCGTCGACGACGAGGGCCAGGACGTCACCGCGACGGGCGGCACCGGCGAGCTGCTCTACCGGTCGCCGCAGCTGTGCACCGGCTACTGGGACAACCCGGAGGCGACCGCGGAGGCCTTCGCCGGCGGCTGGTTCCACTCCGGCGACCTGGTGCGGATCGACGAGCAGGGCTACATCTACGTCGTCGACCGCGTCAAGGACGTCATCAACACCGGCGGCGTCCTGGTCGCCAGCCGCGAGGTCGAGGACGCGCTCTACACGCACCCGGCCGTCGCCGAGGTCGCCGTCATCGGGGTCCCGCACGAGAAGTGGATCGAGGCGATCAGCGCCGTCGTCGTCACCCGCGAGCCGGTGACCGAGGACGACCTCCTCACCCACGCGCGCGACCAGCTCGCGTCGTTCAAGCTGCCCAAGTCGGTGCACTTCGTCGACGAGCTGCCCAAGAACCCGTCGGGGAAGCTGCTCAAGCGCGAGCTGCGCGAGCGCTTCGGCGGGACGGGGTCCGCGGTCGGGCGCTGAGCTGGGCGCAGCCGCTCGCGGCCCGGGCAGATCCCCGATGCGGCCGGGGCGCCGCCGCGGGAGAGTCGGCGCATGGTCCGTCCGGTTTGGCTCGTCGCCCCGCTCGTCGCCCTCGCGGTCGGAGGCTGCGGCGGTGCCGGGATGCCGCCGGACGGCGAGGTCCACCTCCTCGTCCCGGCCAACGCGTCGCGGCCGGCGGCGCCGGACGGGCCGGTGCTGGTCAAGCTCGAGCGGCTCGACGGCACCTTCGGACGGCACGACACGCTGATCGTCGCGCGGTCCGGCGCGGCGAGCATGCAGCTCGCGCACGGGGGCGGCGGCTTCCGGCAGCAGGCGTGCGCGCTGGACGCGGGCGCGCTGCGAGGCCTTCAGGACGATCTGAAGGCGCTGCCGATCGACGGGCCGCGCCGCCGGGTCCGCGGCTACGTCGACGCGCCTCACGACGGCGTGGTCATCGCCCGCCCGCCGGTCTACGCCGTCACCTACCGCGGCCGGATGCAGGTCTTCGGCGGTGCCACGATGCCCACCGACGGCGCGCCGCTGGCCGCGCGGCTGGAGCGCATCCTCACCGCGCACGAGGGCCGGTGCCGGACGACCTTCCACCGGCCGTGACCAACGCCTACACCCCGAACTGCGAGCGGTAGGTCTCCGGCACCAGGTCCGCGTACTCCGGGTGCTTGTTGATGTAGGCGTTGACGAACGGGCAGTACGGCAGGACCGCCAGGTCCTCGGCGCGCGCCGCATCAAGAGCCTGACCGATCAGCGTGCTCGCCAGGCCGCGGCCTTCGTAGCGCGGGTCGATCTCGGTGTGGACGAACGCGATCAGGCCGGGGCGGCGGCGGTACTGCGTGAAGCCGGCCAGCTCGCCGCCCGCGGTGATCTCGAAGCGCTCGCGCTCGGCCTGGTCGGTGACGGCGATCGCGGTGTCCACCAGTCCAACGCTACCTAGTGCACGAGCACCGGCTCGCCCACGTGCGACGGCTGGTGCACGCCGGAGCGCAGCAGCGCGGTGCACGCCACGGCGGCCACCACGAAGATCGCGGCCGACCAGTAGAACGCGGTCGTGTAGCCGTGGATCGCGGCCTGGGCGACCACGGTCTTGCTGGCCAGCGCGGCCGGACCGGCGTCGGCGACCGCGCTGCTCGCCGCCGAGGCGGCCAGCGTCGACAGCAGCGCCGTCCCGATCGACCCGCCGATCTGCTGCATGGTGTTGACCGCGGCGCTGGCGACGCCCGCGTCGGACGGCTCGACGCCGAGCGTCGCGCTCGACATCGCGGGTGCGAACACCAGGCCGAGGCCCAACCCCATGACCAACAGGCCCGGCAGGACGTGCGTCGCGTAGGACGAGTCCAGCCCGATGCCGGTCAGGAGCAGCATGCCGACCGCGCCGAGCGCGAGGCCCGTGCCGATGAGCGGCCGGGCGCCGGTGCGCGGCATGAGCTGGGTCTGCGACGTCGTCGCGGTCAACATGATGGCGAACGTCATCGGCAGGAACGCGAGGCCGGTCTTGATCGGCGAGAAGCCGAGGTTCTGCTGCAGGTAGTAGGTCAGGAACAGGAAGACGCCGAACATCGCGATCGCGCTCAGCGCCATCGCCAGGTACGACCCGCCGCGGTCGCGGTCCAGCACGATGCGCAGCGGCAGCAGCGGGTGCGCGACGCGCTGCTCGATCGCCACGAAGGCGCCCAGCAGGGCGACGCCGGCGACCAGGAAGCCGATCGTCGCGCCGTCGCTCCACGACGTCTGCGACGCGTGCGAGAACCCGTACACCAACGCGAACAGGCCGGCCGACGCGGTCACGGTGCCGGGGATGTCCAGGCGCGGCTTGGCAGGATCGGCCATGTTGTGCAGCAGCGCCAGCGCGCCGCTCACGGCCACGGCCGCGAACCCGAGGTTCACGTAGAGGCACCAGCGCCAGGACAGGTACTCGGTCAGCACGCCGCCGAGGAGCAGGCCGACGGCCGCGCCGGAGCCGGCGATCGCGCCGAAGATGCCGAACGCCTTGTTGCGCTCGGAGGGGTCGGTGAACGTCGTCGTCAGCAGCGACAGCGCGGCCGGGGCGAGCATCGCGCCGAAGACGCCCTGCGCGGTGCGCGCCGTGACGAGCATCCCGAAGGACTGCGCGGCGCCGCCGATCGCCGAGGCGATCGCGAAGCCGCCGAGGCCGGCGACGAAGACCCACTTGCGGCCGAAGAGGTCGCCGATGCGGCCGCCGAGGAGGAGGAGGGAGCCGAACGCGAGCGCGTAGGCGGTGACGATCCACTGGCGGTTCTCGTTCGAGAAGCCGAGATCGTGCTGGGCGCTGGGGAGCGCGATGTTCACGATGGTCGCGTCGAGCACGACCATCAGCTGGGCGAGGCCGAGGACCGCGAGGATCAGCCACCGCCGCGAGTGATGGGCGTCGTGGGAGGAGGTCATGAGAGCGCCTTCAAGTCTTGGGGAGAGGGGTGAAGCGGAGGTCTGTCCTCCGGTCTCTTCGCCAGCGTAGCACAGAACTGGAGGAGCTTCCTCCGTTTTGGTAGGCTCGGGTCGCCATGACCAGCGCCGAGACGCCAGACCGCCCCCTGCGCAAGGACGCCGAGCGCAACCGCCAGCGCATCCTCGCCGCGGCCGGTGCGGTGTTCGCCGAGTGCGGGCTCAACGCGTCCCTGGACGCGGTCGCCGAGCGCGCCGGCGTCGGCGTCGGCACCGTCTACCGGCGCTTCCCGGACAAGGAGGCGCTGATCGACGCGCTGTTCGAGGAGCGCATCGACGACATCGTCGCGATCGCGGAGGAGTCGCTCGCCGCGCCCGACGCGTGGACGGGGCTCACGGGCTTCATGGAACGCGCGGTGACCCTCCACGGCGGCGACCGCGCGCTGAAGGAGATCGTGTTCTCCACCGCCCACGGCCACCAGCGCGTGGCCCAGGCGCGCGGCCGGATCAAGCCGCTGGTCGCCGAGCTCGTCGCCCGCGCGCGCGCCTCCGGCCAGCTGCGCCCGGACTTCGACGTCACCGATGCGCCGGTCCTCCAGCTGATGCTCACGGCGGTCATCGAGTACGCCGGCGACGTCGCGCCGGAGGTCTGGCGCCGCTACCTCGCGGTCGTCCTCGACGGCCTGCGCGCCGACGCCGCGCGCACCCCGCTGGCGCCCGTGGCGCTGTCGGACGACCAGCTCGACCTCGTGATGTCGCGTGGGCTCTGACACTCCGGGCGCGGTAGCTCGCCGGCGCTCCTGGGCATAACCGCGCGCATGCCCGGCGCCGCCATCGACTTCGCACTGACCCGCTTCGAGGCGGTCGACGGCGTGCGCCTCGAGGTCGAGGGCACGTGGTCCGGCGTCCGCGGCGTGCGGTTCGTCCGACCGGCGCTCGTCGTCCGCGACCAGGCGACGGGCGGCGAGCGGACGGTCCTGGCCGACCTGGAGCACAAGCCGTGGCCGGCCGAGGAGGGGCGGCCGTGGGTCGCCGCGTTCCCGTGGCGCGAGGGCGCCGAGCCGGACGTCGCGCGGACCGAGCTGGCGGTCGCGCCGAGCATCGTCGTGCCGCTGGCGCGGGCGGCGGCGGGCGAGGGCGACGGTGTCGCGGCCGCGCTCGACCCGGTCGACGCGCTGCGCGCCGAGCTGGCCGAGGCCGCCGAGCGCGCGCGG
>DATDMD010000265.1:0-18231 GCA_036518975.1 Baekduia sp.
GGCCCTCGGCATCCAGCGCCGACCCCCGCGGGTCGGTGAACCACACGCGGCCGTCCGGCCCGACGACGCAGTCGTTGGGCGCGTGCAGGCCGTCGACCGCCACGTCGTCAACGCGTCCGTCGCCCCAGGCCTGGAGGCTCGGGACCGTCGGGCGCAGCGAGCGCGTCGGCGCGTGGCCGCCGCCCTGGGCGATCCACACCGTCCCGGCGGCGTCCTCGCAGAGGCCGGTCGGGTTGCCGCCCGGCTCTGCGGCGACCACGCCCTCCCCGCCCTCCGGCGGCACGGCGTAGATCAGCCCGCGCGAGACGCTGACGACGAGCAGCCGGCCGTCCGCGGTCCACAGCGGGCCCTCGGTGAAGCCCAGCCCCGCGGCCACGGTCGTGACTGTCCGCGCCGCGCTCACGCGGCCAGCCCCACAGCGGTGGCGCGGTCGTGCAGGTCGCGCAGCGCGCCGTCGCCGATGCCGGGGTCCAGGAGGAAGACCGCGCGCTCGACGCCCATCGCGGCGTAGCGCTCCAGCGCCTCGGCGCGCGCGAGCATGATCGTCACCGGCCGCGGCCCGGCGCCGGTCGCCGCGGCGCGCTCGTCGAGCTCCTCGATCCTCGCGGCGAGCGCGTCGAGGTCGCGCTGGTGGCCGGGCATCCAGCCGTCGCCGAACGCGAGGACGCGGTCCAGGACGGTCTTGCCGCCGCCGCCGACGATCACCGGGGGGTGCGGGTCCTGGACCGGCTTGGGCCACGAGTAGATGGGGTCGAAGTCGACGAAGCGCCCGTGGTACTCGGCCTGCTCGGTCGTCCAGATCGCCTTCATCGCCTCGACGCGCTCGCCGAGCAGGGCCATCCGCGTGCGCGGGTCCGTGCCGTGGTTGCGCATCTCCTCGCGGTTCCAGCCGGCGCCCACGCCGAGGATCACGCGCCCGCCGGAGAGGTGGTCGAGCGTCGCGACCTGCTTGGCCATCAGGATGGGGTCGCGCTCGACCGGCAGCGAGACGCCGGTGCCGAGCCTCAGCGTCGACGTCGCCGTTGACGCGGCGGCCAGCGTCAGCAGCGGATCGCAGGTCCGGTAGTACTCGCGCGGGAGGTCGCCGTAGGGCGGCATCGGGTACGGCGTCTCGCGCTTGACCGGGACGTGCGTGTGGTCGGCGAGGAACAGCGACTCGAAGCCGAGCTGCTCGGCCTCCTGGGCCAGCCGCACGGGGTCGACGCCGTCGTCGGTGGCGACGACGCCGATGCCGAGCTTCAGGCTCACTCCGGCTCGGGCGCCGCCGCCGGCGCCGCCGCGACCGGCTCCGGGTCCTGCTGCGCCGGCGCCTGGTGGCCGACGGGCACGACGCGCGTCTTGTCGAACACCCACTTGTCCGGCGACAGCGTCTCCGCCGTGATCCGCGGCTTCTCGCCGGGGCCGTAGTAGCGGCCGTCCAGCGGCCACACGAAGCCCTCGAGCTCGTCGGTGCCCTTGCCGTAGATCTGACCCGTGGCGACGAAGTGCTCGTTGACCTTCTTCAGGCCGTAGCGCTGGACCGGGCACACCTTCATGCAGACCGCGCAGCCGTGCGCCTGGGCGACGATCGGGAAGCAGCGCTCGGGCTTGATGGAGGCCTTGGTCACCCCGCGCTTCTCCTTGCGCGCCTTGGGGATGGCGCCCGGCGGGCACCGGCGCACGCAGAGCTGGCACTCGTCGCAGATCTTCGGGACGCCGTAGTCGACCGGCTGGCCGACCGCGACCGGCGCCATCGTCGTGATGAGCGCCAGGCGGCAGCGCGAGCCGGCCTGCGGGGTGAGGAGCTGGCCGTTGAGGCCGAGCTGGCCGAGGCCCGCCTCGACCGCGTACTGAATGCAGATCGCCTCCTGGCTGCCCCAGTCGTTGGGCCGCGTGTCGTGGCCCAGGCCCTTGACGAACTCGACGAGCGGCGCGATGCGCGCGTTGACCTGGCCGTAGGCGCGGAAGGCCGCGCGCTCCGCGCGCGAGCTCGGCGCCGAGTTGGTGGCCTCGAAGTCCTGCTCGAGGATGCAGATGATCATGTTGGCGCCCTCAGGCGGCGCCGGGTACTCGGCGAGGTGGTACTTCGCGTCGGCCTTGGCGAAGCCGACCTCGCTGATGCCCAGGCGCTTGCCCTCGGCGCGGATCAGCGCCGAGAGCTCGGCCGGCGAGCGCTCCTGCGCGCGCGGCGCGACCGGCGCGTCGCGGGCGAGGTCCAGCGCGCGGATCGCACGGCGCAGCGCGGGGTAGGGCGGGATGAGCCAGGTCCACGAGTGCCCGATGGTCCAGAACATCGCCTCGTGGTGCATCTTGTTGAAGTCGTGGAGCGGTCGCTCCTCGAACGCGCGCTCCTCGGCGTCCGGGTCGCGCAGCGCGCCGGCGTAGGACCGCAGCTCGTCGGGTGTCTCGACCCGCTCGTCGGGCCACACGGGCGGCGTGGCGAACCGGCTCAGCCACGCGGGCTTGGACGGGATGTGCCGCATCCAGGCGAAGCGCCGCCCCGCGAGCATGGCCCGGCCCATGGCCAGGGTGACGGGTCCCATGACGTGGTCGATCGCCTCGACGGCCCGCTCCTTGGTCTGGCGGGCGAACACGACCGGTGCGGCGTTGCTCCTACGGCCAGCGGCCTTCATCCCCATCCTCCTGCTCGTGAACCGCATCAGAGATACAGCGCCTTCAGCACGGCCTCGTCGGCGCGCAGCTCCTGCGACGTGCCGCGGCCTTCGATCCGCCCGCGGCGCATCAGGTACGCGCGGTCGACGACCGGCAGCGCCATGTGCACGTGCTGCTCGACGAGCAGCACGCCGGCGCCCTCGTCGGCCGCCTTGCGCAGCGCGGCCAGCAGCCGCTGCACGATGATCGGCGCGAGGCCGAGCGACAGCTCGTCGGCCAGGATCGTCTTCGGGCTCGCGGCCAGCACGCGGGCCAGCGACAGCATCTGCTGCTCGCCGCCCGAGAGCAGGCCGGCCTTCACGGTCATGCGCTTCTCGAGCTCGGGGAAGAAGGCGAGCGACGTCTCCGGCGCGCCCTGGCCGAGGCGCAGGTTCTCCATCACCGTCAGGCTCGGGAAGATCGTCCGCTCCTCGGTGATGAGGCCCAGGTGCTGCTGGCAGCGGCGGTGCACCGGCAGCCGGCAGACCTCGTCGTCGACGAGCACGTCGCCGGCCAGTGGCTTGATCGCGCCGGCCAGCGTCATCACGGTCGTTGACTTGCCCGCGCCGTTGGGGCCCGCGAGCAGGACCATCTCGCCGGCGCCCACCTCGAGGTCGAGGTCGCGGATGGCGGGAACCCCGTGGTAGCCCGCCGACAGCCCTTCCGTCTTCAACAAGGTCATGGCCACGCGATCGTAGCCGGGTTCGGCGACTCCCGTCAACAGTAGTGTTGCAAGATCGATGATCCTCTCCGAGCCCGCCATCGGCCGCGTCCTCGCGCGCTACTGCGTCGCCCTCGACGCCCGCGACTGGGACGCGCTGCGCACGTGCTTCCACCCCGGCGCCGCCGTCGACTACGGTCGGCTCGTCCGCGGCTCGGTCGACGACCTGCTCGCCTATCTGCGCGCCGAGACCGCGACGCTCGAAGCGACCATGCACGTCCTCGGCACCTGCGCGCTGGACGTCGACGGCGACCGCGCCGACGCCGAGACCTACTGCGTGGCCGAGCACCTCGGCCCGGCCGACCACCCGTGGTGTCGCGGGCAGGTCACCGCCTGGGTCCGCTACCTCGATCGCTTCGAGCGGCGCGGCGGCGCGTGGGCCATCGCGCGCCGCCGTGCCGTGATCGCGTGGACGCGGACGCGCGAGCGCTGACGCTCAGGCGGACGCCCGCGCCGCGGCCGCGACCTCGCGCACCGCGTCCCCGATGGCCGCCATCGGGTGCTCCGCCAGCGGGCGGACCGGGTGGTTGGCGAACATGCGGTTGTGGCAGATGGCCACGGCCAGGCCCGACTCCACGTCGGCCCAGCCCAGCGAGCCGCCGGCTCCCGGCTGACAGATCACCGACGGGCTGTCGCCGATGCCGGCCTCGGCCAGCGGGTACGGACCGCCGACCCAGAAGCCGCCCCGGCCGATCAGCGGCACGAGCCCGAGCACCTCGTCGAGCTCCTCCGGGTTGTCGCGCCGCTCCGGGAACGCGCGCACGCGCTCAGGGCTCAGCAGGGGCACGCCGTCGAGCGTCCCGCCGTTGGCCAGCATGGCCCAGAACCGGGACTCCGAGCGCGCCGTCGTGATCGCCCCGCTGGCCGGCAGGCAGGCGCGGCGCAGCTCCCGGCTGGCGTAGATGTCGGGCGCGGTGAGCGACCCATAGGCCTTGCTGCGGCCGGGCGCCAGGGCATCCGGCGTCGGCCCCGCGTAGGCGCCGATCAGCGCCGCCAGCCGCGGCTCCTGCTCGTCGGGGAGGCCGACCCACGTGTCGGTGCAGCCGAGCGGGTCCAGGATCTCCTCGCGCAGGAAGCGGCAGAACGGGCGGCCCTCGGGATCGGTGCGCCGGACGACCTCGCCCAGCATCCACCCCATGCTGCGCGCCTGGTAGGTGCTGCGCTCGCCCGGCGGGTAGAGCGGCTCGAGGTCCGCGATCCCCCGCGCCATCGCGTCCCAGTCGGCCATCTCGGCCGGGCCGGTGCCCGGCGGGATGTGCGGGACGCCGGAGCGGTGGGTCAGCACGTCGCGCACCCGCACGCCGCCCTTGCCGTGCGCGGCGAACTCCGGCCAGTAGCGCGCGAGCGGCGCGTCGTAGTCGACGAGGCCGCGCTCGGCCTGCACGTGGACGGACACCGTGGCGAGCGCCTTGGTCACCGAGAAGATCGGGAACAGCGTGTCCGGGCCGACGGGCCGGTCGCGGTCGGGGTCGGCTTGGCCGGCCCACGCGTCGACGATCAGCTCGCCGTCGAGGTGGGCCGCGACCTGGAGGCCGACCTCGCCGAGCTCCAGGGCGCGGTCGAGGGCGGCGCGGACGGGTTCGGGGCAGAGGTCGCCGGACGTGGTGCTGGACATGATGATGCAACACTAGCGTTGACGGACGCCCGGCGAGGTGGAATCGTCGGCGTCCACCCCAAACACGACGAAGTGGAGCGCAAGTGCATCGGCTGGATGGAAAGGTCGCCGTCGTCACCGGCGGCGCGGGAGGGATCGGCCGCGGCGTGGCCGAGGCGATGGCGGCGGAGGGCGCGCAGGTGGTCATCGGCGACCTGTCGCCGGAGGCGAGCGAGGAGGTGGCCGCCGGGATCGAGGCCGCCGGCGGACACGCGATCGGGCGCGTCGTGGACGTGACCGACCGTGCCAGCGTCGAGGCGCTGGTGGCCGACGCGGAGCGCGTCTACGGCGTGCCCAACGTCCTGTTCACCAGCGCCGGGATCGCCGGCGCCGGAGGGCAGCTCGGCTTCCTGGAGATCGACGACGACACCTTCCTGAAAGTGATGGACGTCAACGTCCACGGCACGTTCCTCGTCGCCCAGGTCGTGGCGCGCCGCCTCGTCGCGGCCGAGAAGCCGGGGTCGATCATCACGGTCGCGAGCACCGGCGCGTCGCGCCCGATGGTCGGCGCCCCCGCCTACCACACGTCCAAGGGCGCGATCGTCAGCATGACCCGCGCGCTGGCCGTCAACCTCGCCCAGTACGGCATCCGCACCAACGCGGTCGCGCCGGGCTTCACGATGAGCGAGATGATGAAGCCGCTGCTCGAGAACGAGGAGCGCCACCGCCAGCTGCTGGGCCGGATCTCGCTCTCGCGGTTCGGCTCCCCCGCCGACATCGGCCACGCCGCGGTCTTCCTGGCCAGCGACGAGTCGTCCTACATCACGGGCGAGGTGCTGCACGTCGACGGCGGCGTCGTCGTCCACGGCTGGCTGCCGTCCAGCGCCCCGCTGCGCCACACGGTCGAGGGCGAGCCGGCGCCGGTGGTGCCCGGCGCCGAGCCCGTCGCCTCGTAGTACGGATCAGGTGGTCGTCGGCGCCGGCTCGGCGCCGACGAGCTCCGCCGCGTCGTCCTCCGGCGCGCCGCCGAGGTAGCTGCGGATGACCGCCGGGTGGGCGCGCACCGCGTCGGGCGTGTCGAGGATCACCTTGCGGCCGAAGTCCAGCGCCAGCATGCGATCCGAGACCGACGCCACCAACTGCACGTCGTGCTCGATGAGCAGCACCGCCATGTTCCACTCCTCGGCGAGGCGGCGGATGACGACCGCGAGCTCCTCGCGCTCCTGCTGGTCGAGGCCGGCCGCCGGCTCGTCCAGCAGGATGACGCGAGGGCCCATGGCGATCGTGCGGACGATCGCCAGCAGCCGTCGCTGCCCGTAGGGCAGCTCGGACGGCATCTCGTGCAGCCCGTCCTGGAGCGAGAACTCGCTGATCGCGAACGCCGCTCCGGGCGTGAACGTCGCGGTCTTCGGCGCGACGAGGTCGCGCACCCAGTTGGTCCAGCCGCCGCTGTCGCTGGCGACGAGGAGGTTCTCGGCGACCGACATGTCCTCGAACAGCTCGAGCGACTGGAACGAGCGGCCGACGCCCCCGCGCGATCGCTCGCGGACCGAGAGCGCTCGGAGGTCCTGCCCGTCGAGGCTCAACGTGGTGGCCTTGGACGGCGTGAAGCCGGTGACCGCGTCGATCAGCGTCGTCTTGCCCGCGCCGTTGGGCCCGATCACGCCCAGCACCTCGCCGGACTTCAGCGTGAAGCCGATGTCGTCGACCGCCGTCACCGAGCCGAAGGTGACGGTCAGGCCCTCGACCTCCAGCACGGTGTCGGGCGCGCGGCCCGCGCCCTCGTCGACGACGACCGCGGGGATGCGCGCCTTGCGCCGCTCGTCGCGCGAGGTCCGGACGAGCCCGAGCTTGCGGCCGAGCGCCCGGCCGTCGTCGATCGTCACCTGCACCAGGCCGCTCGGCGCGCGCAGCAGCGCGACGAGGGTCAGCCCCGCGAAGATCACCGGCCCGTACTTCTCGGCGCCCGGCGAGATGTCGGCCAGGAGGCGGCCGACGATGCCGCCCGACTGCCCCGAGGCGCCGATCGCCGGGCCGCTGAGGTAGCCGACGCCGCCGATGACGGCTGACGAGACGTACTGGATCGACTCGAACGGCCCGAAGTCGTTGAACAGCGCGGTCGGGAACTGCAGGATGCTGAGGATGCCGCCAAGCGCGGCGATGCACGCCGCGTAGGAGAACGCCATCAACTTGGTCCCCTGCACCGCGATGCCCAGCGACGCCGCCGCCCGCTCGTTGGCGCGCATCGCGACCATGCGTCGGCCCGACGTGCCGCGGCGCAGGTTGGCCAGCATGACGCCGACGACGATCACCAGGAGGAGGGTGAACAGCGCGAAGCGCTTCGGGTAGAGGCCCGGGTTGAGGTCTAGCCCGAACAGGTTGACGAACCCGATCGGCAGGCCGGCCTCGCCGCCGGTCAGGTTCGACCCGCGGAGGATCAGCGCGTCCACGCACACGCCCAGGCCGAGCGTGGCGATCGCGAGGCTGATCCCGCGGGCCCGCAGCGCGGGCAGCCCGACGACGACGCCGATCGGGATGCCGGCGAGCATGCCGAGCAGGATCGAGGTCCAGAACGGCAGGCCGGCGACCACGAGCTTGGCCGTGACGAGCGCGCCGAGGCCGGCGATCGCCCACTGGGCGAGCGAGACCTGACCCGCGTAGCCGGTCACGAGCACGATGCTCAGCAGCATCAGCGCGGCGATCAGCGTCACCGTCAGCGCGCCGACCCACACGTCCGAGAAGACGAACTCGATCAACACGAGCATCGTGACCGCGAAGCCGAGCAGCACCCTGATGTTGATGTGGCCGGCGGTGACGCGCGGCAGGCGCTCGTTGGCCTCGCTGCGCAGCGGCAGCCGGCGGCCACGCAGGACGACGACCGCGATGATCGCCAGGAACGGCACGGCGGTCGCGATGCCCGAGACGTCGATGTAGCGCGTCGCCTCGGTCTGCAGGACGCCGATGACCATGCCGCCGAGCAGCGTGAGCGGGAACGACCGCAGGTTGCCGATGACCGCGGCGGCCAGGGCCGGGACGATCAGGTTGGTGGCGTTGTCGACCGACAGGCCGACGATCGGCGACAGCAGGATGCCCGCGAGGCCGGCCAGCGCGCCGCCGACGGCCCAGTTGATCGACGCGATGCGCTCCGGCGCCCAGCCCAGCGTCGCCAGCGCCGGCCGGTTCTCGGCGATCGCCGACGTCGCCAGGCCGAACCGCGTGTACTTGTAGAAGCCCCACGTCACCGCGGTGATGACCGTTGCCGCGCCGATGAGGATCAGCCGGTCGGAGCCGACCGAGACGCCGAGCAGGTCCACCGCCTTGGTCGGCAGGAAGTCGCGGACCACGTAGGTCTGCTCGATCGGGTAGTGGAGCTTGGCCACGCCCTGGATGAAGACGAGCGTCGCGAGCGTGGCGACCAGGCGCGTGAGGTTGCTCGCGTCGCGCAGCGGGCGCATCAGCGCCGCGTTGATCAGCCAGCCGAGGAACGTCGCTACGAGCACGCCGACGATCGCCGCCGGGACCGCCGGCCAGGACGACTGCTCGCGCAGCTCCCAGAACACGAACGTGCCGATCATGCCGACGGCGCCGCTCGCGAAGTTCACGACGTTCGACGCCCGGTACGTCAGCACGATGCCGAACGCGGCGAGCGAGTAGAGCGCGCCGGTCCCGGCTCCGAGCAGCGCGAAGAGAATGA
This sequence comes from Baekduia sp., assembly GCA_036518975.1. GTDB lineage: Bacteria > Actinomycetota > Thermoleophilia > Solirubrobacterales > Solirubrobacteraceae > Baekduia. Next base: position 8,641 of record DATDMD010000265.1, read on the forward strand.
CGTCCGACATGCGTGTACCTGCTCCTCGTTCGACGGAGAATCAACGACCCCGATGACGACCGGCCGTCGGCGGTCGCCGCCGGCCGACTGTAGAACGAGCGCCGGGCGAAGTCAACGTATTTGTTGACTGAGACTCGCGCCCGCCCCGCCGGCCTACTTGATGGCCACCGGGTTGATCGGCGTCCCCGACGCGTTGGTCACGTTCAGCGGCTGTGCGGCGAGGAAGAACTCGTAGCGCCCGTCGGCCGCGCACGCGTCCGCCAGCTCCTCGAGGTGCCACACCTCGCCGAGCGTCAGGCCGAGGTCGCGGATCAGCCGCGAGTGGACCGGCATCACGTGCTCGAAGGGCTCCTCGTGGGGCTCGACCTCGACCGCGACGTTGTCCACCGCGATCGCCGCGATCTCCTTGCCGTGGATCCACTCCACGGTCTCCATCGAGATCCCCGGGGCGCCCGACGCGAAGAACTCCATCTTGTCGGTCAGCTCGTACCACCAGGGCACGTGGCCGGTGCGCAGCACCAGGAGGTCGCCGGTCCGGACCTCGACGCCCTGGGCCTCGGCGCAGGCGTCCAGCTCGGCGCTGGTGATCGCATGGCCGGGCTGCAGCCGGTCGACGCCGTGGTGGCGCGCCATGTCCAGCAGCACCCCGCGGCCGCAGAGCGTTCTGCTCAGCTGGTGGATCGAGCAGCGCCGCGCGCCCGCGACCTGCTCCACGTTGCCCAGCCAGAAGCCGTTGTAGAGCGTGTCCTCGCGCGCGATGTGCGCCAGGCCGTCCCACTGCGTCGAGCCCTGCAGCGGCATCGTGATGTAGTCGTCGGTCGCCTGGAGCCCCGGCATCGCCGCGTTGAGCGGCGAGCCGACGATCAGGTCGGCGCCCGAGACGCTGTGCCAGTGCGACACGCCCTTGCGCGTCGGGTGCAGCGGCCCCTGGTCGTCGAGCGGCACCGCGCAGCTGATGACCCGGCCCTCGCGGATCAGCCCGGCGGCGGCCCGCACGATCTCCGGGGTGATGAAGTTGGCCGTCCCGCGCTCGTCGAGCGGGCCCCAGCGCCCCCAGTTGTTGGGCTGGCGCTCGTTGACGTAGCCCACCACCTTGCCGTCGGCGTCGACCTCGTATTCCGGCGCCGTCCAGCTCCCGGGCGTGAACGTGCCCGGCCCCTCACGCCCCATGGCCGGCCTCCTGCGCGCCGCCCGCCCAGGCGACGCCGGCCGGCGCGGGCTGCGCGCCCTCCTCGCCGGGCAGCGGCCGGTAGGCGTCCTTGTCGAACGGCCACGTGGGCGGGTTGATCAGGTCGGCGGACATCTTGGGCTTCTCCCCCGGTCCGTAGGCGCGCCCGTCGAGCGGCCACACGTAGGTCTCGAGCTCGCGCGAGCCCTTGCCGAGGATCGCGCCGGTCTCCAAGTAGTGGTCCTTGACCGCGTCCAGGCCATAGCGCTGGATCGGGCAGACCTTGATGCACACCGCGCAGCCGTGCGTCTGCGCCAGGATCGGGAAGCAGCGCTCCGGCTTGATCGCCGCCTTCAGCACCCCGCGCTTGTCGTGGCGCGCCTTCGGGATCGCGCCCGGGGGGCAGCGGCGCACGCACAGCTGGCACTCGTCGCAGATCTTCGGGATGCCATGGTCGGTCGGCTCGCCGTGCCGGATCGGCGCCTTGGTGGTGATCAGCGCCAGCCGCGAGCGCGAGCCCGAGACGCGGGTCAGCAGCTGGCCGTTGAGCCCGAGCTGCCCCATGCCGGCCTGCACGCCGTAGTGGATGGCGATGCCCTCCAGCGAGAACGGGTCGTTGCTGCGGGTCTCGTAGCCCAACCCCTTCAGGAACGCCACGAGCTGCGCGACCTTCGGGAACAGCTCGCCGTAGCTGCGGAACGCGGCGCGCTCAGCCTTCGAGCTCGGCGCCGTCTGCGTCGCCGCCCAGTCCTGCTCCATCACGCAGACGACGATCGTGTCGCCGGGATCGGGCGTCGCGTACTCGCCGAACGTGTACTTGGGGTCGGCCGGCGCGAAGCCGACGTCGCTCATCCCGATCCGCCTGGCCTCGTCCTGGACCAGCTGGGCCAGCTCGGCGGGATCGGTCAGCAACGGCTCGGCCGCGGGCAGCACCTCCTCCGCCCGGCTCAGCTCGCGCAGCGCGCCGACGAAGCGCGGGTAGGTGAGCAGCATCCACGGCCACGCGCGCTCCAGCGCCCACATGACCGCCTCGGCGTGCGTGCGCGTGAAGCTGTGCAGCGGGCGCTCCTCGTAGGCGCGCCGCTCGCCCTCGGGGTCGACGACCGTCCCGACGTAGGACTGCAACTTGGGCGGTGTCGGCGAGGCGCCGCCGCGCCAGACCGGCGCGACCGCCCAGCCACCGACCCAGCGCGGCAGCGACGGCAGCCGTCGCAGCCAGGCGTACTTGTTGCCGGTGAACATCGCGAAGGCGAGCTTCGTGGTCAGCGGCGCCAGCCGCGGATCGAGCCACGCGACGATCCGCTCCTTGGTGCGCCGGGCGAAGACCGCCGGCGGGCTGTTCCGAGGCACCCTGCGATGGCGCTCGGCGGTGGCGGGAGGCATGCGAGCGACCGTAACCCGGTCGGCCGACCATTGTCAACACCTCAGTTGATTTCTTGGCTGTCCTCAGGCCACGGGCGTCGCGGCGAAGCGCGGCAGGACGTGCTCGCCGAAGCGTCGCAGCGACGCCAGGCTCTGCTCCTTGGGCATCGCGCCGAAGCCCGTGATCGCCACGCAGTAGTTGAGGTCCAACTCGTCTTCGAGCGCGCGCACGCGCTCGGCGATCGTGTCGGCCGAGCCGATCAGGTGGTGCTCGACCGGGAAGCGCGCCAGCCGCGCGACGACCTCGGCGTCGTCCTGGTCGGCGCCCATGCCCAGGCGCGCCATCTGCGCCGCGCCCTGGCGCTTGAGCTCGTAGTGGTTCTCGAGGATGTACTGGAGCTGCTGCATGCGGTGGAAGCCCACCTCGGATGCCTCCGCGTCGGACTCCCCGCAGTACATGTAGAAGAAGTGCGGAAGCGGCTGGTCGCTGACGTCGTGCCCCGCGGCGACCGCCGTGGCGCGGTAGTGGTCGAGCTTCTCGCGGTACTTGGCCAGCGTCAGCAGCGGCCAGGTGATCGTCGCGTAGGGCAGCCCGCGCGCGCCGGCGTAGGCGGCGCTGTCCAGGCTGCCGCTGCCGACGAAGATCGGCGCCGGGCGGCCCGGGTTCGGCGTCATCGTCACCGGCGGCACGGAGAAGAACTCACCGTCGTAGGAGAAGCGCTCGCCGCTCCAGGCGAGCTGCAGGATCTCCACCGCCTCCTCGTAGCGGCGGCGGTTCTCGTCAGCGTCCACCGGGACCGCGAAGGCCTGCGCCTCGCGCGCGCCGAGCCCGCGGCCGACGCCGAGCTCCAGCCGCCCGCCGCTGAGGACGTCGAGCATCGCGGCGCGCTCGGCCACCTTCAGCGGGTGGTCCCAGTGCAGGACCGTGACGCCGGTCGCCAGCCGGATCGTCGACGTCCGTGCCGCCGCGTAGGCCAGGAGCGTCAACGCATCGGGCGACATGTCGTAGTCGACCGTCGTGTACTCGTCGGGGTCGACGCCGAAGGGCCGGTAGCCCGTGTCGCTGGCGAAGTGGTGCTCGGTCGTCCATACCGACCAGAACCCCAGGCGCTCGACCTCGAGCGCGACGTCGACCCAGTCCCGCAGCGCCACGGCCGGGTCTGCGCCGGCGCGGTTGTGGCTGATGTTGAGGACCCCGAAGCGCATCAGGCGCGCGCGACCATGAGGATCTCGTCACGGGAGTAGTCGTGCTCGGGGTGCTCCTTGGCCAGGTGCGCCCGGACGTTGTCGACCAGCGCGTCCTCGTCCTGGCCGGTGATGTGCACGCCGCACGGGCAGTCGAGCTTGGTCTTCATCGGGGTCCGCAGCGCCCGCGGCAGCGTGGGCTCGAGGCCGGCGAGCGCCGGGATGACCCGTTCGCCCGTCAGCCGGATCGAGTCCATGACGACCTCGTGGGGCATGCCGCCGACGCGCTGCCACGTCGTCAGCTCGTGCAGGCCCATCTCGTCGTGCAGGCGCGTGACCTCCTCGATGGCCTGGTCGGGCGAGCCGATGAACAGGATGCCGCCGGCGCGGAGGTCGTCGAGCGTGAGGCCGCCGCTGGTCTTGGCGATCTCCACCATCTGCGCGAACGCCTCGTAGCCCTTGGGCACCTTGGCGCCCTGCGGCACGTGCTTCATGGCCTCCTCGAAGTACCAGTTGAAGTAGGGCACCGCGCGGTCGAAGGCCTGCTCCTCGGTCTCGCCGAGGTGGAAGAACCAGCTCAGCGGGAAGTTGAGCGTCGCCGGGTCGCGACCGGCCTCGATCAGCGTCCGCTTGTTGTCGATGGTGAACTGGACGAGCTCGGGCATCGTCGACAGCGACGGGTTCATCAGCACGTTGTAGCCGCGCTCGGCGACCAGGCCGAAGGTCTGCGGGCTCACCGCCGCGATGAAGATCTCCGGGTCCTTCTGCACCATCGTCGGCCGCAGCTCGTGGTCGTCGATCCTGTAGTACTTGCCGTGGTAGGAGAAGCGCTCGTTGGACCACAGCCCCGTGATGCACTCCAGGGCCTCGAAGAACATCTCGCGGCTGTTCTCCATCTGGTCCTCGAGGCCGAACGCGCGGAACTCGCGCGGCTGGTAGCCGCGTCCCACGCCGCAGCGCACGCGGCCGTCGCTGAGGTTGTCGACCACGGCCCAGTCCTCGGCCACCGTCGTCGGGTGGCGGAAGGTGATGTTCGTGACCGCGCAGCCGATGCGGATCCGGCTGGTGCGCTGGGCGATCGCCGCCGCGACCACGGCCGGCGCCGGCATCGACCCGTAGTCGGAGCCGTGGTGCTCGCCGAGCCAGATCGTGTCGAAGCCCATCTGCTCCGCGTAGACGGCCTGCTCGAGCAGCTCGTCGAACGCGCGCCGGTAGTCGTGGTCGGGGCACTCCAACAGGTAGAACAGTCCGAGCTTCACGTCGGTCTCCTCCAGGGTCGCGTTCAGCGGGCGGCCGCGTTGGCCTTCCGGTACAGGTCGCCGATCGGGTACGGCGAGACCACGTCGACGCCGCCGTCGAGCAGCAGGTTCTGCCCGGTGACGTACGCCGACAGGTCGGACACGAGGAACAGCGCCGCGGCGGCCACGTCGCTGGGCAGCGCCGTCCGGCCGAGCGGGCCGAGGCCGGCCCAGTGCGGGTAGTCGTCGCCGATCACGCCGCCCATGCGCGGCGTCCAGACGATGCCCGGCGAGATCGCGTTGACGCGCACGCCGAGCTCGCCCTGCTCGACCGCGGCGCTGCGCACCAGCGACAGCAGCGCGGCCTTCGCCATGCCGTAGAAGGCGTGGTGCGCCGAGCCCGACATCCCGTCGTAGGACGAGATGTACACCAACGAGCCGCCGCCGTCGTCGGCCATCAGCCGGGAGCCCAGGCGGGCGAGCAGCAGCGCGTGCCGCAGGTTGATGTGCTGGGACTGCTCCCAGTCGGCCAGCGTCGAGTCCATGATGTTGACGAAGCGGGCGCCCCCGACGATGTCGACGATGCCGTTCACCGGGCCCACCTGCTCGCGGGCGCTCGCGAGGATCCGCGTCAGCTCGGCCTCGTCGGTGATGTCGCCGACGAGCGCCGCGCCGCCGACCTCCGCCGCCACGCCGGCGGCGAGCTCCTCGGTGAGGTCGATGCAGCCGACGCGCGCGCCGACGGCGGCCAGCGCGTGCGCGGTCTGGCGGCCGATGCCGGCGCCCGCGCCGGCGACCAGGACGCCGCGGCCGTCGAGCCGGCCCATGGCGGCGTAGTCGGGGACGGCCTCGGCGTCGGGCAGCTGGACGTCGCCGCTCATGCCGCCCCGCCCAGCAGCAGCACGACCGTGGCGTCGTCCTCGACGACCACCGGCACGGTCTCGACGCCGCGCTTCAGGCGCTCCTCGAGCGCGCTGCCGGGCTCGGGCTCCTCGAGCGCGACGTCGTAGCGCCGCACGCGGCTCTTGGAGGGGAAGATCGTCCGGCCGCTCTTGATCTCGAACTCCCAGTGGTGCCAGGGGCAGCTGATGATCTCGCCCTCGCGCGCCCACTCGACCTCGAACGCCCCGGACGGTCGCGCCTTGGCCATCCCCGCGCCCTTGATCGAGCCGCTGCACAGCGGCGCGCCCATGTGCGGGCAGTGGTTGCGCAGGGCGTAGAACTCGCCACCCACGTTGAAGACGCCGATCCCGGCCTGCTCGGACTCGGGATGCACGACGCGCACGGAGCCCGGCGGGATCTCGCGCGCCGGGCCCACGACGAAGCGGCTCACGCCGCGGCCTCCACGCCGAGCGCGGCGGCCAGCCGCGGGGTCACGTCCAGGACGTTGCCGGCCAGCACCCGCGCCGCGCCCTCCTCGTCGAGGCCTTCGACGGCCTCGGCGCGCGTCGCGCCGTCCCAGTGCGGGTGGTGGCTGCCGTAGATCGCGAACGTCTCGGGCTGGCCGATGCGCGCGAGCTCGGGGTCGAGCGTCTCGCCGTCCGGCCGCCCGTCGGTCTGCGAGCACACGAACCGCGCGTAGCGCTGCACGAGCGTGCTCGGCAGCTCCTCGATCCACGGCACCTCGCCGCGGCCGGCGCGCCAGTCGTTGTTCAGCCGCCACAGCAGCGCCGGCGCGAGGTCCAGCCCGCCGTCGCCGAAGACGAAGCGCAGGCCGGGCAGGCGCTGGTACAGGCCGCTGCCCATGGTGCTGGCCAGGTGGACGATGCTGTTGAGCGCGCGCAGCGTGTCGGCCTCGGCCCAGTGCCCGGGCGGGCCGGCGACCGAGTGCCACATCTCGGCGGCGTTGGCGAGGTCGTCCTGCACGTAGATCGGCAGGCCGTGCGCGCACGCGGCCTCCCAGATCGGCAGGTACTGCTCCTCGCCGTAGTGCGCGAAGGCCCGCAGCGACACCGCGACCTGCACGAAGCGCGGGTCGCCGGCCCAGCGCTCGATCTCGCGGACCGCGCCCTCGACGTCGGTCGGCGCGACGCGGATCGAGCCGTAGAAGCGCTCGCCCGCCGGGCTGTCGAGGAACACCTCGCGCAGCCACTCGTTCGTCACGCTGGCGACGATCGAGGCGTGCAGGCGGTTGGGCAGGATGCCGCGCGTCAGCGGCGTCAGGATCGCCGCGTCGACGTCGCCGGCGGCGAAGACCGCCTCGGCGACGCGCTCCGGATCGCCGGCCGCCGCGAGGTCGGGCACCTCGTCGATCGGCGACTCCCAGAGGCGGCCGAGCGGCGTCGGCAGGCCCATGACATGGTCGCGCCACGGGCCGGGGATGCGTCGCAGGTACTCGTCGGTCGCGATCGACGGGTGGACCGCCGCGTCGACGACCATCACGCGTCGACCTCGTCGTAGGGGCCGGCCGGCCGCGTCGCGGGCAGGTCGTAGAACTCGCGCGCGTTCTCGCTCATGATGCGGCTGCGCAGCGCGTCGTCGATCGTCGGCGGCAGCGCCACGTCGGGGTCGTCGAAGTCGTAGTGCGGGTAGTCGGTCGCGAACATCAGCAGCCGGTCGGCCTCGGCCGCGCGCAGGTAGGCGGCCAGCTCCTTCGGCCGGACCGCGCTCTCCATGGGCTGGCTGGAGAAGCGCACGTGGTCGCGCAGGCAGTCCAGCGGGCTCTTGGCGGCGTCGGGCAGGAACCCGCTCTTGGCCTCCCACTGGCGGTTCATGCGCGCGATCAGCGGCCGGTGCCAGAGGAAGCCGCCCTCGACGAAGACGACCTTGAAGTCCGGCAGGCGGCTGAACGTGCCGGCGGTGATCCAGCTCGTCAGGTGCGCCGCGTACTCCAGCGGGTGCGAGATCGCGTGGTACTCGAAGTAGGTGGTGAAGCGGCCGGTCGGCGTGATGCCCATCTGCAGCCGGTTGCTCTCGTTGAAGTGCATCGCGACGGGCAGGCGGTGGCGCGCCGCGGCCTCCCAGAGCGGGAAGTACTGGGGATGCCCGAACGGACGGTCGCCGTCGGGCTGGATCAGCACCTGGCGGAAGCCGTCGTGGCCGGCCCAGTGCTCGATCTCGGCGATCGCGCCCGGGACGTTGTCGACGGGGACGCAGATCGAGCCGAAGAAGCGCGGGTCGTCCTCGTTGAGCCAGGTCTCGGCCTGCCAAGTGTTGAGCCCGCGCATGATCGCGAGGTTCACGGCCGGGTCGGCGCCGACGCCCACCAGCGGGGTCATGAAGCCGAAGTCCATCTTCGCCTCGCCCCAGAGCTGGCGCTTGACGGTCTCCTTGTGCGTGCCGGGCACCTCGCCGTCCGGGCCCCACGCGTCCTCGCGCAGGCCCTCGCCGAGGAGCAGGTAGCACGAGCGCGGGATCAGGCGCCGCAGGTCCTTGCGCATGACGCTGTCGAGCACGTCGGACGGCATGAACTCGACGAGGGACGCGGGCAACGGCGTGAGGTGCACGTCGCAATCGATCCGTTTGACGGCCACGCGCCGGGCAGACCCTGCCGGCGCGGCCACTTGCAGGTCGGACATCGGCCATTTCTAGCGCATCGCGAGACGCGTTTCAACATCATCGTTGACGACCGTCGGCGGCGCGGGTACCGTCGTGGCCGATGACGGTGGACGAGGCGGCGTTGGAGGAGATCGAGGTCGAGGTCCTGGCGGTGGACCACGAGGCCGACGGCGTGGTGTCGCTGCGCCTCGGCGCGGCGCGCGGCGCGCCGCTCCCCGCCTGGGAGCCGGGCGCGCACCTCGACCTGGTCCTCAGCGACGGCCTGGAGCGCCAGTACTCGCTGTGCGGCGCGCCGGCCGAGCGCGACTGGCGGATCGCCGTCCTGCGCGAGCCCGAGAGCCGCGGCGGCTCGGCGTTCGTCCACACCTCCGTTGCCGCCGGCGACCGGCTCGTGGCCCGCGGCCCGCGCAACCACTTCGCGCTCGTCGAGGCCGACGCCTACCGCTTCGTCGCGGGCGGCATCGGGATCACGCCGATCCTGCCGATGGTCGCCCGCCTGGCCGCGGAGGGGCGCCCGTGGGAGCTGCTCTACGGCGGCCGCCGGCGCGCGTCGATGGCCTTCGTCGCCGAGCTCGCCGCGCTCGGCGGCCACGTGACGCTGTGGCCCCAGGACGAGCACGGGCTGCTCGACCTCGACGCCTTCCTCGGGACGCCGGCCGACGGCACCGCGATCTACTGCTGCGGCCCCGAGCCGCTGCTGCAGGCCGTCGAGGAGCGCGCCGCCCGCTGGCCCGGCGACGCGCTGCACCTGGAGCGCTTCGCGCCCAAGGAGGGCGCGCTGGACGGCGCCGCCACCGCGTTCGAGGTCGTCCTCGAGCAGAGCGGCGTGACCGTCGCCGTCGGCCCCGACGAGACGATCGCCGACGCGCTGGAGGCCGCCGGCGTCGACATCGTCACGTCGTGCCGCGAGGGCACGTGCGGGACGTGCGAGACGGTCGTGGTCGAAGGCGTCCCGGACCATCGCGACTCCGTGCTGAGCGCCGCCGAGCAGGCGTCGGGCGACGTCATCATGATCTGCTGCTCGCGCGCGCAGGGCCCGCGGCTGGTCCTCGACCTGTAGGCCTTCAGGCCGCCGCCGGGGCGGGCGCCGGGTCCCTCGGCGGCCAGCCCGCCGGGTCGCTGCGCCCGGTCTCGGCGACC
>DATDMD010000266.1:0-40887 GCA_036518975.1 Baekduia sp.
CATGCTCTCTAAGGACTGACCGGGGAAGGGCTGCTGCCCCCGGGACCCCCGCCTGCGATCGTGCGAAGGACTCGCGCGGGCGAACCGGCGGCGATCGAGAACGCCGGCAGGTCGGTGGTCACGACGCTGTTGGCGCCGATCACGCAGCGCTCGCCGATCGTCACGCCCGACGTGACCACGACGTTGGCGCCGCACCAGACGTTGTCGCCGATCCGGGTCGGGCCCTTGGTCGTGAAGCCCTGCCACGGCACGGGCGTGAACGGGTCGTCGAAGCGGTGGTTGGCGTCGGTGACGAACGCGCCGTTGGCGAACATGCAGTGCTCGCCGATCTCGACCAGCTCGACCGCGGCGACCATCACCCCCATGTTGAGGAACGTGCCGCCGCCGATCACGATCCGGGCGGGCGCGGGGCCGGTGAGCCAGACGTTGGGCTCGAAGAGCACGTGCGGGCCGAGCTGCAGACGGTCCTCGCGGAGCATCTCCAGCACCTCGCCGTGGATCGGCCAGCGCGCGAACGCCTCGCGCTTGGCCAGCTCGTAGTGGATCCGGGCGCGGTTGTGCGGGAGCGCGTTGCGCTCGTACCAGCGCCACTTCTGCCACCAGAGGCGCAGCTGGGCGCGGGTCGGCGGCGTCACTCCTCCTCCTGCGACCCGCCTCCGCGCAGGATCCGCGACAGGTGGTCGGCGACCTCCGTCGCCGAGCCCTCCTGGCCCTGGGCGCGCAGGCGCGCCTGGACGCTGTGGAGCGAGGTGCGGTCGCTGAGGTCCTTCTGCGCGGCCTGCAGCTGCTGGGTGATCTGGCCGCTCAGCTCGCGCAGGCGGTGCTGCGCATCGCGGACCGCCTCGCCCAGCGCCTTGGACTCGACGCCGGCCAGCTCGGCCTGGGCGCGGGCCTCGCGCAGCAGCGCGTCGGCCTGCTCCCGCGCCTCGCGCGTGATCTGGCGGGCCTCGACCCTGGCGTCCTGCAGCTCCTTCTCGGCGCCCTGCTTGATCCGGACCGTCTCCTCGTGGGCGGCCTGGACGATGCGGCGCGCCTCGTGCTCGGCGGCGACGCGCTTGCCGTCGACGTCGTTGTCCATCTCGCGGACGCGCGCGGCGACGGCCTGCTGGATGCGCTGCTCCTCGCCGGCGGCCTGCTCCTGCGAGCGGCGCTCGTACTCGGAGCGGGCGGTGGCCAGCTCCTCGGCGGCCTCGGCGCGCGCGGCGGCGACGGCCTCTTCGAGGTCCTGGCGGGCGTTGACGGCGGCGCGCTCGGCCTCGTCGCGGGCGTCGGCGCGCAGCTGCTCGGCGTCGGCGCGGCCCTGGTCGAGGGCCTGCTGGGCCTGGAGGCGCGCCTCGTTGAGCAGCGCCTCGGCCTGCTCGCGGGCGTCGACCAGGGCGCGCTCGGCCTCGTAGGAGGGCTCGGGCTCGGGCGCGGGCGCGAGCGGCGCCGGCGGCTCGGGGGGCGCGGCGGGCAGCGGGGGCTCGACGACCTCGGCGTGCGAGGGCTCCGGCTCGGGCGCGGCGACCACGACCGGCGGGGCGACCGCGACCGGCGCGGGCGGCGGCGGGACCACGCCCCCGAGCTCAGACGTGAACGGGCGGTGGCGCACGGTCAGCTCGTGGCCGCGGCCGCCGCCGGGCAGGACGATCTCGCGCTCGCTGACCAGCTCGATGTGCCCGAAGCGCAGCGTCAGATCCGTCAGCAGGGCCGCGCGATCCGGGCCCGTGACGGTGACGACGGACGGTTCCAAAGCCATTGAACGGTCCACCGTACCGGTCGTCGCGGCCGGATCGGCCGCGGCTGGCCGGACATCCGGGTGTGATCTTCGCGCGCCGGCCGTGTCATGGCCGCATGTTCACCACGACGAAGATCGCCGGCGCCGCCGCCGCGCTGTCCCTCATGGCGGTCCCCGCGACGGCCCTCGCCCACGGTGGTCACGGCCATCATCACCACAAGCATCACGGCAAGAAGGCTCAGGTCCGGACGGTCGCCCCCGGCGCGCCGACCGCGACGGTCGCCTCCTTCGCCGATAACACGCTCACGCTGACGACGACCAGCGGCAAGACGTTCGCCGCGACGGTCAGCGACAAGACCATCGTGACGTGCCTCAAGGCCCGGCCGGCCCCGCCGACGCCGCCGACCACGGCGACCCCGCCGACGACGGCCACCCCGCCGACCACGGCCACCACGGCGCGCCACGGCAACGGCAACGACGACGGGCCCAACCACGACGTCAACGACGACAACGGCCAGGGCGACGACGACGCGCCCAACCACGACGCCAACGACGACAACGGCCCGGCCGACCACAACGACAACCGCTCCTGCGACACCACCGCGCTGGTCGCCGGGGCGAAGGTCGCCTACGCCAAGCTGTCGCTGCTCGACGGGGACGCCACCTGGAAGAAGGTCGTGATCCTCAAGTAGCGCGGCCGCGAACCGTCCTGTCGCCGGCCCGGGTGCGGACCCCTGGACCGGCGGCGGGGCGGGTAGCATCGACGGATTCCCCCCGGAGGCTGTGGGTCAGTGAAGCGATGAGTCCATCCCCGCTGCGCCACCCCGCCCGTGCGGCGGGCGCGTCGCTGCTGCGTCTGCAGAGCGACGAGCGGCTCGCCGAGCTGGCACGTGCCGGCCACGAGAACGCGTTCGACGCGATCGTCGTGCGCTACCGGCCGGCGCTGACCCGCTACTGCGCGGGCATCGTCGGGGCCAGCCGCGCCGACGACGCGGTGCAGCAGACGCTCATCAACGCCCACGACGCCCTCCTGAGGACCGACGAGGTACGCCACTTGCGTTCCTGGCTCTACCGCATCGCTCACAACGTGTCGCTGAACACGCTGCGCGGCGTCCGCGACGACGTGTCGCTCGACGCGGCCGCCGGCGCCCGCGCCGACGGCCCCCTGGTCGCCGACGGCCCCGCGGCGCAGTTCGAGAAGACCGAGCAGTTCCAGGCGACGGTCGCGGCGCTCGCCGCGCTGCCGGAGCGCCAGCGCGCCGCGCTCGTGCTGCGCGAGCTCGAGGGCCGGTCGCACGAGGAGATCGCCGAGGCGCTGGGCGTCACGAAGGGCTCCGCGCGCCAGCACCTGATGCGCGCGCGGGTCGCGATGCGCGCCGCGGTGACCGCGATCACGCCGTACCCGCTGATCGCCCGGATCGCGGAGCTGGCGGCGGCCGGCGGCGGGGGCGCCGGCTGGGGCGAGGCCGCCGCGGGCGCCGGGATCGGCGCGACGCTGACGAAGTTCACGGCCGGCATCGTGGCGACCGGCGCCCTGGTCGGGGGCGCGACGGTCGGGACCCACCATGTCGTCCACCATCGGGATGGGGGCTCGGGCCCGGCGCGGGCAGCGGACGCGGCCGCGGAGGAGAAGCACGCCGCGGCGGCGCCGGTGAGCGCGCCGGCCGCAGGGACGACGGCCGCCGCGGTCCCGGCGGCGGTGACGACGACCACCGTCACCGCCGCCCGCCCGCGGAAGCCGTCGGACTCGGGCTCGCACCGGGGGCGCGGCGGGGGCTCGTCGTCGGGGCGCGGCTCGTCGGGCGGCAAGGACGACGACGGCGACGGCGGGCGTGACAGCGGCAAGAGCGGCCGCGCGCCGGGCGTGGTCGAGCCCGGCGACGACAACGCCGGCCGGGGCCGCGGCCAGGACGACGGCAACGGCAGCGGCAGCGACAACTCGGGCTCCGGCAAGACCACCACCAAGGTCGAGCGCCACTCGGGCAAGGACGACAGCCAATCGTCCGGGACGTCCGGCAGCGGGCGCGGCGACAACAGCGGCAGCGGCGACGACCGCTCCGGCGGCGACGACGGGTCGAACTCCGGCTCCGGCTCCGAGCCGGGCGCCAGCCAACCGCAGCCGCCCGCGGTGACCACGCCGACGGCGCCTCCGCCGGCCGGCGGCGGCTCCGACGACTCCGGCGGCTCCGGCTCCTCGGGCGGCTCCGGCTCGTCCGGCGGTTCCGACGGCGGCTCCGGCTCCGGCTCCCTCGACGACAACTAGCCCGCCGCGGACCCCCGCGTTCACCCGGGATCCGGCGTAGTGCTGGATGTCGGTCCGGGCGCTGACAAGTTGTTGCACAACATGCTGCAAGGGGACGTAATCCCGCGCGCCGCGTTCACCCGCGCGGCGATCAAGGCAAGGTGATGGACATGCGTTTCCGCCTGCCGGTCCTCCCCGCCCTGCTGCTGTTGTCGTTGGCCGCGCCCAGCGCCGCGAGCGCCGCGTCGCACCTGATCGTGACCGGGGAGACGCTGTCGGGCATCGCGGCGGCCAACGGGCTCTCGCCCGCGCAGCTGGCCGCGGCCAACGGGCTGCCGGCCGACGCGTTCGTGATCGAGGGTAAGACGCTCACGATCCCGGCCCCGGGGACCGCGCCCGCCGCGCCGGTCGCGACCGCCGCCGTCCCCGCGCCGCTGAGCGGCTACCGCGTCCGGCTCGGCGACTCGCTCAGCGCGATCGCCGCCGAGCACGGCGTCAGCCTCGGCGCGCTGGCGGCCGCCAACGGCATGAGCCCCGAGGGGACGCTCGTCGCCGGGACCTCGCTGCGGCTGCCCAACGGCGCGCGGCCGAGCACGTCGCCGACGACCACCACCGCGGGCGCGGTCACGACCGCGACGTCGAGCGGCGGCGCCGGGGGCGGGCACTTCGTCGTCCCCGGCGACACGCTGACCGGGATCGCCGCGGCCAACGGCATCACGCCGGCGTCGCTGGCCTCCGCCAACGGGCTCTCGCCCAACAGCTTCGTGATTGCCGGGACGCACCTGCGGATCCCCGCCGCCGCGCCGGCGACCAGCGTGCCGGTGACCGCCACCACGACCACGCCCGGCGCCGCGCCCGCCGCCGCCGTCCCCACCCAGGGCGCCGCGACCGGCGCGCCCGGCCGGCTGAGCGCGGCGCAGATCGGCTCGATCGCCGGCGCCAACGGCGCGCCCGCCTCGCTGGCGACCGCGATCGCCTGGCAGGAGTCCGGCTTCAACAACGCGATGGTCAGCGTCGCCAACGCGCGCGGGATCATGCAGGTCATCCCCAGCACGTGGAGCTACATCCAGAACCAGCTCGGCTCCGGCCCCCTGGACCCGAACTCGGCGGCCGACAACGTCCGCGCCGGCTCGCTCCTGCTGGCCCGCCTGCTGCGCGACAGCGGCGGCGACCCGACGACCGCGGTGGCCGCCTACTACCAGGGCCTCGGCTCGGTCCGGCGCATCGGGATGCTGCCGGAGACGCGCCGCTACGTGGCCAACGTCCTGGCGCTGCGCTCGCGCTTCGGGGGCTAGCAGGCATACGATCGGGTCGCCATGGCCTCGCCGCCCGCGACCGCGTCGCCCTTCGACGGCCTCACCGACGAGGAGCGCGCCCTGCTGCGCCCCGCGCCGGCGCCGCGGCGGGCGGACGTGATGAAGGCGGTGCTCACCGGCGAGCCGTTCACCGACGACCGGTGGATCTTCGAGCGCAAGCTGGACGGCGTGCGCTGCGTCGCGGTCCGGGACGGCGGGCCCGTGACGCTGCTGTCGCGCAACGACCTGTCGTTGAACGGGCGCTACCCGGAGATCGCGGCCGCGCTCGAGGCCCAGCCGCAGCGGCGGTTCGCGGTCGACGGCGAGGTCGTGGCGTTCGACGGCGCGCAGACGTCGTTCGCCAAGCTCTCGCGCCGCGGGATCGAGCCGGTGCCGGTGTTCTTCTACATCTTCGACGTGACGTGGCTGGAGGGCTGCGACGTCCGCGACCTGCCGCTGCGGACGCGCAAGCGCCTGCTGCGCGACCAGCTCAGGTTCGACGACAAGTCGCTGCGGTTCTCGACCCACCGCAACCGGGACGGCGAGCGGCTGTTCGCCGAGGCGTGCCGGAAGGGCTGGGAGGGGCTGGTCGCCAAGCGCGCCGACAGCCGCTACACGCCCAAGCGCTCACGCGACTGGCTGAAGCTCAAGTGCGAGCAGGGCCAGGAGCTCGTCGTCGGCGGCTACACCGCGCCGAAGGGGTCGCGGACCGACTTCGGCGCGCTGTTGTTGGGGTACTACGACGACGACGGCGCGCTGCGCTACGCCGGCAAGGTCGGCACGGGGTTCGACGAGGCGACGCTCGCGTCCCTGGGCGAGCGGCTGCGTGAGCTGCGCGTCGACGCGCCGCCGTTCGCGCAGCCTGAGCAGGTCCGCGAGCGC
Source organism: Baekduia sp. (assembly GCA_036518975.1). Taxonomy (GTDB): domain Bacteria; phylum Actinomycetota; class Thermoleophilia; order Solirubrobacterales; family Solirubrobacteraceae; genus Baekduia. The sequence continues at coordinate 6,137 of DATDMD010000266.1, forward strand.
ACGGCGGTCTGGGTCCGGCCGGAGCTCGTCGCGGAGGTCGGCTTCAGCGAGTGGACCTCCGCGGGCCGGCTGCGTCACCCCAAGTTCCTGGGGCTGCGTGACGACAAGCCGGCGCGCGAGGTCGTGCGCGAGGCGCGCTGAGGCCGGCTACGCCCGGCTGAGGGGATCGCGCTCGGCGGTGGTCGCGTCGTCGCGGTCGGTCGAGGTCGACAGCGACGCCCAGCGCGCGTCGTCCTCGATCCGCGCCTGCCAGGCGGCGCGGCCGTAGTTGTAGGCGTCGGATCCCACGAGCAGGCGCAGCGGCGGCTCGTCGAGGTCCGCGACGCGGAGGACGAGCTGGGCGACCTTCGCCGGGTCGCCCACCGCGGCCGTCGCGAAGCCGGTCATGCGCTCGGCGCTCGCGCCGACGGTTGGCGCGTAGGGCTCGGAGATCGGCGGGATCGCCATCGACGAGCCGGCCCAGTCGGTGCGCATCCCGCCCGGCTCCAGGACCGTGACCTTGATGCCCAGCGGCGCGACCTCGGCGGCCAGCACCTCCGACAGGCCGCCGACCGCCCACTTCGCCGCCTGGTAGGCGCCGAGGCCGGGCGTCGCCATCCGGCCGCCGACCGACGAGACCTGGATGACGTGGCCCGCGCCCTGCTCGCGCATGACCGGCAGCGCCGCCTTGGTGACGTTGACGACGCCGAGCAGGTTGGTGTCGATCTGCGCGCGGAACGCGTCGAGCGTGACGTCCTCGATCGCGGCGAGGTCCGCGTAGCCCGCGTTGTTGACGAGGACGTCGAGGCGGCCGAAGGCGTCGACCGCGGTCTGGACCGCGGCCCGCGCGGCGTCGGGGTCGACCACGTCGAGCGCGACGGCCCGGACGCGGTCGCCGCCGGCGGCGACGAGGTCGTCGAGCGCGCCGGCGTCGCGCGCCGTGGCGACGAGCCGGTGGCCGGCGTCGAGCACGGCGTCCGCGATGGCGCGGCCGAGGCCGCGCGAGCTGCCGGTGACGAGGAAGACCTTGGGAGCGGAGGGAGCCATGGGGAGCCTTTCGAGGTCGCTAACTAGCTGGTTAGTTGACACGGTAGCGCACCGTGGGTGTGCGTCAACCATCCGGTTAGTCGCCTACCCTTGACGCCCACAGATGCCCGGAGACGCCCAAGCCACCCGCCAGCGCCTGCTGGCCGCCGCCGCGGCCGAGTTCGCCGAGCGCGGGATCGCCGGCGCGCGCGTCGACCGCATCGCGGCCGCCGCCCACGCCAACAAGGCCCAGATCTACCACTACTTCGGCAGCAAGGACGACCTCTTCGACGCGGTGTTCGACGAGCTCGTCACGGCGACGGTGAGCGACTCGCCGCTGGACCCCGACGACCTGCCCGGCTACGCCGCGGCGCTCTTCGACCGCTACGAGGCCCACCCCGAGATCGCGCGCCTCGCGACCTGGTACCGCCTCGAACGATCGAGCACCCGGCCGCCCCACGCGCTCCGCGCGTCCGCCGGCAAGGACAAGATCGCCCGCATCCGCGCCGCGCAGAAGGCCGGCCGCCTCCCGACGACCTTCACCCCCGACGACCTCCTGGCCCTCGTCACGTCCCTCGCGGCGATGTGGACCGGCGCCGAGCCCGAGGACCACGGCTCGGCCGCGCGCCGCTCCCGCGCCCACCGGCGCGGCGTCGTCGTCGACGCGGTCCGGGCGCTCTTGGCGGCCTGAGCCGCGCCGCGGGTCAGCCGCGACGCGTCGCCGGCGCCGCCGCCGGCCGCGGCGCGCGCGTGACGCGGTCCAGCTGGTCGAGCGTCTCGGTCACGAGGTCCGACAGCGGCCGGCGCTCGGCGTCGGCGATCCAGCGGTCGAAGGCGGTGCGCAGGGCGACGATGGCGACGTCGGCCGCCAGGGGCGCGAGCGTCGCGTCGACGCCGCGTTCCTGGAGGACTTGGGCGAGGGTCGCGGCGGTCGCGGTCTGCTTCATGAGCTCGCGCTCGTGCAGCGCCGGGTGAGTGGCGATGATCGCCGCGCGCCGGCGCAGGTCGTCGCGGCGGGGCTGCAGCGCGACGGCGACCGCGTCCAGCCCGGCGCGGACGAGGTCCGGGACGCTCAGCCGGTCGTCGGGCGCCTCGCGCACGCCCGCGACGAGCGCCGCGAGCATCGTGTCCTCGTTGGCGAACAGGACCTCGCGCTTGTCGGCGAAGTGCCGGAAGAACGTGCGCTCGGTCAGGTCGGCGCGCGCCGCGATCTCCGCGGCGGTCGTCGCCTCGTAGCCGCGCTCGTCGAACAGGTCCAGGGCCGCCGCCTCCAGGCGGGTGCGGGCGTGGGGTTGCCAGCGTGCGATGTCAAGGACCTTACCACCCGTGATGTCAGTCGCTGTCATGATGCGTGCTAGCGTGATGTCTGTGACTGACATGAGCACCACCCTCAACGACAAGGTCGTCGCCATCACCGGCGCCAGCAGCGGCATCGGCGAGGCGACGGCGCTCCTGCTCGCCCGCCGCGGGGCGAAGGTCGTCCTCGGCGCCCGGGGCGAGGACCGGCTGGCCGACCTCGCCGCGCGCATCGAGGCCGCCGGCGGCGAGGTCGCGTGGACGGCGGTCGACGTCGCCCGCCGCGAGGACGTTCAGCGCCTGGTCGACCTGGCGCTCGAGCGCTTCGGCCGGCTCGACGTCCTGGTGGGCAACGCCGGCGTGATGCCGATCGGACCCCTCGACGACCTCGACGTCGACGCCTGGGAGCGGATGGTCGACGTCAACGTCAAGGGCGTCCTGTTCGGCATCGCCGCCGCGCTGCCCGTCTTCCGCCGCCAGGGCACCGGCCACTTCGTGACGACCGGCTCGACCGCCGCGCTGCGCACGGTCCCCACGATGGCGGTCTACTCCGGCACGAAGTCCGCGGTGCGCGCGATCTGCGAGGGGCTGCGCCAGGAGGCCGGCGAGGACCTGCGGGTCACGCTCGTCTCCCCCCGGCTTCGTCCGCACGAATGCCGCCGAGCACATGACCAATCCGGAAGTCCGCGCGCAGATCGCCGCCGCGGCCGAGCAGATGGGGATGCCCGCCGACGCTGTCGCCCGCGCGATCGCCTACGCCGTCGAGCAGCCCGCGGGCGTGGACGTCGGCGAGATCGTCGTACGCCCCACGGCCCAGGCCTAGCGCGTCGCGGCGGATCGGATCACCCTCGCCGGATGACGACCGATCCCTCCGCGGCGCTCGATCGTGGCAGTCATGACGACGTCCGTCCGCCGCGCCGCCGCGTCGTTCGTCCTGGTCGTCGCGACCGTGGCCGCGCTCGCGGTGGCGGTCGCGGGCTGTGGCGGCTCGGACGCGAACGACCAGTCCCAGGCCAGCAGCGGCAAGGAGCTGTTCGCCGCGCGCTGCTCGGGCTGCCACACGCTCAGCGACGCCGGGACCCGCGGCTCGGCGACCGACGTCAAGCGCTCGGAGCGGACCGACGGCGTCAACTTCGACCAGCGCCGGGTGACCCGCGCCGACGTCCTGTACGCGTTGCGCAACGGCGGCTTCGGCTCGAAGATCATGCCGAAGAACATCGTCACGGGCGACGACGCGGAGGCCGTGGCCGACTACCTGGCGAGCGTGTCCGGACGCCACCCGGGTGACGCCGCCGGCCAGGCCGCGCTGCAGGGTCCGGCCGCGCGGCAGATGAAGACGGCGGTGCCGGCGGGAACCGCGCCCGACCCGACGTCCGAGGACGCGACGCGCGCCGACGCCGCGTTCCTGCGGGCGTCGTTCGACTCCGCGCAGGAGCTGTGGCAGCGCCAGTTCACCGGGGCCGGCGCGACCTACCGGCCGGCACACCTGGTCCTGTTCCACACCATCGTGCACACGCCGTGCGGCGTCCAGAGCGCGGAGACCGGGCCCTTCTACTGCCCGAACGCGGCGGGCGTCTACCTCAACACCGACTTCTTCGACGCCCTCGCGCGCGCCCATTCGCTGCGCAGCGGCTGGGCGGCGGCCTACGTGACCGCGCACGAGGTCGGCCACCACGTCCAGGCGCTGCTCGGCGTCCTGCAGCGCAACGCGCAGCTCGACCAGACCGATCCGGCCGGCGCGAACGGCCGTTCGGTGCTGGTGGAGCTCCAGGCCGACTGCTACGCCGGCGTGTGGCTGCACGAGCTCGCCGGGGCGGGCGCGCTGTCCGACGCCGACGTCGGGGACATCCTGCGCGCGGCGGAGGTGGTCGGCGACGACTTCCAGCGCAACCAGGCCGGCCAGCCGCTGGCGCCGGAGACGTGGACCCACGGCTCGTCCGAGCAGCGCGTGCGGTGGCTGTCGACCGGGATGCGCTCGGGCGCGCCGGCGGCGTGCGACACGTTCACGTCCAGCGACGCCGGATGAGCCGCGCGATATGGTGAGCGGCGTTGCCCGATGCCGTCGACCGCCCCGCTCGCCTGGCGCGAGTTGTAGCGCTGGTCCTCGCCGTGGTCGGCGGGCTCGTCCTGGTGGTCGGCGTCGTGACCGACCGTCCGGAGCCGCTGAACGCGACGACGTTGGTCGGCGTGCTCGAGGACGAGGTCGGCTCGGCGTCGCCGGTCGACGACGGCCACTGCGCCGCGTCGGATCCCGACCACTGGACCTGCAGCGTGGCCGACCAGGAGGGCAGCGGCAGCGCGACCTACGACGTCCGCCGGACGTCGAGGTACTGCTTCCACGCGACGATCCGCAGCGCTGACGCGAAGGCGTCGATGCCGCGGACGGCGGCGGGCTGCACGAGCTAACCCCGCGCGCCGCCGCCGCCGTCAGTCGCGAGGCGAGGCGAGGCGGTCGCGACGCGCAGCGAGGCGGTCGCGAACGCCGCGGACGATCAGCACGAGCTGCCCCGGCAGACCGAGAGCGCCGAGCGGCCCCGCGACCGGGCTGTTGGCGTCGACGAGGGTCACCGCCCAGAAGCCGCCCGCGCACAGCAACGACAGGGCCTCGAGCAACAACGCAGCGCGCCTCACCGCACAGGACGTACCCAGGAACGCGGCGGACGAGCGCATCGACGTGCGCGCCGCCCTCCCGCCTCACGCCGTCCGGCCAGCCTCCTCCAGCGCGCGCTCCAGGTTGTCGAAGCATCGGCGCCAGCCGCCCTCGTGGTCGCGCACGGCCGCCTCGTCCCACAGGCCGCTGTGCGTGAAGCGGACGGTCGTCGCGCCGTCGGACTCCTCGAAGTCGAGCTCGATCACCGTGCGGGTGCCGCTGTCGTCCCAGAGCCACGTGAACGCGAGGCGGCGCGGCGGGTCGATCTCGGTGTAGCGGCCGCCGCCGCCGTACTCGGCGCCGGTGTCCGGGTTGCGCATGACCACCCGGACCTCGCCGCCGACGCGCAGGTCGACGGCGGCCTCCGGAGTCTCCCACCCGCGCTCGGAGTGGAACCAGCGGCGCAGGACCTCCTCGCTGGTCCACGCGTCGAAGACCGCCTGCGCCGGCGCCTGGTACGTGCGCTGGATGCGGAGCGTCAGGTCTTCGGTGCTCACTCGTCGTCCCTCCGATCGTCGCGCCGCAGCCAGTACCAGAGCCAGGCGCGCGCCAGCACGAGCGCGCTGCCCGCGCCGGCCGCCGACGGCAGCATCTCCTCGACCGGGACGCCGGCCACGTGCGCGTAGATCACGCCGGATCACCCGCCGAGCGGCGCGCGTGCTCGCGGCTCGCGGCGACCTTCTCGTCGAGCTGACCCGCCCACGGGTCGATGTCGTCCACGTACTCGTCGTGGCGCCGCCACCAGGAGTACGGCGCGTCCTGCGGGTAGCCCTCGGGCGAGTCCTCCCAGTCCTCCTGGCGCCCCAGCGCGGTGAGGTCGAGGTAGCTCCAGGTGCTGCCGAGCGCCTCGTCACCGCGGTTGTTGACGAAGTAGGTCCGGAAGACCTCGTCGCCGTCGCGCAGGAACGCGTTGGTGCCGTGCCACTCGTCGACGCCGAAGTCCTTGTCGAAGTCGTCGGTGATCGTGTACCAGGGGACGTCCCAGCCCATCCGCGCCTTCAGGCGCGCGATGTCGGCCTGCGGCGCGCGCGAGATGTAGGCGAACGTCGTGTTGCGGGCATGCAGGTGGGAGACGTCGGCGACCTGGTCGGCCATCAGCGAGCAGCCGACGCAGCCGCCGTCCGGCCACGTCCCAACGCCCGGCTCGAAGAAGAAGCGGTAGATGACGAGCTGCCGGCGCCCCTCGAACAGGTCGAGGAGGGTCACCGGCCCGTCGGGACCGTCGAAGGCGTAGTCCTGCTCGACGCGCATGCGCGGCATCCGGCGCCGATCGGCGGCCAGCGCGTCGCGCGCGCGGGTCAGCTCCTTCTCCTTGACGAGGAGCTCGCGGCGAGCGGTCTCCCACTCCTGAGGTGTGACGATCGATGAGAGGTTCATGACAGGTCTTGCTCCTTGAGGTAGTCGTCGACGACGTCGAACAGCCGGCCCCACAGGGCCCGTTGGCGATCCATCCAGTCAGCCGCCTCGCTCAGCACGGCGGGCTGCAGCGAGAGGCGGTGCGTCCGCCCCTCGACGACACGCGTCACGACCCCGGTCTCCTCGAGCACCTTGAGGTGCTTGGAGATCGCGGGCTTCGAGACCCCGAAGCCACCGGTGGCCTCGCCGACCGTCGCCGGCCCTTCAGCCAGCCGCTCGACGATCCCCCGGCGTATCGGATGCGCAAGCGCCCGAAACGGATCGTTCACCATGGGGTTAACAGTAGCGCCGGCCCACGGCACGGTCAAGCACCGCGGCGCGAGACGAGCCGCCGATCGTTCGGCCGCGGACGTCGCGGCGCGCTGCGCAGGGCGCGGCTCAGCCCGCCACGAAGCAACTCGGCGCCAGAGCCGCGCAGCACCTCTCGACACGCCGCGCAGCACCTCTCGGCGCGCCGCGCAGCACCTCTCGGGAGCGCCACGCAGCCACTCGACGCGCCACGTAGCCACTCGACGCGCCACACAGCGACCCCGGCGCGCCACACAGCCACGGAGCGACTCGGCGCGCCACACAGCGACCCCGGCGCGCCACGCGGCCACGCCGCGCGCCACACAACCACTCGGCGCGCCACGCAGCGGCTCAGCGCGCCCGCGCGGCAGTTCAGGCCGTCACGCGACGGCGACTCAGCCCGCCACGCGACGACGACTCAGGCCGCCACGCGGCGGCGACTCAAGCCGCCACGCGACGGCGGCTCAGCGCGCCTGGCGGCGGCTCAGGCCGCCGCCGGGAGCTTCTTGGCCCGGGGTGCCCGGGGCTTCTTCGGCCGTGAGGCCGTCGGCTCGACCAGGCCCTTCAAGAACTCGCCGGTGTGAGACCCCGGTGTTCCCGCGACGTCCTCCGGCGTTCCGGTGGCGACGACGACGCCGCCCTCCTCCCCGCCTTCGGGGCCCATGTCGATGAGCTGGTCGGCGGTCTTGATGACGTCGAGGTTGTGCTCGATCACGACGATCGAGTTGCCCGCGTCGACCAGGCGCTGCAGGACCTCCAGCAACCGCTGCACGTCGGCGAAGTGCAGGCCGGTCGTCGGCTCGTCCAAGATGTACAACGTGCGCCCGGTCGCGATCTTCGACAGCTCGGTCGCCAGCTTGACGCGCTGTGCCTCGCCGCCGGACAGCGTCGTCGCCGGCTGGCCGAGCCGGATGTAGCCCAGCCCGACGTCGCGCAGCGTCTCCAGCCGCCGGTGGATCTTCGGGATGTGCTGGAAGAACTCGACGGCCTCGCTGACCGGCATATCCAGCACGTCCGCGATCGTCTTGCCCTTGAAGCGGACCTCGAGCGTCTCGCGGTTGTAGCGCTTGCCGTGGCACTGCTCGCACGGGACGTAGACGTCCGGCAGGAAGTGCATCTCGATCTTGATCTGGCCGTCGCCGCGACAGACCTCGCAGCGCCCGCCCTTGACGTTGAACGAGAACCGGCCCGCCTTGTAGCCGCGCGTCTTGGCCTCGGGCGTCTTGGAGAAGAGGTCGCGGATGACGTCGAACAGCCCGGTGTACGTCGCCGGGTTCGACCGCGGCGTCCGCCCGATCGGCGACTGGTCGATCTGGATGATCTTGTCGACCTGGTCCAGCCCCAGCACCGCGGTGTGCGCCCCCGGCCGCTGCCGCGCGCGGTGCAGCTTGTTGGCCACCGCCTTGAACAGGACCTCGTTGACCAGCGTCGACTTGCCCGACCCCGACACGCCGGTCACGCACGTCATGACGCCCAGCGGCACCCGGACGTCGACCTTCTTGAGGTTGTGCTGCGACGCGCCCCGGATCTCGATGTGCCCGCTCGGCTTGCGCCGCTTTTTGGGCACCTCGATCGTCCGCGTCCCCGACAGGAACTGCCCCGTCAGCGACGACTTGACCTTCATGACCTGCTTGGCCGTGCCCTGCGCGACGATCTTGCCGCCGTGCTCGCCGGCGCCCGGCCCGATGTCGATCAGGTGGTCCGCCGCGTGCATCGTCTGCTCGTCGTGCTCGACCACCAGCACGGTGTTCCCGAGGTCGCGCAGGCGCTCCAGCGTCCCGATCAACTTGGTGTTGTCGCGCTGGTGCAGGCCGATCGACGGCTCGTCCAACACGTACAGCACGCCCACCAGCGCCGAGCCGATCTGCGTCGCCAGCCGGATCCGCTGCGCCTCGCCGCCGCTCAGCGTCGCCGCCGCGCGCTCCATCGACAGGTAGCCGATGCCGACGTTCTCGAGGAACCGCAGGCGCTCCTGGATCTCGCGGAAGATCAGCCGCGCGATGTGGCGCTCGGTCTCCGTCAGCTCGACCTCGTCCAGCCACGCCAGCGCGCGCCGGACCGAGTACGCGCAGAACTCGTGGATCGCCAGCCCGCCGACCAGCACCGCCCGCGACTCCGGTCGCAGCCGCGCGCCCTTGCACACGGGGCACGGCACGAGCGACATGTACTCCTCGATCTTCTCGCGCACGCCCTCGGAGTCCGTCTCCCGATAGCGGCGCTCGAGGTTCGCCACGATCCCCTCGAAGCGCGTCGAGTACGCCCGCCGGCGCCCGTACCGGTTCCGGTAGGACACCTCGACGCGGTCGCCGTTGGTCCCGTACAGGAACAGGTCCTGGTGCTTGGCCGACAGCTGTCCCCACGGCTTCTCCATGTCGACGCCGTACTTCTCGGCAATCGCCTCGGTGATCTGCTCGTAGTAGTTGGAGGCCGAGTTCGCCCAAGGTGCGATCGCGCCCTCGCCCAGCGACAGCGACGGGTCCGGGACGACCATGAGCGGGTCGATCTCCATCTGCGACCCGAGCCCCGTGCAGCGCTCGCACGCGCCGTGCGGCGAGTTGAAGGAGAAGATCCGCGGCTCGAGCTCCGGGATCACCGGCCCGTGGTCCGGGCAGGCGAACTTCTCGGAGTACAGCGTCACCGTCGGCGTGCCGGACTCGTCGTCCGGGCGCGGGACCGTCTCGATCTCCACCATCCCGTCGGCCAGCGCGACCGCCGTCTCGATCGAGTCCGCCAGGCGCTTGCGCACGCCCTCGCGCATCACGAGCCGGTCCACCACCACCGAGATGTCGTGCTTGAACTTCTTGTCCAGCACGATCTCCTCGTCGAGGGACCGCAGCTCGCCGTCCACCTTCGCGCGCTGGAAGCCCTCGGCCAGCAGGTTCTTCAGCGCCTTGCCGTACTCGCCCTTGCGCCCGCGCACGACCGGCGCGAGGACCATGAACCGCTCGCCCTCCGGCTGCTCGAGCACCTGGTCGATGATCTGCTCGGCCGACTGCCCCTGGACCGGCTTGCCGCAGATGTGGCAGTGCGGGTGGCCGATGCGCGCCCACAGCAGGCGCAGGTAGTCGTAGATCTCCGTGACCGTGCCGACCGTCGACCGCGGGTTGCGCGACGTCGTCTTCTGGTCGATCGAGATCGCCGGCGACAGGCCCTCGATCGAGTCGACGTCCGGCTTGTCCATCTGCCCCAGGAACTGCCGCGCGTAGGCCGACAGCGACTCGACGTAGCGGCGCTGGCCCTCCGCGTAGATCGTGTCGAAGGCGAGCGACGACTTGCCCGAGCCGGACAGCCCGGTGATGACCGTCAGCGAGTCGCGCGGAAGGGTGACGTCGATGTCCTTGAGGTTGTGCTCGCGGGCACCGGAGACGACGATGGCGTTCTTCGGGGGCACTGTTCGATGAGTGTAGCCAGGGGAACAGACGTTCCCATCGCGCTCGGACGACCCCGCCGGAAACGTCCGCAGAATGCGGGATCAGGCGAACGTCAGGCGCCAGATCGACAGCAGCCGGCGCCGCACGGACGCCGCCGACGCGACCGCCGGGAGCACGACGCCCTGGACCGCCCCGCGCCCGCGCCCGACCCGGACCGCCTCCAGCTCCGCGACGCCCGGCAGCGCCCGCAGCGCGGCCTCCTCGGACGCGTCGATCCCCCAGTCCCACGGCGGCGCCTTGTACCCGCCGCCAGAGCCGTCGGAGCGCGACAGCCCGCCGGCGCGGGCGCTCCGCTGCGCCAGCCACCGCGGGATCGCGTCGAAGACCATCCAGCCGCCGCCGAACCGCGCGGCGCACGCGCCGATCAGCCCGTGGACCTCGGCGCGCGAGAAGTACATCAACAACCCCTGGGCGGTGACCAGGACGCCGCGCGCCGGCTCGTCGACGGCGCCCGCCCACGCGTCCACGTCCAGCGCCGACGCCGCCACCGACGCCTGCCGTCCCGCCACCGCCGGCGGCAGCACCTCGGCCCGCAGCGCGATCGTCTCGGGCAGGTCGACCGACACCCACCGGACGCGCCCGTCGTCGACGCGCCAGAACTGCGTCTCCAGCCCCTCCCCCAGCGCCACGACCGTCCCGCCCGGATGCGCCGCCGCGAAGCGCCGGACCTCGCCGTCGAACGTCCGCGCCCGCAGCGCCTGCCACTGCGGGATGCCGCCCGCGCCCGCGCCGAACCGCTCGGCGAACGGGTAGTCGAGCCGGTCGAGCAGCCCGACCGCGACCGGATCCTCCAGCACGGTGTCCGGACGCTGCGCCTCGAGCGCGCGGTGGTAGAGGGTCCACAGCGTCGTCTCGGGGACGCCGTCGAGCTCCACGCGCGCCACGGCCGGCCGGCCCTCCTACCCCTCGGCCGCCTTGGCGACCGTCCGGAACGCGCTCAGCGCCGGCTTGGCCCTGAACGTCCCGCCCGGCAGGAACTGGTTGAGCCCGGAGTAGTCGAAGGAGTTCTTCGATCCGTTGTCGACCGTCGCCCACGTGTACCAGAACACGCGCGCGAGCTTCAGCGACTTGCGCTGCGCCAGCAGCAGCTTGTAGACCTCGCGCAGCCGGTCCGCCTGACCGGACTCCGTCGTCTCCCAGTTCTGCGTCAGCGGCTGCTTCTTGCCCTTGGCCGAGGACCACGTCAGCTCGGTCAGCCACAGCGGCGCCTTGCCGTACCCGCGCTTGTCGAGCACCTCGCGGTTGAGCCGCACGATCTTGACCGCGTTGGACGGCCGCCCGGAGAACGGGTGCGCGCCCGCCGCGTCGAACTTCAGCCGCGGCCCCGGCGTGTCGAGCAGCGTCGCGAGGTCCCGCCACGAGTAGTTCGCCATCGAGGCCATCAACACGGTCGCGCCCGGATCGGCCGCCTTGACCGCCGGGTAGGCCGCGCGCAGGAGCGACGCGTAGGGCTTGGCGAACGGCTGCTTGGTGAAGTAGACCTTCAGGTTGGGCTCGTTCCAGATCTCCCACGCCCGGACCGGCCGCTTCGGGACCTCCGGATGCTCCAGCCACAGCGAGCCGCTCGGGCCGTAGCGGGCGATCAAGGCCTTCAGGTAGTCCCCGTAGTCGGAGGACTTGACCGGCGGCGTGAACGGCGACGCCGCGCCGCCGTTGGCCCAGCCGGGCGCGCGCAGCGCGAGGCCGAGGACGTCGATCCCCTGCCGCGCGGCGGCCAGCACCTTGCGGTCCGTCCCGGCCCAGTCGAACTGCCCGCGCGACGGCTCGACCAGGTCCCACGCCATCTCGACCCGCCACGACTGCACGCCGTCGGACTTCATGGTGGCGGCCTGCGCGTCGAGGTCGACCGCGGGGTCGTCCAGCGGCCCGTTGACCATCACGCCGAAGAAGCCCGGCGGCGTCGCGGCGTGGGCGGAGGACGCGACGGAGGGCGCGAGCAGCAGCGCGCCCGCGACCAGCAGGGCCAGGCAGAGACGGAGCATCAAGGCTCCGAACGCCGGCGCCGACGCCGAGTTGCGGCGCCCTCTCAGGACTCGACCGTCGCGTAGACCTCGTCCAGCAGCGCGGCGCGGTCGGCGAGGTCGAAGTTCTCGGCGAGGTAGCGGTCGGTCTCCTCGCGGGAGGTGCCGTTGAGCGCCATGTTGAGCGCGACCAGGCGCGCGCCCTCGGCGTCGTCGTCGCCGGAGCCCTCGGCGGGCGCCTCGGCCACGGCCGCCGGCTCCGGCTCCGGGGCGCCCTCGGCCGCGTCGACCCCGAACAGCGACTCCTCCTGCGCCGGCGCCTCCTCGTCCTCGATGGCCTCCAGCTCGACCTCGGCCTCCGCCGCCGCCGGGACGTCCTGCACCGCCGCCAGCGGGACCGACTCGACCACGCGCGGAGCCGGCGCCGGAGCGCCCTCCTCGCGGCCGGCCGCGTCGTACAGGTCGCTCATGCCGCCCTCGAGCAGCGACAGGTCCGCGGTCAGGCGGTTGGCGCCCGTGCGCAGCGACTCGACGAGCCCGTTGAGCTCGGACTCCATCGCGTCGACGCGCTGCAGCATCTGCTTGGTCGCCGAGCCCACCTGCCCGACGTGCTGCTGGGAGCGCTCGACGGCCTCGTCGCGCGTGTTGCGCGCGTCGGACTCGGCGTCGGACCGGATCCGCGCGGCCTCGTCCTGGGCGCCCTGCTCGATCGCCGCGGCGCTCGACTCGGCGGCCTCGACGATCGACCGCACCTGCTCGGACGCCGCCTGCGCGATCGACGCCGGAGACGCCTTCGTGGACGTGCCGGTCGCCGCCGCGCCGCCCCCGGAGGCCACGCGACGCTGCAGGTCGGCGACCTCCTCGGCGATGCGCGCGAGGTGCGCGTCGACCGCCTCGGGCTCGTATCCGCGACGACCGATGGGGAAGTCACGCTTCTCGATGCTCTGCCGGTCCAGGGCCATGGCGCGAACCTTAGCTGTCAGGCCGGAAGGGACAGCCCATCGCCGTCGCGGCGCACGAGGCCGTCGCGGATCAGCGACTCGACGGCGCGCTCGAGGCGCTCCAGCTCGATGCCCTCCGGCAGCGCGGTCCCGGCCGCCAGCGCCTCGACCACGCGCCCGCGGACCCACCGGTTGGAGTCCTCGAACCGCTCACGGACGCCCGCGCCCGCGGGGACCCGCGGCGCGATCGCGACCGCGTGCGCCGAGGCGCAGTGCGCCGAGACCGGGCACGCCCCGCACCTCGTCTCCCGCGCGCGACACACCATGGCGCCGAGCTCCATGAGCGCCTGGCCGAGCTCCGGCGGCGTCCGTTCGGGGACGAACGCCGTCCGCTCCAGCACCCGGCGGACGTTCGTGTCGACCGGCAGCTCGTCGCGTCCGAAGGCGAACGCGCCGACCGCCGCCGCGGTGTACTGGCCGATCCCCGGCAGCGTGCGAAGGTCGTCCGGCCAGCCGTCGCGCGCGACGACGACGCACGCCTCGCGCAGCCGCAGCGCGCGGCGGTTGTAGCCCAGCCCGACCCACTCCGCCAGCACGTCGGCGACCGGCGCCGCGGCCAGCGCGCCCGCGGTCGGCCAACGCTCCAGCCAGGCCAGGTAGCGCGGAACCACGCGCGCGACCTGCGTCTGCTGGAGCATGACCTCCGAGACGAGGATCGCGTAGGGATCGCGCGTCCGGCGCCACGGGAGATCCCGGGCCTCGCGGCCGTACCACCCCAACAACGCGTCCGGAAGCTGCGACACCGCGCCGGCCAGCCTACGCCGGCGCCTCCATGTCCGTCAGCTGTCGCAGGTCGCGCCGCAGCTCGCGGATCTCGTCGCGCAGGCGCGCGGCGTACTCGAAGCGCAGGTCCTCGGCGGCCTCGAGCATGTCCTTCTCCAGCTCGATGATCGTCTTCTCCAGCTCGGAGGAGGTCAAGGCCTCCGTCTTGACCTTCTTGCGCTCGGAGCGGCGGCCGCGCTTGGGCGTCTTGGAGTCGCCCTGCAGGAACTCGGCGATGTCCGAGATCCCCTTGACGATCGACGCCGCGGTGATCCCGTGGTCCTCGTTGTACTGCAGCTGGATCGCGCGGCGGCGGTCGGTCTCCCCCAGCGCCGCCTTCATCGCCGCCGTCTCCTTGTCGGCGTACATGATGACCTTGCCGTCCACGTTGCGGGCCGCGCGGCCGATCGTCTGGATCAGCGACGTCTCGCCGCGGAGGAAGCCCTCCTTGTCGGCGTCGAGGATCGCGACCAGCGAGACCTCCGGCAGGTCCAGGCCCTCGCGCAGGAGGTTGACGCCGACCAGGACGTCGTACTCGCCCAGCCGCAGGTCGCGGATGATCTGGATGCGCTCCAGCGTGTCGACCTCGCTGTGCAGGTAGCGGACCTTGAACCCCATCTCGAGCAGGTAGTCCGTGAGGTCCTCGCTCATCTTCTTGGTCAACGTCGTCACGAGCACGCGCTCGTTGCGGTCGACCCGCTCGCGCACCTCGTTCATGAGGTCGTCGATCTGGTTGCGCGTCGGGCGCACGTCGACCTCGGGGTCCACGATCCCGGTCGGCCGGACGATCTGCTCGACCAGCGCCCCGGCGTGCGCGCGCTCGTACTGGCCGGGCGTCGCGCTGACGAACAGCATCTGCGGCGTGATCGACAGGAACTCGTCGAACGTCTGCGGCCGGTTGTCCAGCGCGCTCGGCAGCCGGAAGCCGTAGTCGATCAGCGTCTGCTTGCGCGACCGGTCGCCCTCGTGCATGCCACCGATCTGCGGCACGGTCTGGTGGGACTCGTCGATCATGCAGACGAAGTCCTCGGGGAAGTAGTCGACGAGGCAGTACGGGCGCTCGCCCGGCATGCGGCCGTCGAGGATCCGCGAGTAGTTCTCGATGCCGTTGCAGAAGCCCATCTCCCGCAGCATCTCCATGTCGTACTGCGTCCGCTGCCGCAGCCGGTGCGACTCCAGCAGCTTGCCCTCGGCCTCGAGCTCGGTGCAGCGGTGGTTGAGCTCGCGCGAGATCTCCTCCACGGCGTTCTCGACGGTCCCCTCGCGCACGTTGTAGTGCGAGGCCGGCCAGACGCCGACGTGCTCGAGGTCGGCGTGGACGAGCTCGCCGGTCAGCGGGTCGAACTCCTGGAGCTGCTCGACCTCGTCGCCGAAGAACGTCGCGCGGTAGGCCGTCGACTCGTGGTAGGCGGGGAAGATCTCCAGCGCCTCGCCGCGGACCCGGAACGTGCCGCGTCCCAGCGCCTGGTCGTTGCGGTTGTACTGGATGGTGACGAGCTTGCGCAGGAGCAGGTCCCGGTCGACCTCGTCGCCCTTCTTGAGGAGGACCAGGTTGTCGTTGTACGTGTCCGGCGAGCCGAGGCCGAAGATCGCCGACACCGAGGCCACGATGATCACGTCGCGCCGGCCGAAGAGCGCCGCCGTCGCCGCGTGGCGCAGCCGGTCGATCTCCTCGTTGATCGCCGAGTCCTTCTCGATGTACAGGTCCTTGCTCGGGACGTACGCCTCGGGCTGGTAGTAGTCGTAGTACGAGACGAAGTACTCGACCGCGTTGTCGGGGAAGTAGCTGCGGAACTCGTTGCACAGCTGCGCGGCCAGCGTCTTGTTGTGAGCCATGACGAGCGTCGGGCGCTGCACGCGCTCGATGACCGAGGCCATGGTCATGGTCTTGCCGGTGCCGGTCGCGCCGAGCAGCGTGGTCATCGGGACGCCCGCGTCGAGCGCCGCGACGATCCCGTCGATCGCCTTCGGTTGATCGGCCATCGGGCTGTACGCGGCGTCGAGGCGGAAGGGCGGCATGCGCTCAGGGTACTCGCCGGTTTGGCGGCACTCGGACCCGGAAAGACCCCCTCGCATGTCAGCGACTGCGGGCCAGGGCGGCGGCTACGCGGGCCGGGATGCGGCCCGGACCGGCTGGGGCGGGATCTTCTCGCGCAAGCGCGGCGCGGCGCTCGAGCGCGAGAGCGAGGACCAGGGCGGCCTGCGCCGGGCCGTCGGCTCGCTCGACCTCATGGCGCTCGGCATCGGCGGCACGATCGGCACCGGCATCTTCGTCATCATCGGCGAGGCGATCGGCGACTCCGGGCCGGCGATCATCCTGTCGTTCGCGCTGGCCGGCCTGACGTGCATCTTCAGCGCGCTGTCCTACTCCGAGCTGGCGGCCGCGATCCCGATCTCCGGATCGGCGTACACCTACAGCTACGCGACGCTCGGCGAGCTGGTCGCCTGGATCATCGGCTGGGACCTGATCATCGAGTACGGGTTCTCGGTGGCGACGATCGCCGTCGGCTGGGGCGGCTACCTGAAGGACCTGCTCGACAGCCTGTTCGGCCTCTCGCTGCCGACGTCCATCACGGCGCCGCCGGGCGACGGCGGCACCGTCAACCTCTTCGCGGCCGGGCTGGTCCTGGCCGTCATGTTCCTGCTGATGGCCGGCGTGCGCGAGAGCACGCGCTCCAACTCGGTCCTCGTCGTGACGAAGCTGACGATCCTGCTGTTCTTCATCGTCGTCGGGTTCCTGCACTTCCACAGCAGCCACTTCACGCCGTTCGCGCCGCACGGCACCAGCGGGACCGTCGACGCCGCCGCGCTGATCTTCTTCGCCTACATCGGCTTCGACGCGGTGTCCACCACCGGCGAGGAGGCCGAGAACCCGCAGCGCGACCTGCCGGTGGGCATCATCGGCTCGCTGGCGATCGTGACCGTCGTGTACATCCTGGTCGCGGTCGCCGCGATCGGGCTGGCCCCGTCCAGCACGCTGGCGGGCTCCGACGCCCCGCTGACCGACGCGATCCGCCACGGCGCGGGCCTGGGCGACTGGGCGGGCGACCTCCTGTCGTTCGGCGCGCTGGTCGCGATCACGAGCGTCGTGGTGACGATCTTCTACGGCCAGACCCGCATCTTCTTCGCGATGTGCCGCGACGGCCTGGTCCCATTCGGGCGGGCGCTGAGCAAGCTGTCGCCGCGCAAGGTGCCGGTCCGGATCATCGCCGGCTTCGGGGTCCTGATCGCGCTGCTGGCCATGTTGATCCCCCTTTCACAGCTTGCGGAGCTCGTCAACATCGGGACGCTCTTCGCGTTCCTGCTGGTCAACATCGGCGTGATCGTGCTGCGCCGCACCGAGCCGGACATGGACCGGCCGTTCCGGGCGCCGCTCGTGCCGTGGTTCCCGATCATCGGCGGCGCGCTGTGCATCTACCTGATGACGCGGCTGCAGGGCACGACGTGGTGGCGGTTCGGGATCTGGCTCGCGATCGGCCTGGCGATCTACTTCGCCTACGGCCGCCACCACTCGCGCGTCCAGGGCGGCGACGACGACGGGACCCTGGCTAGCCCCGTTCGGTGACGCGGCGGACGGGGGCGTCGCGCGTGACGTGCCACGCGGCGCCCGGGCCGACGACGCGCCCATCGACGAGCAGCGCGCCCTCGTCGAGCGCCCAGCCCTCGGCGACCAGGCCCTCGGCGACCGCGTAGGCCAGGCGCGAGAGCGTGCCCCACTGCGCGGCGTGGACGTCGACCGCGTACGGGACCAGACCGAGGCCGTCGACGATCGTGACCGCCTCGAGGTCCTCCCCCGCGTCGGGTGGGCAGACGGGCGCGCCGCCGTGTCCGTCGTCATCGGCGAGCGCGCGCCAGCCGCCAACGACGGCGCGGGCCGACGCCACGGCGGCGCCCGCCGAGAAGCCTGCGTAGACGGCGGCGGGCGGGAGCGTGACACCGGCCAGCAGCTCGGCGTACAGCGGCGTGAGGCCGCCCGCGACGTAGACGCCGGCTGCGCCGTGGACGTCCTCGGACGCGAGCGGGCGGCCGGCGTGGAGGATCACGGGTCGCACGTCGGCGCCTGGCAGCGAGGACGTCCAGCGCTCGACGTCCACGCCGTCGCCCTCGTCGGCGATCACGAGCGCGATCGGGCCGCCGCCGCACGCGTCGACGAACGGGCGGTGGGTCGGAAGCACCTGCTCGGGCTCCCGACCGCCTCCGATGAGGAACGGGCCGGCCGCGGAGGACATGGCCCGCGCTTGTAGCAGGTCAGGCCGCGGAGGCGACCTGGACCGCCGGCAACTTGTTCGAACAGGGTCGAACCAGGCGCTACCCTATGTCCCGTGGCCCCGCATCAGCCCGACACCTCCGAGCTCGACCTCACGACCGTCCTCCAGGCGCTCGGCGACCCGGTGCGCCTGAAGATCGTCCGGGCGCTCGACGCCGGCGGCGAGCAGGCCTGCGGCTCGATGGAGCTCGGGATCAGCAAGTCCACCCGCTCGCACCACTTCAAGACCCTCCGCGAGGCCGGCGTGACCGACACCCGCATCGAGGGCACGCACCGGTACCTGTCACTGCGCCGCGACGACCTCGAGACCCGCTTCCCGGGCCTGCTCGACGCCGTCCTGCAGACGGCGCCGGTCGGGCGCTAGTCGGTCAGCCCGAGGCCACCGGGCTCTGCTCGGTCTGCCGCAGGATGTGCCACTGCGACGTCGCCGCGTCGAGGAACTGCGGCGGCTGGCGGTACTTCAGCCGGTCGTCGTACCAGTAGTCCTTGTCGTACCCGGACCGGTTCGACCCCGTCGTGTAGCCCACGGCGCCTCGCCAGTACTGCGCGATGGTTCCCTTGATCGTGAGCTTGTTCTCGGGGTCGCCGCAGAACCAGTTGTCGTTCAGGAACGACCCCTGCGTCGCCAGGATCGCCGCGTCGATCTCCGTGACCGGCGGGGTCGCGTAGTAGTTGTCCGTGGAGTAGTCGCAGGTGCTGGCGCCGTTGTACTTGATCGGGTGGTAGACCCGCACGAACTGGTTGGCCACCAGGCCCAACAGCGCGTCGGAGCCCGCCTTGCGGGTGAGCGACTTGTAGACGATGACGTCGTTCGCCGACCCGATCGTGATGTTGGTGCTGTACGTGCCCCAGACGGCGACGTTGCCGCAGGTGTCCTTGGGGTACTGCTGGAACTTCTGGTACCCGTTGGTGCACGTGGTGTTGTTGTCGACGTAGACGACGGTGTCGTCGGTCAGCGCGCGGTAGGTCCCGGTCTTGTCCGGGCAGTTGATCGTCCCGCCCCAGCTCGTCAGCTTGTCGGAGACGTACATGCCCCCGTCGACCAGCTGGATGCACGTGTTCCCGGCCGGGATGACGTCGGCGAAGTTGCGCAGCGCGCCGTTGTCCTTGGGCGGGTCGATCGTCTTGCCCGGCGCCACCTTCGTGCCCTCGGTGTCGACCGAGGCGCTGCCGTGCGCCGAGTACATCGTGGTCGTGGTGGCACCGGCGCCCGAGACCTCGATCTTGTCGTCCGCGTCGCGGCCGAAGATCGGCGTGCCCTGCACGGAGAACGAGTCGTCCTCGGTGTGCATCGGCCCGTGGATGTTGTCGCCCGTCCAGAAGTCGATGATCGAACACTGAGGATGAGTGGCATCGCTCGTGTCGTTGCCGTTGACGCGGAGCGCACGGACCTTGTCGCAGTTCGTCGCGATCACCGTCGGATCGAGCTTCGTGCCGTTGTAGGACGCCGGCGGAGCGGTCTCGCGCTTCGTGTACCAGACGAAGTCGAGGAAGCCGTCGCGACGGAAGCTCGCCATCTGCTGGCGTTGGACGACCTTCTTGCCGCTCGAGTACCGGCCGGTGACGCGGATCTGCAGCGTGCCGTTGTTGAGCAGCGTCGAGTCGAGCTTGTCCGCGTTGCAGGTCTTGCCCGGCGCCCGCATCACCTCGACCGCGAAGGACTCGTTGTTGACGCCGATCGAGCGCCAGCTGCTCCGCGTCCCCTGCAGCTGCACGCCCTGGGTGCTCGGAGCGCACGTCGCCCAGAAGTTCGTGGACTGCTCGAGCTGGTGCGTGTACCACTGGACGCCGGCGTCCGCCGCCTCCAGCGCCGACTTGCGGTCCTGGTCGTTGCGCGCCAGCGGGATGTCGCCGTTGGCGGCCGCCCAGGCGGCGGCGGAGAACATGCCCAGCACGAGCGAGGCGGTCAGGACGGGGACCAGCGTGAAGCCGTGGTCCTCACGCGTGACGCGCGAGACGAAACCGAAGAGGCGACGGATCATGGGCAGACGGTGCTCGTGCCGGGATCGGCGGTCGAGATGTTCGAGAAGCCATCGAGGCTGCTGGAGTGGGTCGCGTCTTCCTTGGGGCTCAGACGCGGGACAGGCTGGAACTGCACCTCGATGCGCGTGACGGTGCCGGCCTTCGTGGCCATGTCGGCAGTGGCGATCTGGACCGGCGTCGACGTGTTGACCGCCGGGAAGGTGTAGTACTTGAAGATCGGCTGGACGACGTTCGCCGCGTTGCGGGCGGGCATGATGTTGGTGGCCAGCACCTTGGACGTCGGCGTCGACGTGTACTGCACGCGAGGCTCGGAACCGGTCCCCACGACCCGCGTCTCGCTCAGCGTCCTGGCCGTCGGGTCGTAGGTCAGCGTGTACCGGTCCGGGCTCGCCCACGTCGCGCTGCCGTTGAGGTCGGCGTAGAACGTCAGGCTGTTGTCGGTGCCCGAGACGATGGGCGGCTGGGTCGCCACGTCATCGGGATGGTCGGCGCGGGTGTCCGGGACCAGCAGGCAGGTCTGCGCGTCGAGCAGCTGCGTCACGTGGTCCATCGCCAGGCGCGCCGTCTGCGCGGTCTCGACCCGGTTCTGCGCGGTGGCCGAGCTGGTGAGCGCGCGCATGGACACGAGCATCAGCATCGTCAGGACGATCGATCCGATGGCCATGGCCATCAGCAGCTCGACGAGCGAGAAGCCGTCCTCGTCGCGGATGACGCGGTGCTCGCTCATGCGCACGGCCCCCCACTGGTGCTGCCGGTGCTGATGGGGACGGTCGGCGGGGGGGCGGCGCCCTTGTCGGCCGTGTTCACGGCACTCGAGCGGACGGTCCCATCGGGGATCACGCCGTAGGGAGCAGTGACGACGCCGGACCACCGACGCCCGCTGCCGCTGGTCACGCCATTGTCGGCGCAGACGTTCCACACGCCGTAGGGCAGGTCCTGCGCGATGGTCGTCGTGGCCGTCGTCCCGTTGCCGTTCCCGAACGCGACCGGGATGACGATCGTGTCGGTGGCCTTCGTGCAGGTGCTCATCTGCGTCAAGCTGGAGCTGGTGTACGGCGTCAGCACGAGCCGCCCCGAGCTCTTGGCCTTGCCCGTGACGTTGAACGTTCCGAGCTCCATGTACGCCTTCGCGGTGACGGCCGCGCCGGGGCCGGGCTTGACCGCTGCGTCAGGCTTCTGCGTCGCCCAGTCCGAGACGTAGGCATTGGGGTCATTCCCCGTGCAGGTGCCGGCGTAGGCGCCGTACCCCGCTGTCGCCGGGTACACGTTCGTGTGCTGGAAGCTGGCGACTCGCTGGCTTGTGAAGAGCGCCGTCGGGGTCGTCGCCTGGAGCGCGGCGGCTGTCGGCAGCGTGAACAGGTACGTGCCGGTCGCGAGGCTGGACGCGTACCAGGTCGCCCCAGCCTCCGTGCCGTCCGTCTTGTCCTCGGTGAACTGCGTCGTGACCTTCGCCGGGATGTCGTAGGACGGCGTGATCGTGGAGATCTTGCCGTTGGTGATGGAGACGCCCGTCATGGTCCCCGTCGTGCTGCCGTCGGGGGCGACGTAGCCGCTCTTGAACCACGTCACGTCGACCGCGCCGGCGGCCAGGAAGTGGAAGATCACGCAGCCCTGCGCGTCGGTCGTGGCGGACTGGCCGCCGGCCGTCACCTGCACCCCCGAGACGCCGACGCTTGCCGCGTTCTTGACGACGACGACGAGCGAGCCCGCTCCGTCCTCGACGTCCGACGCACGCGGCGACACCAGGCTCGACGCGGTGATCGGCGGGATCGTGCCCATGTTGGGCCAGGTCACCGTCGACGTGATCCGCAGATAGGGAGAGGCCGCGCCGGTGCTCCCGCAGTTCAGCGGCGCGTTGTTGTCGGTCGTCCACTGCGCCTGCGAGGTGACGGTGTACGGGATGCCGCCGACCTTGGTCTGCTTCGGCCCCGGGTTGTAGTTGCTCAGCGTGAGGAACGTGAGCGACCGCATCGTGTTGAGCGCGCCGTGCGCGAGGTTCGCGGCCACGGCCCGGTCCCGGCTGGACGCCGCGGCCTGGTTGGACCGGTCCAGCAGCGACAGCGTCGCGAGCGCGAGCGCGACCACCAGGACGGCGCTCACCATGACCTCGATCAGGCCGAAGCCGTCGTCCTCACGCACCAGACGTGCGCGGAACCAGAAGGGGCGGCGTGAGATGCCCGGCATCACTCCCACCTCGTCGGCACCCGCGGCCCCAGGGTGAAGACCGGGCGGACGAACGTCCAAGCGTCCGCCACCGGACTCGAACCCTCGTCCAAGACGCTGGACAACTCGGCCCGGCGACGGCACCCGGTCTTTGGCGGTTCGTACGAAGAGTGGGCAAAGCGGCCGGCGCTTAACGCGAAGTTCGTTCTTTGTCTTGACAAACCTAAACCCTGCGTGAGAGGGTCGCGCCCAGATGGGTCAAGAAGGGTCCGGATCGCTCGAGTCCCTGCGCGAGCGCAATCGTCGACGTGTGTTGAGCGCGCTCCGCGTCGCAGGGATCACCAGTCGCGCTGAGCTTGCTCGGCGCACGGGTCTGTCCCGTACGACCGTGTCCTCCTTGATCGCCGACCTCGTCCGCGACGGGCTCGTCGCCGAGCGGGTCGACCACTCGGCGGCACCCGGTGCGCAGGGTGGGCGGCCCCCGGTCCTGGTCTCCCTCGACCGGCGCGCGGGCGCGGCCGTCGGGGTCGACTTCGGCAAGAGCCACGTGACCGTGGCTGTGGCGGACCTCGGTCATACCGTCCTGTCGGAGGTCCGGCGCGAGCTGCCGAGCGACCACCGTGCCGAGCAGGGTCTGGACGCCGCGAGCGAGCTCGTGGAGTCCGCGCTCGAGGAGGCGGGCATCGATCGCGGCTACGTCCTGGGCGTCGGGATGGGCCTGCCGGGCCCGGTCCACGCCGACACGGGCACCGTCGGCTCGACGTCGATCCTCCCCGGCTGGGTCGGGATCACGGCCGCGCGCGCGATGAGCGACCGCCTCTCGCTGCCCGTCCGCGTCGACAACGACGCCAACCTCGGCGCGCTCGCCGAGCACGTCTGGGGCGCCGGCGAGGGCGTCGACGACATGATCTACCTCAAGCTCGCGACCGGCATCGGCGCGGGCCTCGTCCTCCACGGGCGCCTGTACGTGGGCGTCGGCGGCACCGCCGGCGAGATCGGCCACACGATCATCGACGAGCACGGCCCCGTCTGCCGGTGCGCCAACCGCGGCTGCCTCGAGACGCTGGCCTCCGGCGCGGCGACCGTCGAGCTCCTCCGCCCCACGCTCGGCGACGACCTCACGCTGAGCCGCGTCGTCGAGCTCACCAAAGAAGGCCACCCCGCGGCCACGCGCGTCGTCGCCGACGCGGGCCGCCACATCGGCCGCGCGGTCGCCAACCTCGTCAACCTGCTCAACCCCAGCCGCATCGTCGTCGGCGGGGAGATGGCCGCCTGCGGCGACGTCCTCCTGGACCCGCTGCGCGCGGAGTGCCTGCGGCACGCCATCTCCAGCGCGGGCGACGACGTGGAAGTCCACCACGGTCCGCTCGGCGACCGCGCCCAGGTCCTGGGCGCCCTGGCCCTCGTCCTCCAGGACGCCGAGACGTTCTCCACGCCGGTCGACCACCTCGCGGAGGCCCAGGCGTGACCCAAACACCTTTCCCCCATCCCTGTCCCCTGCACCTCGAGGAGGAGCGTGCTTTCCATGCGTAGTACGAAGTGGGTTTCGGTCGTCGCGGCCGCAGCCCTCACATTCGGCGTCGCCGCCTGTGGCAGCGACGACAACAGCAGCAGCAGCTCGAGCACCAGCTCGAGCACGGCGGCCGCCAGCTCGGGCGCCAAGAGCGGCAAGATCGCTCTGCTCCTGCCGGAGTCGAAGACGGCCCGGTACGAGTCCCAGGACAAGCCCAACTTCGTCGCCAAGATGAAGGAGCTCTGCCCGAGCTGCGAGGTCATCTACTCCAACGCCGACCAGGACGCTGCCAAGCAGCAGTCCCAGGCTGAGGCGGCGTTGACCCAGGGCGCGAAGGTTCTCGTGCTCGACCCGGTGGACTCCGCTTCCGCGGCTTCCATCGTCACCCGCGCGGCGCAGCAGAAGGTCCCGGTCATCTCGTACGACCGGCTGATCCTGAACTCGAAGCCGGACTACTACATCTCGTTCGACAACGTGAAGGTCGGCGAGCTGCAGGGCACGTCCCTCGTGGACAAGCTCAAGGCGGACGGCAAGGGCTCCGGCAAGATCGTGATGATCAACGGCGCCCCGACCGACAACAACGCCAAGCTGTTCAAGCAGGGCGCGCACAGCGTGATCGACAAGAGCGGCCTGAAGGTCGCCAAGGAGTACGACACCCCGGACTGGTCGCAGGACAAGGCCCAGGCCGAGATGGAGCAGGCGATCACGGCGCTCGGCAAGAACGGCTTCCAGGGCGTCTACTCCGCCAACGACGGCAACGCGGCGGGCATCGTGGCCGCGATGAAGTCCAACGGCGTCGACCCCACCAAGATCCCGATCACGGGTCAGGACGCTCAGCTGGACGGCGTCCAGCGCATCCTCGCGGGCCAGCAGTACATGACGGTCTACAAGGCCATCAAGCCCGAGGCCGAGGCTGCCGCGACGCTGGCCAACGACCTGCTCCAGGGCAAGCAGCCCGACGCGGGCGTGGTCAACGGCAAGACCAACAACGGCCAGGTCGACGTCCCGTCGGTCCTGCTGAAGCCGGTCGCCGTGACCAAGGACAACGTCCAGGACACCATCATCAAGGATGGCTTCTGGACGCCTGCGCAGATCTGCGTCGGCCAGTACGCTGCGGCCTGCAAGTCTGCCGGCATCCAGTAGTCAGAAGTAGCTGAAAGGGAGCCCGAGATGGCGGAGACAACGCCCCTGCTCGAACTGAGGGGCATCACCAAGCGATTCGGCGCTGTACGTGCGCTGAACGGCGTGGACTTCCGGGTCATGCCCGGCGAGGTCGTTGGCCTCGTCGGTGACAACGGCGCCGGCAAGTCCACGCTCGTCAAAGTCATCTCGGGCATCCACCCGAGCGATGAGGGCGAGTACCTGTGGGACGGGAAGAAGGTCAACGTCACCACCCCACCGGACGCCACCAACCTCGGGATCGCGACGGTCTACCAGGACCTCGCCTTGTGCGACAACCTGGACGTCGTCGAGAACCTGTTCCTCGGTCAGGAGGTCACCACCGGTGGCCTCCTGGACGAGGTCACCATGGAGAAGAAGGCCAACGACCTGCTGGCCGAGCTGTCGGTGACCACGATCCAGTCCGTTCGCGGTGAGGTCGGGGCCATGTCCGGCGGTCAGCGGCAGTCGGTCGCGATCGCGCGCTCGCTGCTCGGCGAGCCCAAGCTGGCCATCCTCGACGAGCCGACCGCGGCGCTGGGCGTCCAGCAGACCGCGCAGGTGCTGGCGCTGATCAAGCGCCTGAAGGGCCGCGGGCTCGGCGTGATCGTCATCTCCCACAACCTTCGCGATGTCTTCGAGGTCGTCGACCGGATCTGGGTCATGCGCCTGGGTGCCAACGGCGGCGAGTTCGACATCAACAACACCAACGAGCAGGAAGTCGTCGCCGCGATCACCGGGCTGACGGGCAACGGCCATCGCAAGACGGAAGGATCGGTGACCCAGTGAGCACCACCGCTCAGCCCACCCCGCCCCCCGTCGAGCCGGATCCCACCGCCGCCGCGGCGACCAAGGAGTCCATGCCCACCAGCGGCAAGGACTTCCTCAACCGCATCCGCACCGGCGACCTCGGGTCGCTGCGCGTGCTCGTCCTCCTGGCGATCGTCTGGATCATCTTCCAGTCGCAGGAGTCGCGCTTCCTCAGCGCCACCAACATCGTCAACCTGTCGCTGCAGATCACGGCGGTCGCCCTGATCTCCGTCGGCGTCGTCCTGGTCCTGCTGCTCGGCGAGATCGACCTGTCGGTCGGCGCCGTGTCGGGCGTCTGCTCGGCGATCGTCGCGGTCCTCAGCGTCCAGCACGGCTGGGCGCCCGTGCCGGCGATCATCGCCGGCCTCGCCGTCGGCCTCGCGATCGGCTGCTTCCAGGGCTTCATCTCGACACGGTTCGGGATTCCAACCTTCGTCGTGACGCTGGCCGGCCTGCTCGGGTGGCAGGGCCTCCAGCTCAAGGTGCTGGGCGAGACCGGCACCGTGAACCTCAACCCGGGCCTGCTGACCGACCTGGCCGGCAAGTTCCTGAGCGACAGCACCGGCTGGATCATCGCGATCGTCTGCGTCGTCCTGTTCGCGGTCGGGGTCCTGCGCGGGCAGCGGCGCCGGCTGTCGGCCGGCCTGAGCGCTCCGCCGTTCGTGCTGGTCGTGATCCGCATCGCCGCGGTCGCCATCGCGGCCTTCCTGTTCGTCTACGTCGTCAACAAGGACCGCGGCGTCCCGGTGGCGGTCCTCATCCTGCTCGCCTTCGTCTCCGCCTTCGACTTCTGGACGCGGCGCACGACGTTCGGCCGCCACATCTTCGCGGTCGGCGGCAACATGGAGGCCGCGCGCCGCGCCGGCATCGCGGTGTTCAAGGTCCGCGTCGTCGTGTTCTCGCTGGCGTCGATGATGGCGGCGGTCGGCGGCATCATGGCCGCGTCCCGCCTGCTGGCGGTCAACCAGTCCTCGGGCGGGTCCGACCTGCTGCTGAACTCGATCGCGGGCCCGGTCATCGCGGGCACGTCGCTCTTCGGCGGCCGCGGCAACGTGTGGAGCGCGCTGCTCGGCGCGCTGGTGATCGGCTCGATCTCCAACGGCATGGACCTGTTGGCGTACACCTCGGCCACGAAGTTCATGGTCACGGGCGCGGTGCTCCTCGGCGCCGTCGTCCTGGA
This sequence comes from Baekduia sp., assembly GCA_036518975.1. GTDB lineage: Bacteria > Actinomycetota > Thermoleophilia > Solirubrobacterales > Solirubrobacteraceae > Baekduia. Next base: position 33,021 of record DATDMD010000266.1, read on the forward strand.
CTCCGCCGCCCGCATGGGCCGCGCGGCGTCCGGTCGCGTGTAGCGCGGCAGCCGACCAGCACGTACGCCTTGCGAACGGGGCGGGCAGTCTTCGGACCGCCCGCCCCATCGTCGTGTTGCGACGCCGGGCAGCCTGCGGTAGCTTGCGGTTATATGCGTGATTCTGCGGTTTTGCCGGACGCACGACGGGAGGCGATCCTGAGCGCGCTCGCGCGCGACGGGCGCGTCGTCGCCACCCAGCTGGCCGCCGCGCTGGGCGTGTCGGACGACACGGTGCGCCGCGACCTGGACGAGCTCGCCGCGGCGGGGCGCGTCCGGCGGGTCCGCGGCGGCGCGCTGCCGGCCGCGGCCTCCACCCCGCCGCGGATGGTCGAGCGCGTCGGGCACCCGACGCCCGCGAAGGCGGCGGTCGCGGCGCGCGCCGCCGCGCTGCTGGCCGAGGAGGACGTCGTGTCGTTCGGCGGCGGGACCACGTGCCTGGCGATCGCCGAGCTGCTGGCGCGCGACGGGCGCGCGCGGCAGGTGCTCACGACTTCGCCCGACGTGGCGCTGGTGCTGGCCGACGCGCCGGGCGAGGTCCTGCTGGCCGGCGGGCGGCTGGAGCCGGACTCGCGGACGACCGTGGGCGCCGAGGCGATCGACGCGGTCCGCCGCGTCCGGGCGGGCGTCGCAGTGCTCGGCGCCTGCTCGCTGCACCCGGCGGTCGGGCTGACGACGTACTGCGCCGGCGAGGCCGAGGTGCTGCGCGAGCAGGCGCTCTGCGCGGGGCGGCTGATGGTCGCGACGGAGGGCACGAAGCTGGGGTCGACGGCCGCGCACGTCGTCGCGCGCGCCGACGCCGTCGCGCAGCTCGTGACCGACGGGAGCGCGCCGGAGGCCGAGCTCTCCGCGCTGGGCGCGCTGGGCGTCGAGGTGGTGCTCGCGTGAGCCTCGTCAACCCGTCTCCGCGCGCCGCGGCGACGACGATCTTCGGCCTCAACGGAGCATTGCTCGGCACGTGGGGCGCGCGGATCCCGGCGATCCAGGACGGCCTGGGCACCGGGCCGGGCGGCGTCGCGGTCGCCCTGGCGGCGCTCGCGGCGGGCGCGCTGATCGCGATGCCGACCGCGGGGCGGCTCGTGTCCCGGCACGGCAGCGCGGCGCTCATCCGGATCGTGGTCGCCGTGCTCGGCCTCGGGCTGGTGGTTCCGGCGGTGATGCCGTCCGTGGCGCTGCTGGCGGTGGCGACGTTCGTCCTGGGGCTGGCCAACGGGACGCTCGACGTCTCCCAGAACGTGCAGGGCGTCGAGGTCGAGCGGCGGGCCGGCCGGGCGATCTTCTCCTCGATGCATGCCGCGTTCAGCGCGGGCGGGCTGGCCGGCGCGGGGATCGCGGCGCTGGCCGCCGCGACGCACGTCGGCGCGGCGGTCAACTTCCTGGTCGTCGGCGTCGCCGCGGCCGCGCTCGGCGAGTGGGTGTCGCGGTCGCTGATCGCGGACTCCCCGGCGCCGGAGCCGGAGACCGCGAGCGCCTCGCCGGCCGGGACCGCGGGCGGGCGCTGGAAGCTGCGCGGGCTGGCGTTCTGCTGCCTGTTCGCCGAGGGCGCGGCGATGGACTGGAGCGCCGTGCACCTGCGCGCGATCGGCGCGGGAGCCGCCGTCGCGGCGCTGGCCTACGCGGCGTTCTCGGTCGCGATGGCGTCGGGGCGCATGACCGGCGACCGGCTCAGCGAGCGGCTCGGGCCGGTGCGCCTGGCGCGGCGCGGCGGGCTGCTGGCCGGGACCGCGATGGCGGTCTCGCTGATCGTCGGGCAGCCGGCGGTCGGCCTGTTGGCCTACATCCTGCTCGGGGCCGGCCTGTCGGTCATCACGCCGATGGTCTTCCGCGCCGCGGCGACCGGCGGCGACGCCGGTCCGGCGCTGGCAGCGGTGACGACGACCGGCTACCTCGGGCTGCTGATCGGCCCGGCGATCATCGGCGCGGTCGCGTCGGTGACGTCGGTGCCGGCGTCGCTGACGCTCGTCATCGTGGCCGCCGCGCTCGTCGTGGCGGGCGCGGGCGCGCTGGCGCCGCCGCGGCGCCCGGCGGCGACGGTGCCGTCGACGTCGTCGTCGCCGCCGCCGTCGTCGTTGTCCACCACGTCGACCGCGGAGGTCGCATGAGCCTCGAGATCGCCGACCTGTCCCCCGCCGCCGTCCTGTCCGACCTCGACGGCGTCCTCGTCGACTCCGGCGACTCGATCGAGGTCACGTGGAGCACGTGGGCGCGGTCGCACGGCCTCGATCCGGAGGTCCTGCGCGGGCGCATCCACGGCCGGCCGTCGAGCGACGTGATCGCCGAGGTCGCGCCCCACCTCGACGTCGCCGCCGAGGCCGCGGTCGTCGAGCGGATGGACATCGAGGGTCCTCCGGCCAGGCTCCTGCCGGGCGCGCGCGAGCTGCTCGGCGGCGCGGTCGGCGTGCCGGTCGCGGTCGTGACCTCGTGCCCGGACGAGCTGGCCCACGTCCGGCTGACGGCGGTCGGGCTGCCGGTGCCGGCGGTGCTGGTGACGTCCGACCGCGTGTCGGCCGGCAAGCCGGACCCGGAGGGCTACCGGCTGGGCGCCGCGGAGCTCGGCGTCGACCCGGCGCGCTGCGTGGTCTTCGAGGACGCGCCGGCGGGCGTCGCGGCGGGGGCGGCGGCGGGCGCGGTCGTCGTGGGGATCACGACGACGCACGAGCCGTCCGAGCTGAGGGCGGCGGGCGCGATCGGCACCGCCGCCAACGTCGCGGCCGCGCTGGCGGCGCTGTTCGGCACCGCCGAGCGGCGCCGGTAGACGACGCGGCGGGGCGCGGCGCGGCGCGGCCGGCGCCGCGGGTTAGGCTCGCTCGCGCAAGGCCGTCACATCCGGACCCGATCGGGAGTCGTAGCGACCATGACAACCCTTTCCTTCCGCGGCGCCGCCACCCTCGCCGCCGTGGCCGGCGCGCTGGCCGTGGGGGCTCCCGTGGCGTCGAGCGCCGGCATCGACCCGGCCGTCTACGACCCCGGCCTGGCCCCGGGCCAGGTGGAGCACGGCGTGGTCGACTTCACGATCAGCGGCTCGGCCGGCAACGACATGCACCGCCGGACCGAGTACTGGGTCAGCGAGGACCGCTGGCGCGAGCAGACGACCGACGCGAAGACCGGCGAGCTGCTCAGCGGCCGCGTGCACGACAGCGGCGGCACGACCTGGCTCCAGTACAAGCCGGTCAACGGCGACCCGCGCGTGACGCACTTCAGCGGCAACGACTCGGTCCCGGGCGCCGGCTACCCCGCGCCGTTCAACCAGAAGCTCGCGACGACGGGCGTGCTCGAGGGCAACGCCACGCGTCAGCTGAACGTGACGCTGCAGCCCATCGGGGCGGTGACGATCGCGGGGTTCACGGGCACGCGGTACGAGGTGCTGAGCAACGGCCAGCCCGGGATCGAGGACGCCGCCGGGTCCCACAGCATCCTCGTGATCGAGGACGGCACGTACAAGCCGCTGCTGCGCGAGTCCACGGCGCCGAACGGGAAGTTCGGGCAGTTCGACCAGCGCGAGGAGCTGGTGTCGCGGACGATCTCGTCGTCCGACGCGGCCGTCGCCCGGGTGTCGAAGGCGTCGTTCAAGAAGACCGTGAGGGCGTGGAAGGCCAAGGTGAAGGCCTTCAAGGCGAGCAAGCAGCGGCACAAGAAGTAGGCGGCGTGTCGCGTCGCAGCATGGTGATGGCCTTGCCCCTGCCCGGCGCGACGCGCCGGGCCGGGGTCGTCGTGCTGGCGCTGGCGGCGGCGCTCGTCGCGCCCGGGGTCGCGCCGGCGGCGCCGCGGACGGCGGCGGTGTGCGCATCGAGCGCCGGGCTGTTCGAGACGCCGGGCGGCGCGAAGGTCGGCGTCGTGCACCGCGGCGACCATGTGCGGGTGGTCGCCGTGGGCGCCGACGACGGCTGGTGGCGCGTGGTCGCGCGCTTCGGGACGCGCGGCTGGATCCGCGAGACCGCGATCTGCCGGCGCGATCGATGAGCGTCGCTGCTCGACCCGTGCGGCCCCACGCGCGCATGAGCGACACCGAGCTGCTGACCGCGCTGCGCGGCGGCGACGAGGTCGCGTTCGAGACGCTGTGCGGGCGCTACGAGCCGGCGCTGCGCCGGTACGCGCGGCACGTCCTGCGGGCACGACCGGCGATCGTCGACGACGTGGTGCAGGAGTCGCTCCTGCGCGCGCACCGCGCCCTGCGGCGCGACGACCGGCACCTCGACGTCCGGCCGTACCTCTTCCGGCTGGTGCGCAACTGCTGCCTGGACGAGCTCGCGCGCGTGCGGACCGACTCAGTGCCGCTGCACCTGCTGGTCGCGGGCGACGAGCCGAGCAGCGGGCCGGACGCGTCGCCGCACTCCCAGCTGGTGCAGCGCGACCGGATCGGGGCGACGCTCGGCGACCTCGCCGCGCTGCCCGAGCTGCAGCGTCACGCGCTGGTGCGGCGCGAGCTCGACGGGCTCACGCACGAGCAGGTCGCGACCGAGCTGGGGATCACGCCGGGCGCGAGCCGCTCGCTGGTGTACCGGGCGCGCGAGGCGCTGACGCGCGCCGACGCCGCCCGCCACGCGCGGTGCGAGGACGTGCGCTTCGCGTTGTTGAAGGCCTACGACGAGCGGCGGCGGGCGCCGGTGGGCGCGCTGCGGCACGCCGCGACCTGCAGCGCCTGCCGGACGTTCCGGGCCGAACTGAAGAGCGGGCGCCGGGCTTTGGGCGCGCTCGTGCCGCCGCTGGCGCTCGGCGGCGTCCTGGGCGGGGCGTTGTTGGTGGGGTCGAAGCCCGTGGCGACGAAGACCGCGGCCGTCGGCTCCGCGGCGGTCCTGGCGGCGGGCGGCGCCTACGAGATCGGCACGCAGGTCTTCGGGCCGGGCGAGCGCAGCCCGATCGCGCTGTCGGGCGTGGCGCTGCCCGGCGGCCGGCTGGCGCCCGGCGCGCCGCTGCCGCCGCGGACGGCGCTGGTGACGGCGAAGGTCGCGCTGCCGGCCCGCTCGGTCTCCGTGGCGTGCCCGTCCTCGATGCGCGTCGCCGGGCTGGTGCCGGTCCCGGGCTACGCGCGCTCGCACGGCTTCGACGCCGGGACCGTGATCGGCGCCAGCCGGCGGGCGCGCATCGTCTTCGCCGGCGGCGGCACCGGGGCGATGCAGGTCGCGATCCTCTGCCGCGTCCCGGACACCACGGGCTCGGTCCGCGCGACCCCGGCCACCGCCGCCTCCGGCCACGGCCTCGTCGTCCACCCCTGCCGCCGCCGCGCCTCCCTGACCGCGACGCGCTCGGGGAGCGTGACCGGCACCGTGACCGCGGGCGAGCCGCTGACCGTCCTGGCCGGCCGCTCGGGCTGGCTGCGCGTGCGCACCGACGCGGGGCGCCGGGGGTGGATCCGCGCGGCGGTGGCGTGCTGAGGGGCGAGGCCCAGCCCAGCCGCGCGGCCGGGCGCAGCCCACCCAGCCGGGCGGCGCGCGGGCTACAGCCCGAGCTGCGCGCGGTACGTCGTCCGGTACTGCTTGCGCGCGTCCATCACCTTGGTCACGTACGACCGCGTCTCGCCGAACGGGATCGCGTCGATGTTCAAGGACTTGTTCTTGGCGCGCGCGGCCGCGATCCACTTGTCGACGTTGCCCTCGCCGGCGTTGTAGGCGGCGAGGACCAGCGGGACGTCGTCGCCGTAGCGCTGCATCAGGTACTTCAGGTAGTAGGCGCCGTAGGAGATGTTCACCTGCGGCGTGCCGAGGTCGCTGACGCGGAACTGCGTCCCGCCCGACTTGCGCGCGATGTACTGCGCCGTGGCGGGCGTCAGCTGCATCAGGCCCTCCGCGCCGGCGCTGGAGGTCCGGTGGTCGATGAAGTGCGACTCCGCGTAGATGACGCCGGCGATCAGGGCCGGGTCCAGGCCCTTGTCGTGCGCCTGCTGGCGGATGATGTCCTCGTGGCGCAGCGGCAGGGCGATCTCGGTGACCGCCTGGTGGAAGACGGGCCGCAGCGCGACGACCGCGCACACGGTCAGGACCGCCGCGGTGGCGATCGCGAGCAGGCGCCGGCGGCGCACCTGGGCGCGCCGGCCGGCGGCGACCCGCGACGGCGCCCGGCGGCGCGAGGCTGTGGCGCTGCGTGTGCTCATCGCGAAGCGATCAGCTTGCCAAGGACGGAGGACAGCGCGACCTCGAGGTCAGCCTCCGTACCGTCATTTCGGACGACGAAGGTCGCTCTTTGCGCCTTCTCGTCCTGCGTGAGCTGCCGGGCGGTGCGCTCGTCGACGGCCTCGTGCCCGCGGGCGGCCGCGCGCGCACGGCGCACGTCCTCGTCGGCGACGACCACGATCGTCGCGTCGTACATGCCGTCCATCCCGGCCTCGAAGAGCAGCGGCGTCTCCACCACCACGGCCTTCGGCGCCGGGTCGGCGTCCTCCTGCTCGGTCCGGAACGTCCACACCCGCTCGCCGACCAGCGGCCACAGGAGCCCCTCGAGCCACTCGCGCTCGGCGGCCTCGCCGAACACGCGCCGGGCGATCGCGCCGCGGTCGGCGGCGCCGTCCACGACGACCTCCGGGCCCCACCGCTCGACGACCGCGCCGAGCACCTTGTCCGACCCGTAGAGCTCGTGCACGACCGCGTCGGTCGACAGCGTCGCCGCCCCCAGCCGCGCCAGCGCGGCCAGCGCCGTCGACTTCCCCGCGCCCAGCCCGCCGGTCAGCCCGACGAACGGCACGCGGAAACGACCGACGGCCGCGCCCTCTGGGGCGCGGCCGTCGTGCAAACCGTCCTCTGGCGAGGCTGCGGCCACTCGCCGCGGTCCCTACGCCTCCGGCTCGGCGTCAGCCGCCGGGACCTCGTCCTCGACGGACGCGGTCTCCTCGGCCTCGGCCTCCGCCACTTCGGCGACGTCAGCCTCTGCGGCCTCCGCGTCGGCCACGTCGGCCTCCGCCTCGGCCGTCTCGGCCTCCGCCACGTCGCCCGCCGCCTCGACCGGCAGCCCGGCCTCCTCGACGGCGGCGTCGGCGTCAGCCACGGCCTCAGCGGCCTCAGCGGCCGGCGCCTCGGCGTCCGGGTCGCCCTCGCCGGCGAACACGTCCTCGCTCAGGCCCAGGTCGGCCACGTTGTCGAGGTCACCCGCCGACGCGCTGGCGGCCGCGGCCTCGCCCGGGGAGGGCAGGCCGGCCTCGCGGGCGCGGACCTCGCTCGGCAGGATCTGGCCCTCGACCCGCTTGATCGACAGCGACAGGCGCCGGCGCTCCGAGTCGATCTCCAGGATCTTGACGCGAACGACGTCGCCCGGCTGGACGACCTCGCGCGGGTTCTCGACGTGGTGGGCGGCCAGCTCGGAGATGTGCACCAGGCCTTCGACGCCGTCGAGGATCTCGACGAACGCGCCGAACGTGACGACCTTGGTGACGGTGCCTTCGAGCTCGTCACCCACGTTGTAGGTGTCGACGACGCGCTGCCACGGATCCTCCTGGGTCTGCTTGAGACCCAGCGAGATGCGCTGGCGGTCGCGATCGATGTCCAGGACCTTGACCTGGACGGTGTCGCCGATGTTGAGGATCTCGCTCGGGTGGTTGACGTGCGACCACGAGAGCTCCGAGATGTGGATCAGGCCATCGATGCCGTTGAGGTCCACGAACGCGCCGAAATCGACGATGTTCGAGATGACGCCCTCGACAACAAGACCCGGCTGGAGGCGATCCAGGATCTCCTGGCGCTGCTCCTTGCGCTCCTCTTCGAGCACGGCCCGTCGCGACAGGACCACGTTGTTTCGCGACCGGTTAAGCTCTATAACTTTGCACTCGATCGGCTGGCCCATGTACTCATCGAGGTTGGGCACCCGGCGAATGTCGACCAGCGAGGCGGGCAGGAAGCCGCGG
>DATDMD010000267.1:0-4375 GCA_036518975.1 Baekduia sp.
CCGGCCGCCCATCCCCACCCCGGTCGGCGGGCACCGAAATGTCCTTGCTACGAGGACTTCTTGGCCGCCCCCCGCCGCGGCGGCGAGGCGGGCAGCTTCTTGCGCACCGCCTCGACCTCGTTGCCGAGCTTCTCCAGCGCCGCCTCGATCCCGGCCAGCCGCTCCTCGATGCCGGCGCCGGGCAGGGCCGCCAGCCGCTCGTCCAGGCGGTCGACGCCGTCCTCGATGCCCTCCAGCCGCTGCGAGAGCGACCGCACGCGCCGCGTCAGCCGCTCCATGTCGGCCGCCGACGGCAGGTTGAGCGCGGCCATCGCCGCCTCCTGCGCCTGGACGGCCTTCTCGCGCGCGTCGAAGGCGCCGGCCAGCGCGCGGTGCACGAGCGGGCTCTCCAGCAGCCCCTGGGCGATCTGCCCGAGCGCGTCCTCACCCTGCCTCTGGATGCGGTCGCGCAGACCATCGGTGCTTGTGTTCTCAGTCTGTTCACTCATGCTCAGCCTTCTTCCGGTTGGATGCGCGACGCGTGGACGGCGAACCGTACCCCGGACCCCTGTCCATTCCAAACCCTCAGGCTCGAGTGGAGCTTGAACCTGCAAGAGTCCTGCCAGCCCGGCGCAACTTGGTGCCGAGCGGAGGCGTCAGGTCTTCAAGGTCCACCGCTCCTTGGCCGATCCTCCGGGCAGACGGCTCCTGCATGGCCCACTCAGGCGTGGGTACAGCAGGGCAGCCGGTTGCGGTTTGCACATCTAGAAACATGCAAGTAGCGTCCTGCACCCCCGATCGGTCCCCCTTGGTAGGGTCACGCCGCACCAGCGGCGCGTTCGGGCCTGACCGGGTCGCGGGAGGAGAGCACCACTTTTCATGAGACGGCGCAAGCTGCTGATCGGACTGATGTCCGCCGGAGCATTCACGGCGGGATTCGGCGCTGCCGTCCTACCGGCATCCGCTGAGCTGCGCACCATCACGGTGACGCTGCTCGGTGGCCAGACGGTGACGGTCCAGGTCGACGACACCACGTCGGACACCACTCCGTCCACGGACACCAGCACCACCGACACGACCGTCTCCACCCCGGCCGCGTCCGTCACCGCGGACACGCCACCCCCGCCGCCGGCCGACACCGGCACGACCTCGGCGCCGTCCGCGCCGGCCGACGCGACGCAGACCACCGCGACGCAGGCGCCGCCCGCGCCCGCCGACACCGGCACGTCGACCAGCCCCGCCCCGCCGTCGACCGCCGCCGCGCCGACCACGGCCGCGCCGGCCACGGAGTCCGTCCCGGGCGCGACCGACAGCACGCCGTCCGCCTCCGCCGGCGGCCAGCAGGCGCAGAAGACCGTCGGCAAGGCCCTGCGCAAGGCCACCGGCGAGGACGCGCAGTCCAAGCAGGACAAGGCCGAGGGCAAGCCGGACGCCACCGACATCCGCCAGGGCGACGGCGTCCCGACGGCCGCCAACCCGACCTTCTCGCAGGCGCTTCCGGGCGCCGCGCCGATCGGCGTCCCGAACTTCTTCATCGACAAGTTCCGGATCCCGCCGTTCCTGCTCCCGATCTACCAGGCCGCCGGCATCGAGTACGGCGTGCGCTGGGAGGTCCTGGCGGGCATCAACGAGATCGAGACCGACTACGGCCGCAACCTGAACGTCTCCACCGCCGGCGCGCTCGGCTGGATGCAGTTCATGCCGTCCACGTGGAAGCAGTACGGCGTCGACGCCAACCACGACGGCAAGAAGGACCCGTACAACCCGGTCGACGCGATCTTCGCGGCCGCGCGCTACCTGAAGGCCGCCGGCGCCGACACGGACGTGCGCAAGGCGATCTTCTCCTACAACCACGCCGACTGGTACGTCGACTCGGTCCTGATGCGCGCCCGCCTGATCGGCGGCCTGCCGTCCGACCTCGTCGGCTCGCTCACCGGCCTGACGCAGGGCCGCTTCCCGGTCAGCGCGAAGGCGACCTACGCCGACGACCTCACCGAGAGCGCGATCAACAAGAAGATCGCCAAGGGCCACAACGCGGCCGTGCCGGTCGAGGCCAACACCAGCCGCCGCGGGATCAACATCTACGCCAAGGCGGGCTCGCCGGCGATCGCCACGCAGGACGGCAAGGTCGTCAACGTCGGCAAGACCAAGCGCCTGGGCCGCTTCATCCAGCTGCAGGACGTCTACGGCAACACCTACACCTACGCGCACCTCAAGAAGGTCGCCCAGGCGTACGCGGTGCCGAAGCCCGAGAAGGTCACCAAGGCCCAGGTCAGCACGGAGCTCGGGCTCCCCAAGAAGGACCCGAAGCCCACGCAGGCCGCCTCCGCGGGCAGCCAGCCGAAGGCCGCCACGACGTCGACCACGTCCACCGACGCGACCGCCACGGCGCGCACCGCGTCGGCGAGCGGCTCGCAGCAGCTCGCGACGCCCGGGATCGACGCCGCGCCCGCCAAGGACGTCACCGGCGCCGGCAAGGAGCGCGCGTTCGCCAACCCGTCGCGCCCCGACTCCTACAAGCACGGCGGCGAGGAGCAGCTCCTCAACCGCGAGTTCCAGGCCGGCGGCACGAGCTACCAGGCGCAGTTCACCAAGGTGCTGGGCCTGGACTCCAAGGACGTCACGATCAAGAAGCTGAAGGTCGGCTCCAAGGTCGTGGCCGGCACGATCCTCGGCCGCCTCGGCAAGACGCAGAAGCACGTCGCGTCGCACCTCCTCTTCGAGATCCGCCCGGCGGGCAAGGGCGCGCCGCGGATCGACCCGAAGCCGATCCTCGACGGCTGGAAGCTGCTCGAGTCCACCGCGGTCTACCGCGCCGCCGGCAAGAACCCGTTCTTCGGGCCGGACGCGAAGAACCCGTCGATCGGCCAGATCCTGCTCATGAGCAAGGAGTCGCTGCAGCACGAGGTGCTCAACGACGCCCGGATCAGCGTCTACGACTGCGGCCGCCGCGACATCCAGGCCGGCAACATCGACCGCCGCGTGCTCGCGACGCTCGAGTTCCTCGCCGCCTCGGGCCTGAAGCCCACGGTCTCCGCGCTGGAGTGCGGCCACTCGCTGATGACGACCTCCGGGAACGTCTCGGAGCACTCGAGCGGCGACGCGGTCGACATCGCGGCCATCAACGGCATCCCGATCCTCGGCCACCAGGGCGACGGCTCGATCACCGACATGACGATCCGCCGGCTCCTGACGCTCCAGGGCACGATGAAGCCGCACCAGATCATCTCGCTGATGACCTACCCGGACGCCGACAACACGCTGGCGCTGCCGGACCACGCCGACCACATCCACGTCGGCTTCCGCCCGCTCTACGGCTCGGACTCCAAGCTCGGCCGCCAGCTGAACTCGGCGCTGAAGCCCAGCCAGTGGATCAAGCTGATCAACCGCCTCGGCACCATCGACAACCCGAAGGTGCTGACGACGCCGTCGAAGTACGCGATCGACGACAAGAAGTCCCCGTCGCCGGCCTCCGGGCGGGCCAGCGACGCGCACGCCGGCGAGTAGGGCGGGCCGGCCCTGGACGCGTCACCCGCCCCAGGGTCGCGGTTCCGGTTCGTCCAGCTGGAGCTGCCCTGGGTGCTGGGGCCGCCTGAGGGGCGCTACGTCCTGCGGGGCCACGCGGGCGAGGCCGAGCACGTCCTAGTCCTGGAGACCATCGGCGCGCCGCCGCGGCGCCGGCGCCGGGGACTGCGCGGCGGCCGCCGGACGTCCGAGCGCGCGCTGCCCTCCCCCGCGATCTCGACCGTCCCGGTGACGGTGGCGACGCTCGTCGGCGCCCAGCCGCTGGGCGACCAGGACACGGCCGTCGCCTGGCTGGCCACGGCGGACCTGGAGGCCGAGGTCGCCCGCGCCGTCGACGTCCTCAACCGCGTCCTGCACGCCCAGCGCGTCGTGCGCGCGGACCCGTTCGTCCGCGAGGTCGCCGCGCATCAGGCGCTGGCGATCCGCGTCGGCGTCGGTCGCGGCGACGACGTCGCCCACGGCCACTGGGAGGACGCGCGCCTCGTCGACCCGCCGGGGATGGTCGCCGAGCGGCGCGCCCACGCGCTGCGACCGCAGGAGCGGTTCGCCGCGCTGCTGGCCGGGCGCGATGTCGCGCTGGCCTCCGAGGAGCTGACGCTGCGCGCGCGCCTGGACCTCGACCGCGGCCGCACCCGCGAGGCCGCGCTGCAGGTGCGCGTCGCCCTGGAGGCGGCGCTGAGCGAGCTGCAGGCGTGGTCGCATCACGAGGACCTGGCCCGCCGCCTGGACGCGCTGCGCGCCGAGCGCCCTGCGGTGGCGGCGGCGGCCAACCGCGCGCTGGAGGGCGGCCTGGATCCGGCCCAGATCGCGGACGTCGAGCGCGTCGTGGAACGCCTCGAGGCGGCGCTGGCCGCGCGCGTGGCCGGCGGCC
>DATDMD010000268.1:0-6704 GCA_036518975.1 Baekduia sp.
GGCCGTTCAGACTGAGAGCAGCGTTAGCGTGAAGCTGCATCCGGTGTGCTCCTTGGAACTGAGGTGCTTGGCAGCTCTCAGCCTCCAAGAAGCCCCGGATGCATCTACTTCACAAGAGGAACAACGTCCTCAGGAACTACAGCTAGGCGCCCAGCAGCCGGAGGTCGTGGGCGAGGCCCTCCGGTGTCAGCTTGTCCACCGGCCAGCCCACGCGTTGGATGCCGTTGCGGTCGACCAGGACCACGTAGGCGCTGTGGTCGAAGGCCTTGGTCTGGGGCTCGATGCCGTAGGCCTTCCAGATCGGCGCGAGCTGGGCGCGGGTGCCGAGCAGGAAGCGCATGCGGCTGGTCAGGCCCTGACGGTTGACGAAGCGGCGGGCGTTCAGCGGCGTGTCGTTGGCCGGGTCGACGGAGATCGCGAGCGTCGGGACGGAGACGCCGAGGTCGTCGAGGGCGCCCTTGATCTGCTGCGCCGTGAGCGGGCACGTGTCGCGGCAGGTCGAGTACATGAAGGTCAGGATCACCGGCTGGCCGCGGTACTGGGCCAGCGTCGCGGTCTTGCCGTCCTGGTCCTTCAGCGAGAACGCGATGGGCGGGATGCCCTTGGGGCGCAGCGCGCCCTCGAAGCCGGGGCCGCCGCCGGCGTCGCCGCCGCTCTTGGCGAACACGACCACCGCGAGCGCGCCCAGCAGGATGAACGTCCCGGCGAGCATGAGCGCGAGGCGGGCGCGCAGCGGCACGGCTAAGCGGCGGTGTCGCCGTCTTCGGTCTGCGGCTGCGGCGCCGACCGGGTCTCCGGCGTCTCGCCGGCGGCCTCTTCGGCCGGAGCCTCAGGCTCGACCTGAGGTTCAGGGTCGACCGCCGTGGTGGCCGGCGTGACCGGCGCTTCCGGCGCTGCGACGGGGATCTGGGCCTCGGCCGCCGGCTCGGCGACCTCCGGCTCCTCGGCCGCGGGCTGCTCGGCGAACAGGGCGGCGATCTCGTCCAGGCCCTGGATCTTCGCGCCGGCGAAGCCGCCGCCGAACGACGTCTGCTGACGGCTGGAGCGCGCGTCGTCGCGGCGCTTGCGGCGCTGCTCGTCGCGGCGCTTGTCCTCCTCGTCGCGGGCGCGGCGCTGGGCCTGGCGCGACTCGCGCTCGAGCAGGTCGCGCTTGGGCAGGATCACCTGGGCGGCCTTCTCGGGCTCCAGCGAGGCGATCAGCTCGGCGGCCATCGCCTGGCCGAGCGCCTCGGCGACCTCGGCCGACGGGTGCGCGTTCTTCTTCATCCGGCGCGCGGTGTGCGCGGCGCGGGCCAGCTGCTTGGCGGCGTGCTGGGAGACGGGACGGCGCGCGCCCTTCTTGAAGCCCCTGACGTTCTCGGTGACCTCGTTGCGCAGCTTCTCCGGGAACTGCCGGAAGAGCTCCTTGAGCTCGGTGACGTCGAGCTCGTCGCGCGTGGCGGCGACGGCGGCGCGCAGCTCGGGCCAGGGCAGCGGCTCGCGCTTGGGCTTCTCCTGGAGGCGCTTCTTGACGACCGGCAGGGCCTTCTCCTCGGCGACGCCGAGGATCTTGGGGCCGACGGGCGCGTCGTCCTGCGGCGGCGCGGGAGCCTCGTCCTGCGGCGGCGCCGGAGCGTCGTCCTCCGCGGCGGCCTCCGGCCTGGACTCGTCCTCCGCGGCGGCGGCGGGCGCGGGCGCAGGCACGGCCTCAGGCGTCTCCGCCTCCACCGGCGGGTCGATGGCGGGCGCCTGCTCGGCGTCCTGATCGGGGTCGACGTGCTGCGTGGATGCCGGCTCGGAAACCGGATCCTGCGCCGCGACGGCGCCCTCGGGATGCTCCTGCTGCTCGCTCACCGCCCTTAAGGATGACCCATCTCTCAAGGGGATGTCGTTACGCCGTGTTGCCGCGGACTACGGCTCGATCAGGCCGCGGCGGATCGCGTAGCGCACGAGCTCGACGCGGTCGCGCATCCCGAGCTTGCGCAGCAGGTTCCCGCGATGGCTTTCCACGGTCTTCTCCGAAAGGTGGAGGATCTCGCCGATCTCGCGGTTGGTGTGCGCCTCGGCGATCAGCTTGAGCACCTCCTGCTCGCGCGGGGTGAGCGGCTCGACCGGCCCGGCGGAGTCGTCGGCGATCCACGCGCGCACCAGCGCGCGCTGCGCGGCGTTGGTCAGGAACGGCTCGCCGCGGACGACGGCGCGGACCGCGTCCACCAGGAACTGGTCGGCCTCCTTCTTCAGCACGTAGCCGCCGGCGCCGGCCTTGAGCGCCTCGAAGAGGTAGCGCTCGTCGTCGTGCATGGAGAGGATCAGGACCGCGACGTCCGGCGCCTGCGCCTTGATCTCGCGCGCGGCCTGCAGGCCCGTGAGCTTGGGCATCGTGACGTCGAGGATGCAGACGTCGGGCCGGTCGGCCAGCGCGCGCTCGACGGCCTCGGCGCCGTCGCCGGCCTCGGCGACGACCTCCATGTCGGCCTGGCGCTCGAGCAGGAGCTTCAGCCCGCCGCGCACGACGCCGTGGTCGTCGGCGATCAGCAGCTTCATGCGGCCCTCTGCTCGTCGGTCGCGACCCAGAGGTCGCGGTCCAGGCGCAGCTCGACCGACGTGCCGCGGCCCGGGGCGGACGCGATCTGCAGGCGGCCGCGCGCCAGCCGCGCGCGCTCGCGCATGCCGACGAGGCCGATCCCGTCGGAGTCCTCCAGCGGTGAGAACCCCACGCCGTCGTCGACGACCCGGACGACCGGCCGGCCGTGGTCGCGCCCGGTCTCGACCATCACGTGGCCGGCCTGCGCGTGACGGGTGATGTTCGACAGCGACTCCTGCACGACGCGGTAGACCACGGTCTGCTCGTGGTCGGCGAGATCGGTGAGCGGGTCGTAGCAGCGCAGCGTCGACGGGACGCCCGTCTGGTCGCTGAAGCGCTCGAGCTGCGTGCGCAGCGCGGCCTCCAGCCCGTGGTCGTCCAGCGCGGCGGGGCGCAGCTCGCGCGCCAGGCGCAGGAGCTCGTCCATCGCCGTGATCGCGACGGACTTGGTCTCCCGCAGCTCCTCCTGCAGCTCCGGCGGCGCGTCGTGGACGTGGGCCTCCAGGCGCAGCAGCACGGCGGTCAGCGCCTGGTTGCACTCGTCGTGCAGGTCGCGCGCGACGCGCGCCCGCTCGCTCTCCTGGCCCTGGAGCACCGCGGCCGCGGTCCGCGTCCGCTCGTCCTCGAGCCGGCCGAGCATGCGGTTGAACGCCTGGACGAGCCGGATGACGTCCTCCGAATCGGCCTCCGGGACGTCCGCGCGCTGACCCGGCGAGGCGAGGTCGATCCGCTCCATGACGTCGATCAGCTTCTCCAGCGGCGCGAACCGGCGGCGCAGCACGACGCTGTTGACGAGGACCATCCCGAGGATCCCCGCGACCAGCACCAGCGCCTGCCGGCGGCCCACCACGTCCTGCAGCGACAGGCGGGCGGCCGCGATCGCCGCCGCGGCCGTGGCGAGGATCAGAAGCGCGTTGATCGCAAGGATCTGGGTGGCGAGCGTCGGCTTGCGCATGTTGGGGTCTAGACCCCATATCGGCCGCTGGGGGCCAACCCGATACTCCTGGTGCAGCAAGTCCCGGTTGGAGCCCTCCGCGCGAGGCTTCCGGCAAGGCACGTGGCGAGGCACCGTCCATCTGGCGCCGGGGGGCGCACCGGATGGACGGTGACCTCCAATGTCACGACATCCTCGCAGCGCTCTAGTCTCGTTTTCCAAATGGCCGAGACGCAGACGACAGGCACCGCCGTCACCGCCCCCGACGGGCGCACGATCCTCGTGCACGAGGCGGGCGATCCGGCCGGCAGGCCGCTCGTCGTCCACCACGGCTCGCCCAGCGGCGGGCTCTTCACCGAGAAGGACCACGAGAACGCCGCCGAGCGCGGCATGCGCCTGATCGGCTTCGACCGCGCCGGCTACGGCGGCTCGGACCGCAACCCGGGACGCACGGTCGGCGACGTCGCCATCGACGTCACCGCGATCGCCGACGCGCTCGGCGTGGAGCGCTTCGCGACCTGGGGGTCGTCGGGCGGCGGACCGCACGCGCTGGCCTGCGCCGCGCTGCTGGGCGACCGCTGCGCGGCGGCGATGTGCGTGTCGAGCCTCGCGCCGGTCGACGCCGAGGGCCTGGACTGGCTGGCCGGGATGGGCGCCGACAACGTCGCGGAGTTCCGCGCGGCCACGCGCGGGGAGGCGGCGCTGGTCGCCCACCTCGGCGACGGCCCGTCGCAGCTCGCCGACGTCAGCGCCGAGGAGCTCGTGCCGGCGATCAAGAGCGTGCTGTCGGGGGTCGACGCCTCCGTCTTCACCGACGCGCTGGCCGTGAACTGGGTGCGGGTTTTGCACCACGGCCTGGCGCCCGGCGCGGGCGGCTGGATCGACGACGACCTCGCGTTCCTGGGCGACTGGGGCTTCGACCTGCGCGCGCCGCGGCCGGACGACGTGCCGGTCGAGATCTGGCACGGCCGCCACGACCTGATGGTCCCGCCGGCCCACGGCGAATGGCTCGCGGCCCACATCCCGGGCGCGTCGTTCACGTTCTTCGAGGAGGAGGGCCACGTCTCGCTGTTCGAGAGGCAGATGTCGCTGATCTACGATGCGATCGCGCGCTACACTTTCTGAAGCGCGAAATCCGACCGACGTTCAGGTGATTAGAGCCCGATGAGCCCCTCAGGCGCCGAGTACATCAAGCAGGTCAAGGCCCAGATCGACGAGGTCGACCCCTCCGCCGTGAGCGAGGTCCTCGGCGTCGACGGCGTCGTCATCGTCGACGTGCGCGAGAGCGACGAGTGGGACGCCGGCCACGTCCCCGGCGCGAAGTTCGTCACCCGCGGGCACCTGGAGTCCCGCATCGAGGGCGCCGCGCCCGACCGCTCGGCGCGCGTGATCCTCTACTGCGCCTCGGGCAACCGCTCCGCGCTCGCCGCCCGGACCCTCAAGGAGGAGCTGGGCTACGAGCGCGTCGAGTCGATGACCGGCGGCTACACGCTGTGGAAGGACCGCGGCTACGAGGTCGAGGTCCCGCGCACGTTCACGCCCGAGCAGCGCCAGCGCTACTCGCGCCACTTCCTGCTTCCGGAGGTCGGCGTCGAGGGCCAGCAGAAGCTGCTCGACGCCAAGGTGCTGCTGCTCGGCGCCGGCGGTCTCGGCTCGCCGACCGCGCTGTACCTCGCGGCGGCCGGCGTCGGCACGCTCGGCATCGTCGACGACGACGTGGTCGACGTCTCCAACCTCCAGCGCCAGGTCATCCACGCGACCTCGCGCGTCGGCCTCCCGAAGGTCGACTCCGCCGAGCAGGCGATCAACGACCTCAACCCGGACGTCGTGGTCCGCAAGTACCAGACGCGCCTCGACGCCTCCAACATCGTCGACATCATCAAGGACTACGACATCGTGGTCGACGGCGTCGACAACTTCCCGACGCGCTACCTGCTCAACGACGCGAGCGTGCGGCTGAAGATCCCGGTCGTCTCGGCCGCGATCCTCGGCTTCGAGGGCCAGCTGAGCGTCTTCGCCCCGTACGACGGCCCGTGCTACCGCTGCCTGTTCCGGCAGCCGCCGCCGGCCGAGCTCGCGCCGTCGTGCGGCGCCAACGGCGTCCTCGGCGTGCTGCCCGGCACGATGGGCCTGCTGCAGGCGACCGAGGTCGTCAAGCTCATCATCGGCGAGGGCGAACCGCTGATCGGCCGCCTGCTGATCTACGACGCGCTGAGCGCCACGACGACGGAGCTCAAGGTGCGCCGCGATCCGGAGTGCCCGATCTGCTCGCGCCAGCCCGACGAGATCGCCGACGAGGAGCTCGGCGTCTTCCCGGACTCCGAGGCGTTCTGCGCCGCCGCGGGCTAGGCTCCACACCAGCTATGGCAACGATCCGCATTCCCCCCGTGCTACGCCCGTCCGTGGGCGGCGAGCGTGAGGTCAGCGCCGACGGCGCGACCGTCGGCGAGGTCCTCGAGGGCCTGGCGTCGGCGCACCCCGACACGCGCGGCCAGCTCTTCGGCGCCGAGGGCGAGCTCAACCGCTCCGTGAACGTCTCCCTCAACGATGAGGACGTCCGCGTGCTCGACGGGCTGACGACGCCCGTCGGGGAGGGCGACTCGCTGGTCATCCTGCCGGCCATGGCCGGCGGCCGGTGACGGACGCCCCAGGACCGAACGACCCAGCCGGCGGCCGCCGCGCCGCCGTCTCCAACGCCATCGTCGGGCTCTTCAAGGAGTTCTACGGCAAGGGTCCGACGTCGGCCAAGACCTACTTCAACGACGACTGGGTCTTCTGCGTCATGGAGGGCGGCCTGACCCGCAACGAGGAGACGTTCCTCGCGGCGGGCAAGGCCGACCTCGTCCGGCAGGTCCGGCTCGAGTTCCAGGACATCATGCGCGCGCGCGTCACCGAGGCCGTCGAGGCGATCGTCGAGCGCCGCGTCCTGACCTACCACAGCCAGGTCCTCTTCGACCCGGTCCGGTTCGTGGAGATGTTCCTCCTCGAGCCCTTGCCGCCGGGGCAGTGACCCGCCGGTTCGCGCGCGTCGGCGGCGCCGCGGACCCTCGCTATATTTCGTGAAGTCATGGCTGTCCCGCCTCTTCAGAACCGGCCCTGCGGCGGTCGCTACGGCGACATCGTGCAGGCGATCGGCAACACCCCGCTGGTCGAGCTGCGCCGCCTGTCGCCCAAGCCGGGCGTGCGCATCTGGGCCAAGATGGAGTC
>DATDMD010000269.1:0-32745 GCA_036518975.1 Baekduia sp.
GGCCGCCGCGGCGGCCGCGGCCTCGCGGCGCAGCGCCTTGCGCGTCCGCGCCTCCCAGCGGCCCGCGAGCAGGACGAGCATCCCGAGCGACGCGACGGCCAGCCCGGTCGCCGCGTCCTGGTAGCCCGGGCCGGCGTCGAACCGGCGCAGCTCGTCGCTGCTGTCGAAGAACGAGAAGTCCAGCCCGGCCATCCAGTACATGATGGCCACCGCGGCCAGCGCGCCGACGAGGAGCGTGAGCGCCGCGCCGCCCGCGGTCCGGGTCACGCGGCGCGACGGCGGGCCGACGCACAGCGCGGTCGCGAGGATCGCGACGAAGACGCACGCGGCGAGCAGGATCACGTCGCCGTAGGCGATGTGCTGCCAGCCGGTCTCGGGCGCCGCGACGCCCTCGCGCGGCCCGTCGACCGCCCACGTCTTCGACAGCGAGGCGACCGTCAGCAGGCAGCCGGCGAGCGTCCCCGCCAGGCCGACGACCCGGAGCAGTCCTCCCACGGACGGCACGCGCGTGCGCATGCCGCAACCGTACCCGCTCCGGGCCCTGCCGGTCAGCCTTTTTGCCTGGACGTCCAGGCTCACCGCAGCGAGACGGCCACGCGCTCCAGCGCGTCGAAGGACGCCTGCATCCCGGACTCCATGCCCGAGGCGATGTGCATGTCGCGTGCTTCGGCGGTGCCGTGCTGGACGAGCGTGGTCAGCGTCGTGCGGCCGCCGGCCTCGACGAGCGTCATCGTCGTGGTCGCGCCGTTGTCGGGGAAGGGGTCGAAGATCTCGGTGTTGACGATCCGCTCGTCCTGGACGAGCTCGAGGTACTCGCCGTGGAAGCCGACCTCCTGGCCGTCCGGCGTCGTCTGGGCGTAGCGCCACGTGCCGCCAACGCGGAGGTCGATGTCGCAGACGGTCATCTCCCCGTGGCCGGCGCCCCACCACTGGCGGACGAGGTCGGGCTCGGTCACGGCCCGCCAGACGAGGTGGGCGGGCGCGTCGAACTCGCGC
Organism: Baekduia sp.; assembly: GCA_036518975.1. Lineage (GTDB taxonomy): Bacteria > Actinomycetota > Thermoleophilia > Solirubrobacterales > Solirubrobacteraceae > Baekduia. Next base: position 997 of record DATDMD010000269.1, read on the forward strand.
GTGATCAGGATCTGATCGTCGGTCGGCAGGGTCACGATCGCCGTGTTGGTGCTGATCATCCTTCACCATCTCCTTGCTGTTGGCGTTTGAGGTCTTCCAGGACGTCGTCGAGCGCCGCGTACCGCTCCTCCCACAGCCGCGCGTAGCCGGTCACCCACTCGTGGATGGGCTTCAGCGCGGCGGCGTTGACGCGGTAGAGGCGCCGGCGTCCCTGGTCGCGCACCTCCACGACCCCCGCCTCGCGGAGGACGCGCAGGTGCTTGGACACCTGGGGCTGGGTCATCCCCAGCTCGGCGACCAGGTCGCCGACGGGGCGCTCGCCGCCGGCCAGCGCGTCCAGGATCTCGCGTCGCCGGGGTTCGGCGATCGCGTTGAACGCGTCGGTGGTGGTTGCCGCCCGTGCCATCTTGAGGCAATCATATTCCGATATGGGAATGTGTCAAGCCCGGTTGTGACGTGCAACTTCGGGTTGCACGTGCGGGCACGTTGTGCAACCATCGGTTGCGCATCGTCAATCCCCTCTCCCCTTAGGAGGCAGTTCCCGTGAGCCCCATCCCGGACAGCATCGAGCGTGAAGTCCTGATCGAGGCGCCCGTTGACGTCGTGTGGGGCGTCGTCACCGAGCCGGCCAAGATCGTCCAGTGGTTCATGGACCTGGCCGAGATCGACCTGCAGCCCGGCGGCGACGGCCTGTTCGGCATGAAGGACATGCGGTTCCCGATCGTCGTCCAGGACGTGGAGGCGCCGACGCGCTTCGCGTTCCGGTGGGTCCACCCCGAGGGCGAGGCGCCGCGCGCCGGCAACTCGACGCTCGTGGAGTTCCTGCTGCACGCCGAGGGCGACGCGACGCGGCTGCGGGTCGTCGAGAGCGGCCTCGCCGAGATCGCCTGGACCGACGCCGAGAAGGAGAAGTTCCTCGGCGAGCACGAGCGCGGCTGGAGCGAGCACCTCGGCGACCTCGTGGTCTACGTCGCCGGCCGCTCCGAGACGGCGGCATCCGCGGCGCGATGACCAGCGCCGCCGCGCGCGACGACGACGAGCTCTGGTTCGCGGTCGGCGACCCCAGCCGCCAGCGCGTCCTGGACCTCCTCGTCGCGCGCGGGTCGGCGTCGTCCACCGCGCTGGCGGCCGAGCTGCCGTTCACGCGGCAGGCCGTCGCCAAGCACCTCGCGGTGCTGGAGCGCGCCGGGCTGGTCTCCGGCGCGCGCCGCGGGCGGGAAGTGCTGTATGTCGTCGAGGCCGACCGGCTGGACGAGGCCACGCGGGTGCTGGCGCGGGTCGCGGCGCGCTGGGACGGGCGCCTGGCGGCGATCAAGCGCCTGGCGGAGGAGGCGCATCGCGGAGAGGGCGGCGACGCCTGACGCGTGACGCGTCAGGCGCGCTCGATCCGGCGCACGCCGCGGTCGGGTGTCCAGACGTCGACGATCAGGAGCTTGGCCGCCTCGTCGACCTGGACCGCCGAGGCCTCGGCGACGTCGAGGCGGAAGAGGTGCGAGCGGCCGCCGGCGGCGGCCTCGCCGTTGAGGTCGAGGATGCGGTCGAGGTCGGTGATCGCCTCGGCGCGGCCGGCGACCTTGCCGTCGCCCGGCCACGCCGGCGGGTCGGCCGACCCGGAGTGCAGCGCGTAGCGCGGGTCGCGGAGCAGGTCCATGGCCTTGAGGGCGTGCCACATTGAGCCGATCCACAGCTCGCCGTCCTGGAACTTGCACTCGGTGCCGGAGATCCGGGGCGCGCCGTCGCGGCGCAGGGTCGCGAGCGTGAGGTGGGTGGCGGCCGTCAGCCGCTCGCGCACGCGCGCGGCGAGCTCGGGGGCGGCGGCCTCGAAGGCGGAGAAGCTGGGCATCGTGGGTCCGCACCATGGCGGCCTCGGGCGCGTGTGTCCAGCGCGGCGTAGGGTTGGCCGATGCGCGCCGTCATCTGCCAGAACGCCGAGCTGCGGGTCGAGGACGTGCCGGAGCGCGACCCCGGTCCCGGGCAGGCGCGGCTGGTCGTCGAGCGCTGCGGGATCTGCGGGTCGGACCTGCACGCGCGCCACGGCATCGACGCGTGGGCGGAGATGGCGTCCGCGGCCGGCTACGACCGCTTCGGCCGCTCCGACCAGCCGCTGGTCTTCGGCCACGAGTTCTCCGGCCGCGTGGTCGAGTACGGGCCGCAGACCAAGCGCGGGATCCCGACCGGGACGCCCGTCGTCGCGCTGCCGCTGGTGCGCAACGCGGCCGGCGTGGACCTCACGGGGCTGTCGCCCGAGGCGCCGGGCGCGTACGCGGAGCACGTGATCGCGCAGGAGCTCTTCATGCTCGCGGTTCCGAATGGGCTGCCGACCGACGTCGCGGCGCTCACCGAGCCGATGGCCGTCGCGTGGCACGCGGTGCAGCGCGGCGAGGTCGGCAAGCGCGACGTGGCGATCGTGATCGGCTGCGGGCCGGTGGGGCTCGGGGTGATCCTCGCGCTGAAGGCCAAGGGCGTGAAGACCGTGGTGGCCAGCGACTACTCCCCCGGCCGGCGCGCGCTGGCGACGCGCTGCGGCGCCGACGTGGTGGTCGACCCGGCGGTCGCGTCACCGTACGACGGCGGGCGCGAGCGCGGCCACCTCGTCGACGCGGTGGACGCGTTCGACCTCGCGCTGGGCACGCGGGAGAAGCTCGAGCGGCTGCCGGTCGGCTGGTGGCACGTGTGGCGGCTGGGCGAGAAGCTCGGCGCCAAGCCGAAGCGGCCGGTGATCTTCGAGTGCGTGGGCGTCCCGGGCATGATCGACTCGGTGCTCGCGGGCGCGCCGCTGTTCTCGCGCGTGGTCGTCGTGGGCGTGTGCGTCGGCGAGGACCAGATCACGCCGGCGATGGGCATCAACAAGGAGATCGACCTGCGGTTCGTCCTCGGGTACACGCCGCTGGAGTTCCGCGACACCTTGATGATGCTCGCCGAGGGCGAGCTCGACCCGCGGCCGCTGGTGACCGGGACGGTGGGGCTGGACGGCGTCGAGGCGGCTTTCGCGGCGCTGGACGACCCGGAGTCCCAGGCGAAGGTGCTCATCGATCCGCGCTCCGCTGCGGTCGCGCCTTGAGCGTCTCGAGCATGCGCGCGCTCGTGCTGTGCCTTGCTGTGGTCGGGCTCGGTGTGGCCGCTCCGGTCGCCGCGGCCGGCGACGCCGCCTTCGACACGTTCCGGCACGACGGGCCCGCCGACGCGCGTTCGCCGGGTCCGCTGACGTGCGCCGGCGGCACCGCGACGCCCACGGTCGGGCCGGCCGAGGTCAACCCGCACCTCGGTCGGGGCGACGTGAACGGCGTCGGCGCCGGCGCCGACGTCCGGGTCCCGCTGTGGATCGACGGGGCCGACGGCTGCGCGGCGTCCGGTGGCCTGCGCGCGCGGATCGAGGCGCTCGCGCCGCCGCGGACGGTCCTGCTGCACAACGCCGACTACCCCGTCGACTGCTACGGCGGCGCCGCGCTCACGGACGTGACGGCGTGCCGCGCGGCGTACTCGCCGGGCGCGTTCGGCGGGCTGTTCGTCGACGACGCGCGCGGCACGGAGACGCAGGCGTGGACGGTCACCGGCGACGCGGCGCATCCGACGTACGTGTCGTTCCCGGTGGTCTACATGGGCGTCATCGACTCGTTCGGGAGCTCCACCGAGCAGCGATGTGGAGCGGTCGGCGTGTGCGCGGCGCGCGCCGCGGACGGGCGCGTCCAGGTCGTCGTCACGTTCCTGCCGGCGGGCGTCGGGACGCCCGCGGCGCCCGTGTACACCACGGTCGGGGTCCCGGCCGGCGGCGACGACGACTGCTGCCAGGACATCGAGCCGGACCGCGACACGCGGCCGGTCTGGTACCCGAGCCGGCCGCTGCCGTCCAGGGTCACGCGCGGGGAGCTGCGGCGGGGCTACCGGTTCGCGGTGCACGTCCGGAAGCGCACGACGGTGACCGTGAGGCTGACGAAGGGCTCGACGACGATCGCGTCGGCGAAGATCGCCGGCAGGAAGGACGGCGTCCGCGACACGGTCCTCAAGCTGGGGCCGAAGGCGCTCAGGCGCCTGGGGTCGTCGGCGACGCTGACGGTGCGGCGGACGGGCGGGACGACCAACCTGATGTTGTTGACGGGGAAGGTGCGGGTGACGGGCCGATGAGCGCGGGCGCCGGCGCGGGCGTGCGACGGCGCGCGAGCGCCCGGGCGCCCAGCGCGACCGTGCCCGTCGCCACGGCGGCGAACAGCCAGCCGACGACGATGTCGGCGACGAAGTGCTCGCCGCCGTAGACGAGCGCGAACGCCATCGCCAGCGTGTAGAGGCCGAAGCCGATCCGGTAGCGCCAGCCGTCGCGCCAGAAGAACAGCAGCAGCGTCGCGGGGTAGGCGGCATGCAGCGACGGCATCGCGGCGACGAGGTTGACGAGGCCGTCTCCGGTCTCGAACAGGTCGGCGGCGGTGCGCACGCCGAAGTGGCCCCAGACGGTCGGGACGATCTTGTCGACGGGCGCGATCTCGCCGAGGTCGCCCGCCAGCCACGGCGGCTGCGCCGGGTAGAGCCAGTAGGTCAGGAACGCCATCAGGGTGATCAGGACGATCGTCGCGACGTAGCGGTGGAAGCGGTCGTGGCGGAGCTTCCAGAGCAGCGCGGCGACGATCCAGATCGTGAAGAAGTGGCTGAGGTAGGTCAGCCAGATCGCGACGTCGTAGATCCGGATGTGGCCCGGGTGGTAGAGGTGGTGCTGAAGCCAGACGGTCGGGACCTGGCCGCCGCCGATCCAGCGATCGAAGTCGATTTGCGGCGTGACGTGCGCATGTGCGTCCGAGACGCTGACCGCCCCGCGCAGGTAGTCGTAGATGATGAGCAGGCCCAGCAGGGGCGCCCACTCCAGGACCATCCGGCCCCAACTCCGCCACGCCCGCAGGCTGAACGCCGCGAGCCCGAGCACGATCCAGAAGAACAGCTGCGCATGCTCGAGCGGCAGCCCGTTGATCCCACAGCTGATCCCCAACGCAGCCGCCCACGCCACCACCGCCAACCGCGAGCCAAGCCGCCAGGTCATTGACGAGACGATAACCCGCCGTTCACGCTGAGGCGAGGGTGCGGAGGGCGCTCAGCGGTGCTGTTCGGCAAACGATGCTGTGCACTCGGCCGCAATTGATGTATCTTCGGCTCGCCTACGTTCAGAACCGGTGACATGCCTCGTCTTACGAACGCACATGCCTGGGTGATGGAGCCGGGCGGCCTTGCGTTGAGCCTGCTTCTCGCGATCGTGTTGCCGTTGATCTCCTTGGCACTGATCATCCCCGCGCTGACGGTCGCTGCGAAGACGAGACGTCGTGGCGCTGCCGTGACGCTGACAGTCGCCGCGATCATCTCGCTGGTCTTCGGAGTGGCGGTCCTGACAGCGCTGTTTGTCGTAAGGCCAGGCTAGGTCTACTACCCACAGTGCAGCGCCCGCGCAGCCCGGCTTGTGCCGAGACGCTCGGCAGATCTCCGGGAACGATCGGCACCCCGGGCGCCCACACGATCCGAGCCGATGCCGTGGACAACGCCGGAAACCCGTCCGCCACCGGAGACATCACCATCCACATCGTCAACTACCCCACCAGCTACACCTACGGCGGGAGCAATGCTCGAGTGGACACTGACGCCGAGCGGCTGGCAGTCGTCAAGGCGCTTCCCGACGTGACAACCGACATCAGCGATGACTCCGGCCGTACATGAATATCGATCCTTGGAACGGCTGATCTAAGTGTGGGCAGTGCTCAGCCGATGGCTTGGTCCCGTCGCGACGCCCGCAGCACTGGCAGCGCTGCTCCTTCACGCTCCGGACTGGGTGGTCGTGGTGCTCCTGATCGCTGCCTTGTGCGGCCTCATCATGCAGGTGGTCGCCGCGTTCGGACCGAAGGGGCCGCGCTAGATGCGAAGCGATCTCCCGCCCGCTGGGGCATCGTCCCGGGCGCAGATCGTGATCGCCGCTGTACTCGGAGAAGGCTCGAGCGAGCTCGCGCTCACGACGAGCGTCGAGATGGACAAGGCGATCACGAACGCTCTCGGCGCATGACGGCTCGCTCGCGTAGGGTCGTCGGCGCCGATCGCCGCTGGACCGCGGATGCGGCAGCGCGACCAGACCTTCTCTCCAGATGCAAAGCGATCTCCCGCCAGATGCGGACCAGCGACTGACATTCGTCGAGATGGTCGACGCCCTGACGTTTCTCGAAGGAGAACAGGTCTTCTTGCGAGTCGATGGCATGGGAGCCGCGAGTCGAGTTGGCGCCATCGGCGAGTTGAAGCGCGAGCCGCTGCCGCCGCCACTGCCGTGTGCGTGGCGCGTTGGAGCAGCGGTCGTCGTGACCTTGGCGCAGAGCGACTACCGATCAGCGCATCTCCGCACGATCGACGGCACCTGCCACTTCCGGCTGACGATGGAGTTCGGGGGTGTAACTCTGTTTCTGGGTGATCCCGGGCTCTTGGCGACGGATTACGAGGGCGCGTAGCCTCAAATGTTCGGATGATGGACGACTTCGCTGAGCGGTCCGCTGTGGTCCGACGTGAGCTGCGGCCCGTCGTGGAGGCTGCGTTGCGGCGGTATGCCGGGAGCTTCTCGTTGGAGGAGCCGGAGGCGGCGATGGGGATCTGGCTCGTCGCCGTGGATAGCCAAGGGCGTGAGATGCTCAAGATGTCCGCGCATGCCGACAGCGTGAACTTCGTGATCGGGCAGGATGAGTTCTTGTACTACATCGACAGCCCGTACGACTGGGACGAGCTCCCACGAGTGGTGGCGCGGATCGTCGAGGCGAGCTGTGACGCGTCCACAAGGCGAAGATTTCGCCACGGCGCCTCGGAGTTCGGGTAGGACGGAACCCCACCGTCCCGCGAATTGGAGGCCGCAATGGCTGAAAGCGTGTACCGCGTCACCGAGGTCATCGGTGTCAGCGACGAGTCCTGGGAGGCTGCCGCCCGGACGGCCGTCGAGACCGCTGGCAAGACGGTGCGCGACCTGCGCGTCGCCGAGGTCGTCCGCCAGGACCTGACGATCGGGGACGGTGGGGTCGTCAACTTCCGCGTGCGGCTCGGCATCTCCTTCAAGTACGACACGGGCGACTAGCCGGTTGCCCATAGGGCCAGCCCGTCCCCGCCCTTCGGCCGGTCGGGCACGGCTCGCGCTGCCGCATCCTTCGAGCGTGTGACCAACCCGTTCGCGGAGCTCTACGAGGTGCCCGTCGCCGGTGGCCGGATGCTGGTCGCCCGCGCCGGACCGCCGCCCGGCGAGGCGGCGGCGGTCGTGCTCGCCGTCCACGGCATCAGCGCGTCGCACATGGCCTGGCGGGCGGTCGCCCGGCGGCTGGTCGACGACGAGCGCGACGTGTGCGTCCTGGCCCCGGACCTCCGCGGCCGCGCGGGCAGCGGCGGGCTGCCGGGCCCCTACGGGATGACCACGCACGTCGCCGACCTGCTCGCCGTCCTGGACGACGCGGCGGTGCCGTCGGCGATCCTGGCGGGCCACTCGATGGGCGGCTACGTCGTCGCGCGCCTCGCCGCCGAGCACCCGGAGCGCGCCGCCGCCGTGGTGCTCGTCGACGGCGGCCTGCCCCTGGAGCGCCAGGAGATCGACGACGTCGACGCGGCCGTCGACCGCGTCGTCGGGCCCGCCCTCCAGCGGCTCGGCGTCACGTTCGCCACCGCCGGCGACTACCTCCAGCGGTGGCGCGACCATCCCGCGCTGGCCGGCGCCTGGGATGACGACGTCGAGGCGTGGGTCTCCGACGACCTGGAGGGCGCCGGCGACGCGGACCGCCCGGACGCGGTGCGCTCCGCCACCTCGGCCGAGGCCGTCTACGCCGACGGCCGCGCGCTGCTCCTGGACGACGACACCATCAACGCGGTCGACCGCGTGCGCGCGCCGCTGTGGCTGCTGCGCGCACGACGCGGGATGGTCGGCGACGAGCACGCGCTCATTCCCGCCCCCACGCTCGCCGCGTTCGCCGCGGCCCACCCCGACGCCCATGTCGAGGACGTGGCCGACGTCAACCACTACACCTTGCTGATCGGCCCGGCGGGCTCGGCCCGGGTCGCGTCAGCGATCCACGCCGCGCCCGGCGCCTACGACGACGCGCGCGCGGCGACCTCCGAGACCTCATAGACCTCGTCCGCCGGCCGCGCCATGACGCGCTCGGCGAGCGCGAGCTTCAACGTCGCCAGCCGGCGCTCCTCCTCGGGCGCCCGCGCCCGCGCGCCCGCGAGGTCCACGAACTCCTCGGTCACGAACCCGTCGCGCAGCAGGAGCGTCACGGCGCGAGCGTCGCCCACCCCCAGCCGGAACACGAAGCGCTCGAGGACCCGCCCGCGGTCGGGACGCGCCAGCGCCGGGTCCACCCGGTACCGGTCCCCGGTGACCGACCGCGCGACCAGCTCGAACGCGTCGCGCGCGCCCGGCCCGCCGAACGCGGTCGCCACGACGATCGCGCGTCGCTCGCAGGCGCCGTCGACCCCGAGCAGCTCCACCCCGCGCTGCAGCGCCTTGAAGCCGATCGCCGCGCCGCCCGGCGACCCCGGGCCGTGGTACCGCAGGACGTCGTCGAAGGTGAACGCGATCCGCCGTCCCCCGTCCACCACCTCGATCGCGTCGCCGTCCATGCGCGCCAGGGTGCCACCAACCGCCGCGACTGTCATCGTGGCGCTGATGCCCAGCCCGATCCTGCGCGAGACCATCAAGAAGCTCAAGGAGCGCCGCGCGCTGCTGCAGAAGCAGGTCAAGGGGCCGCTGGAGGAGATCCGCCAGATCGAGGCCGACCTCGTCGCCCTCGGCGCCGGGCCGTCGCGGTCGTCGTCGTCGCCGGCCACACGCGCCGCCCGCCCCACCCCGCCGCGCGCACCCCGCCGCCCCGCCGGCGCCACCCAGGCGGCGATCCTGCGGGCGATCCGCAACGGCGCGACCGAGCCCGCCGAGATCGCCCAGAAGACCGGCCTGCCGCCCGCCACCGTCAACGGCGGCGTGACCAACTACCTCAACAAGCAGAAGCTCCTCGTGCGCGGGCCCAACGGCCTCACGCTGACCAAGGCCGGACGCGAGAAGCTCGCCCAACTGGAGGCCGACCCCGCGCTCAGCGCACGGTGAGGTCGATCGGCGTCACCATCATCGGGGGCGTCGTGACGTTCACGCCGGGGCTGATGGTCTTCCCGCCGATGATGATCGCCCCGATCGCCACGGAGATCGGACCGACCCGCGGCGGGGTGAACGACAGCGTCATCGGCGGCAGCGCCGGCAGCGTCATGGCCGGCAGCGTGGAGACGGCACCGCCGCCGTAGGCCGGGGGCGCGGGCGGCGTCGCGGCGCTGGCCGCCGCCGGGACACCGGCGCAGAGCGCGCCCCCCAGCAGCAACGGGAGCAGAGCGGCGCGGACAGGCTTCGTCGTCGTCATGCCCACCATCCTCCGCACTGCACGCACCCGCCGGAACTGGCCCACCGGCACGCGCCCGCCGTCCTACGGGACCGCCACCTGCTGGACGCCCCCGTTGGAGACGGCGATCGGCGCCAGGACCGTGGCCCCGATGATCGTCGGGCCGATCGCGGTGCCGATCTGGCCGATGGCGGGCCCGATGAACGTGATGGTGACGCCGCCGCACACGTGGTTCTCCACGCCGCCGGCGACGCCGGCCTCCGGCTCGCTGTTGGCCTGGTCACACCCCAGGCCCTGGAGGCCCGCCGCGACTCCGGCCCCCTGCGCGGAGCCGGTCGGCCACCACGACGGGAACGTCGCCGCCGACGCGGACGAGACGGGCAGGACCAGCGCGAGCGCGGCCAGGACGGCCCCCGCCCAGCGATAGCGCCCTCGAACGGATGTGAGGTTCATCGTCCAGATGATGCGCGGCGCACCGGAACTTCGGAGCTGTTCGCCGGACCAGTCGAGCCCGGCCAGCGTGGGGGTTCGCCGCTCAGGAGCCGCCGGCGCGCAGGTACGTCACGGCCGCCAGGACGCGGCGGTGGTCGTAGGCGCTCTGGTTCAGCTCGAGCTTGCTGAAGATGTGCGTGACGTGCTTCTCCACCGCGTACTCGGAGATGAAGAGGCTGTCGGCGATGCCCTTGTTGGACTTGCCCTCGGCGACGGCCGCGAGCACCTCGAGCTCGCGGGCGCTGAGCGCGTCGAGCGGCCCGCCGCGGCGGCGGCCGAGCATGCGGCCGACGACCTCGGGATCGAGCGCGCTGCCGCCCGCGGCCACGCGCGCGACGGCGTCCGTGAACGCCTCCACGTCGCCGATGCGCTCCTTGAGGAGGTACCCGACCCCTTCCGGACGCTCAGCGATGAGATCGAGCGCGTATTCCTCTTCGTAGTACTGCGACAGAACGAGGATGCCCGTCTGCGGACGCTGGCGCCGCAGCTCCAGGGCCGCGCGCAGCCCGTCGTCGCCGTGGTTGGGCGGCATCCGCACATCGACGACCGCGACGTCCGGCCTATGGGCGAGGCCCTTGCGCAGCAGATCCTCGGCGTCGCCGGCCTGCGCCACGACGGTGAAGCCGGCCTCCGTCAGGACCCGTGCGACGCCGGCGCGGAGGAGAACATCGTCCTCGCCGATCACGACGCGGATGCCGTCGGACACGACAGCCACGCTACTCCTCCTGCCTCCGCACGACTAGACGGTCCCGAGGAGGGCCGTCAGCGGGGCGTCAGGCAGGTCGGACTTGGGCACGAAGCGCACGCCGTCGTTCGGAGCCTCGGCCAGCTCGGAGCCGACGTCGTCGTCGCTGGACGTCAGCAGCACCTGCGGCGCCCAGGGCAGGGTCATCATCCGCCGGGCCAGCGCGATCCCGTCGCCGTCGGGGAGGCGCGCGTCGACGAGGATCGCGGCTGGACGGAGGTCCAGCGCGGCCTCAAGGCCGCCGGCCCACGTGTCGGCCTCACCACAGATGGTGAATCCGGCGGCCGTCAGGATCCGCAGCGCGAGGGCCCGGAACCGAGCGTCGTCGTCCACCACAAGGACAGAGGTCGTCACGAGGCCGATGTTCTCAGCGCGCAAGCACCGCCGAGCTACGGCTAACTGGACACCTGCGGCCGGTCGGGCTGGGCCCATCTGCGCCGTTTCGGGGCTACGACACGCCGTCGAGCAGCAGCCGCGCGGCCACCGTCGCCCCGTCGCCGCGGATCGTGGCGGCCACGGCGGTCGCCCGCGCGCGGGTCTCGGGGCTCAGCGCGAGCCTGAGCGCGGCCGCCAGCGACGCGGTCGTCGGGGTCGGACCGTCGTGCGCCGCGCCGATCCCCAGGTCGGCCACGCGGCCCGCCCAGTAGGGCTGATCGGCCGCCTGCGGCACGACCACCTGCGGCGCGCCGGCGCGCGTGGCCGTCGTCGTCGTGCCCGCGCCGCCGTGGTGCACGACCGCGGCCACGCGCCGGAACAGCCGCTGCTGGTTGACCTCGCCGACGACGAAGCAGTCGTCCTCGTCGTCGATCAGGGCCAGGTCGGCCCAGCCGCGGGCCAGGACCGCGCGGCGGCCCTGGGCGCGGACGGCCTCGACGGCCACCTGGGCGACGTCGGCCGACGCGTGCATCGGCATGCTCCCGAAGCCCACGTACACCGGCGGCGCGCCGGCGTCCAGGAACGCCACCAACGCGGGCGGGAGCGGGTTGCGGTCGGGCAGGATCCACGCGCCGGTCTGCACGACGTCGTAGTCCGGCGCGCCCTGCCACGGGTCCAGGACCGGGTCGGTCGCCAGCCACGGGCGGTCGCCGAAGACGTAGTCGCGGACGTGCTCGACCGGCGGCAGGCCGAGCGTCGCCCGGTTGGTGTTGAGCGCGTCGCCGAACAGGAGGTCGATGCTCTCGGCGTCGAAGGCCCACAACGCCTCGTTGTCGGTCACCTCCGGCGGGAACGGCCGGCCTGGATAGGCCAGCGGCGGATGGTGCGGCGACGGCAGCGTGAGCTGCTGGAAGGTCACCGACACGGACGGCACGCCGAGCTTCTCGGCCACCGACAGCGCGCCCGCGGCAGCCGGCATCATCCCGGTCGCCACCAGCACGTCGCAGCCCGCGGCCGCCGCGGGCATCGCCTCGAGCTGGCTGGCGATCACCGCGGCCGCGCGCTGGGGCAGGGACGACGCCGGCGGCGCCGCGACCGTCAGCGCGCGGGCGGACTCGTAGACCGGCACCAGCGGCACGCCGACGCCGGCCAGCCGCTGCGCGAAGTCCTCGTCCGGCGGCGCGCAGACCCGCACCTCGGCGCCGAGCGCCCGCAGCTCCGCGGCGAGCCCCACCAGCGGCTCGACGTCCCCGCGCGACCCGTACGTCGACAACAGCACTCGCATCTCACCGCTCCCATTCCCATGACTGGCGCAGGGCGATCATGCCGCGTGCGCGACCGGGATCGCGGCCATCAGGATGGTCCCGCCCGCGGCCGGGCTCTCCACCCGCAGCTCGCCGTCGAGGGCCGCGAGGCGGTCGGCCAGGCCCGTCAGGCCGCTGCCGCCGGGACGCGCGCCGCCGATGCCGTCGTCCCGCACCCTGACGGCGAGCGTGCCGTCGTCGAGCCGCGCGCTGACCTCCACGTGGCCCGCCCGGGCGTGCTTGGCGACGTTCGTCAGCGCCTCGGAGACCACGAAGTACGCGGTCGCCTCCACCGCCGTGGGCAGCCGGCCCACCGGCACGTCGACGTCGACCGGCACCGGCGCCCGCGACGCCAGCGCGTCGACGCCCGCGCGCAGCCCGCCCTGGGTGAGGACCGAGGGGAGGATGCCGTGCGCGAGATCGCGCAGCTCGACGTGCGCGCGCGTGGCGTGCTCGAGCGCCTCCGCCACGAGCTCGGCGGCGGGCTTGTCGGGCGGCGCCAGCGTCCGGCGGGCCAGCTTCAACGTGACGATCGTGTGGACGAGGCGCTGCTGGGCCCCGTCGTGCAGGTCGCGGACGACCCTGCGGCGCTCCTCGTCGGCCGCCGCGACGACCCGCGCGCGCGACGCCGCGACCTCGGTCCGCGCCTGGACGTTGGAGATCGACGTCGCGACCAGCTCGGTGAACTCCGTGATGCGGGTCTCGATGGTCGGCGGCAGCGGCGCCGGCCGCTTGGACCCGACGATGATCACGCCCCACAGGCGGTCGCCGACGACGATCGGCGCCCCGACCGCGGAGCGGACGCCGAGCTCGCGCGCGCGCACGCCGAGCGACCCGGTCGCGTCCTCGTGGTCGTCGAGCCGGGCGGCGCGCCCGGTCTCGCGGACGAGCGCCGAGACGTTGCGGCCCTCGACCCGGACCCGCGTGCCGACCCCGATGCGGGCGTCGAGCGAGCCGGCGTCGGCGACGAGCGTGGCGGTGCCGTCAGGCTCGTAGCGGTACATCCGCGCGATCTCGACGTCGTCGAGCACCCGGAGCACCTCCTCGGCGACGGCGGCGAACACGTCCTCGGCCCGCGACTCGCGCGCGATCAGCGTCGCCACGCGCCGCAGCGAGGACTGCTCGTCGGCGAGGCGCTGGACCTCGGCCCGCGCCTGGGCGTTGGACATGGCCGTCGCCACGAGCTCGGCGAACCGCGTGAGGCGCGACTCGGTGTCGGCCGGCAGCGGGTCCGCGCCGGACGAGGCGACCGAGATCCCGGCCCACACGCGGCCCTCGAAGCTGATCGGGACGCCGACCGACGAGCCCACCCCGCTCTGCTCCGTGGCCCTGGCGAGCTCGCCGGAGGCGTCCTCGTAGCCGTCGATCCGCGCCGGGCTCCCGGTCTCCAGCACGAGCCGCGCGAGGTTGTCGCCGCCGATCGGCCACCGGCTGCCGACCGCGAAGCCGGCGGCGAGCGGGCCCCAGGACGACAGGACGGTGACCATGTTGTCCGCGTCGAAACGGCCGATGACCGCGAACTCGACGCCGAGCAGCCGTCCGATCTCGTCGGCCGCCGCGTCGAACACCTCCGCCGAGGCGACGCCGCGCGCGATCAGCGTCGCGAGGCGCCGCAGCGCGGCCTGCTCGTCGGCGAGCCGCGCCAGCCCGCGCCGCGCCTCGACGTTCGAGATCGCCGTGGCGACCAGCTCGGTGAAGGCCCCGATCCGCGACTCGGCATCCAGAGGCAGCGGGTGGGCGCTGTGGCCGACGGAGGTGGAGACGACCATCACGCCCCACAGGTGCTGGTCGACGACGATCGGGGCGCCGACCGACGAGCGCAGGCCCAGCTCCCGGCCCACCCGCGCCGCGTCGCCGGTCGCGTTCCGGTAGTCGTGGACGCGCGCCGGCCGCCCGGTCCGCGCCACGGTCGCGATGACGGTGTCGCCGTCCAGGTCGACCCGCCGGCCCACCGGCCAGTGCTCGCCGTGGAGGCTCCAGGACCCGGCGATCGCGGCGGCCCCGCCGGGCTCGAAGCGCACCATGTGCGTCGCGTCGACGCCGAGGAGCATCGCGACCTCGCGCGCGACCGCGGCGAACACCTCCGGCGGGTCGTCCCCGCGGGCCACGAGCGTCGCGACGCGCCGCAGCGCGGCGTGCTCGTCCGCAAGCCGCGTCGACCGCTGCACGGCGCGCCGCGAGCGCGCCGCCAGCTCGCTGACGACGAGCGACGACACCAGGAACGCGACGAGCACCTCCCAGCGCTGCGCCGAGCCCGGGTCCAGCGTGTACCGCGGATCCAGGAAGAAGAAGCTGAACACCACCATGCTCGCCAGCGAGACCGCGGCCGCGGCCGCCGCGCCGAACGCGAACGCGATCGGGACCACGGCCAGCAGGTAGAGCACGCCCAGCCCCAGGGCCGGGACGCGCGGCTCCAGCAGCGCGACGACGCCGCTGACCACGGCGAGGAGCACGGCACTCGCGAGGACAGCGCGCAACCACCGGGGGATCCGCCGTGTCACAGCCACCATTCTCCTCCGCCCACGCGGCGGCGGAAGGGTGGTGACCCGTTTGTGGGCGCTGACGCGCGCCCGCGGAGGGATCGGACGGGCCCAGCGGCTCCATGGTGCCCTTGGACCCTGGCGCGCGCCGGGCGCGCGCGGTCCCGAACGTACGGTCCTCGCATGAGCCAACACCCCTCCGCCGAACTGCCGATGCCGATCCGCAACGGGACGGGGGCCACGATCCTCGGTCCGCGCAACGTCCCGCTGGAGCGCGAGAACCCCGACCTCCTCGCGCCGCCCGCCACCGACCGGGGGACCGTCCCGAACCTCAAGTACTCGTTCGCGGCTGCGCATACGCGTCTGCTGACGGGCGGCTGGGCGCGCGAGGTCACAGCCCGCGAGCTGCCGATCTCCACGTCCCTCGCGGGCGTCAACATGCGGCTCAAGCCGTGGGCCGCCCGCGAGCTGCACTGGCACAAGGAGGCCGAGTGGGCGTACATGCTGGCCGGCAGCGCCCGGATCACGCTCGTCGACCAGGACGGCCGCAACTTCATCGACGACGTGAAGACCGGCGACCTGTGGTACTTCCCGGCCGGGCTCCCCCACTCGATCCAGGCCCTGGAGGACGGCTGCGAGTTCCTGCTCGTCTTCGACGACGGCAACTTCTCGGAGAACGAGACCTTCCTCCTGACCGACTGGTTCAAGCACACGCCGCGCGACGTCCTGTCCAAGAACTTCGGCGTGCCGGAGAGCGCGTTCGCGGCCATCCCCACGGACATCGAGCACGACCGCTACATCTTCCCGGCCGGGGCCATCGGGTCGCTGCAGGCCGACGCCGACGCCGTCCGCGCGCCGGCCGGCACCGTCCCGGAGAGCTTCAGCCACCGCCTGCTGGAGCAGCCGCCCGTCGAGGCCGAGGGCGGCCGGGTGCGCATCGTCGACTCCTCCAACTTCCCGGTCTCGAAGACGATCGCCGCGGCGCTCGTCGAGGTCGAGCCGGGCGCGATCCGGGAGCTGCACTGGCACCCGAACACCGACGAGTGGCAGTACTTCATCGCGGGCCAGGGCCGGATGACCGTCTTCGCCTCCGGCGAGCGGGCGCGCACGTTCGACTACCAGGCCGGCGACGTCGGCTACGTCCCGTTCGCCATGGGGCACTACGTCGAGAACACCGGCACCGAGACCCTGCGGTTCCTGGAGATGTTCCGCAGCGACCACTTCGCCGACGTGTCGCTCAGCCAGTGGATGGGGCTCGTGCCGCAGCAGCTGGTGCGCGCGCACCTCAACCTCGACGACGACACGATGCGGGCGCTGCCCAAGGACAAGCCGATCGTGGTCGGGCCGCGGCCGTCCTCGGCGCCCTGAGCCTGGCCGCGGAGCGGACCGGCGGCGCCCGCGTCAGGCGGTGACGTGGGCGCTGTCGCCGCCGGTGGCGGCGAGGGAGGTGCCGCTGACCATGCGCGCGGCGTCGGAGGCGAGGAAGACGACCAGCGGCGCGACGTCCTTCGGCTCGATCCACGGGACGCCGAGCGGCGACTTGGCCTTCAACATCGCGATGGCCGTCTCCTCGTCGCGGCGCGCGTCGCCGCTCGGCTCCCGCCCGCCCTCGCTGATCACCTGGGCGTAGCGGTCCTCGTGGCGGGTGAGGGCCGTGTCGATGAGGCCGGGGATGACGGCGTTCACCGTGATCCCGTACGCGCCGAGCTCCAGCGCGGCGGACTTCATCAGGCCGATGATCCCCCACTTCGAGGCCGAGTAGGCGGCGCCGAACTTCGTGCCGTGCTGGCCCTGGGTCGAGGACGTGACGATGATGCGCCCGCCGCCGCGGCGCACGAGCGCGGGCGCGAACGCGCGGAGGACGTTGGCGGTGCCGGTGAGGTTGACGTCGATCTGGTCGTGCCAGTCGCGGTCCTCCATCTCCAGGAGCGGCTTGAACCCCTGGATCCCAGCGTTGGCGAAGACGATGTCGATGCCGCCGAGGTCGCGCTCGATCGTCTCGACCGCGGCGCGCAGGCCGGGGAGGTCGCGCTGGTCGACGGTCACCGACGACCAGCGGCGCGCGTGGGCGGCGACGAGCTTGCCGGTCTCGTCGAGCTCGTCGCGCGTCGCCGGGGCGAAGTCGAGGGTCGGGCTCGCCTGCGCCGCGATGTCGAGGCCGGCCACGTCGGCGCCGGCCTCGGCGAGGGCGACGGCCGCCGCGCGTCCGATGCCGCGCGCGGCGCCGGTGACGACCGCGACGCGGCCCTCCAATCCACTGGTCAGCATGGTCGAGACGCTCCTCTGGTCGGAAGGGACCTCATGGCTACCCGGAATCCGCCGGGACCGGGCCGAGTCCACCCCAGCCACCGCCCCCGGAGAGGTCGTCGTCGGACCTGAGGTCGAGCGCGCCGAGGGTGTGGACGAGGAGCGCGACCGCGCCGGCGGTGAGGCCCAGGATGGTCGTCGAGAGGCCGATCGTCACGGCGGCCAGGCTGAAGGTCATCATCATGGTTCGATGGTGACCCGCCGCGGGGCGGCGTTCATCTGTTCGGCGGGCCAGTCTTCGCGCTACGCCGTGCCCCGGATGTTGACCGGCACGACGCTCCAGCCGCGCTGGTCGCCGCGGTCCTTCCAGCGCGGCGGGCGGCGGTGGTCCAGGTGCACACGGCGCAGCGCGTCCGGCGCCTGCTCGAGCAGGACGGCCAGCTCCAGCCGCGCGACGGGCGCGCCGATGCACAGGTGGTGGCCCATGCCGAACGTGAGGTGGCGGTTGGGCGTGCGGTCCAGGCGGCAGGACTGCGGGTCGTCGAAGACCTCGGGGTCGTGGTTGGCCGCGCCGAAGCCGAGGGCGACGACGTCGCCTTGGCCGATGACCTGACCGTGCAGCTCGACGTCGCGGGTCGCGTTGCGGCCGAACATCTGGATCGGGCTGCTGACGCGCAGCATCTCCTCGACGGCGGTGTCGACGAGGCCGGCGTCGTCGCGCAGGCGCTGCAGGAGCGAGGGGTCGCGCAGCAGCTCGACCAAGGCGTAGGACATGGCGTTGGCCGAGGTCTCGTGGCCGGCGATGAGCATCACGACGCCCATGGCGCGGATCTCGTCGCGGGTGAGGCCGCGGCCGTCGAGGCGCGCGGCCAGGAGGTGGGAGAAGAAGTCGTCGCCGGGGTGCGCCTCGCGCGCGGCGACCAGGTCGTCGATGTAGGCGCCGAGCTCGTCGGAGGCCGCGACGGCGTCGGCGCGATCGGTGGTGCTCGAGAACATCCGGCGCACCCAGCCCAGCCAGAGGACGGTGTCCTGCTGCGGGAGGCCGAGGAAGCGCCCGAGCGTCGCGAGCGAGAACGGGACGACCACGTCGGCAACGAGGTCGCCGGACTCCTGCGCGAGCAGCCGCGCCCAGAGCCCGACGAGGCGCTCCTCCAGGTCCGGGCGCAGCGCCGCGACGCGGTCGCGGCGGAACGCCGGCTGGATGAGGTGGCGGTAGCGCGAGTGCTCCGGAGGGTCGAGCTCGATCGGGATCTGCGCCGTGTCGCGCTGATGGACCATCGGGATCGCCGTGACGCCGGGGACCGCCGAGGTGTAGGTCTTCCAGTCCACCGCGGCGGCGCGCACGTCGGCGTAGCGCGTGAGGAGCCAGAACCCGCCGTGGTGGTCCGACCGGTGAGCCGGGCAGCCCGACCGCAGGTCGTCGTAGGTCGGATGCGGGTCGTCGACGAACGCGGGGTCGTGCGGATCGATCCCTCTGTTGTGTTCAGCACTCAACGACGATCACCTCCAGACGCCGCGGGCCATGGACGCCCTCGACGCGATCGAGCTCGATGTCCGACGTCGCCGACGGGCCGGAGACGAACGTGATGGGCCGACCCTCGCCGATCGCGGGCGCCAGCCGCTCGAAGGCCTCCGGCACATCGCCGACGAGATCCGTCGCGGCGACGACGCAGACATGCAGGTCCGGGACGAGCGTGATCGCGCGCCGGCCACTGAGCGCCGCGCCGTCGAGGACGATCGTCCCCGTCTCGGCGATGCCGAGCGCGGCGCCGGTCAGGACGCCATCGACCGCATCGAGCGCTTCCACGCTGAATGGCGGATCGTCGACGACGGTGCCGTCCGGGCGCCACGCGACCGGAACACCCGGCGCGACGACGACCACCGCCGCGCCATGGCGAGCGAACGCGGCCTGGACAGCGGCCGCGATCGCCTGGTCGCCCGCGTGGCACCGCGTGACGGTCGCCCGGTAGTCGGCGACCCGCTCGGCAAAGCGCGCGGCGACGTCCGACATCGCGGCCGGCGGGACCGCAGGCACAGGAGCCGGGGCCGGAGGCGGCGCGTCGGCGAGCGCCGTCCGGATGCGGCGCAGGACCTCGGTGCGGGCGTCGGCGGTCATCGTGTGGCGCCCTTCTCGCGTGCTCGCCACCAGTCGCGGAAGGTCTGGGAAGCCGGGGCTGGAAGGTCGCGGGACATCGTCCAGCCGCCGAGGGCGCCGGGGAGTTGGTGGGGGATGCGGCCGTCGTGGGAGAGGGGGCGGCCGCCGGCGCGGGCCAGCTTCTGGGCGGTCTCGTAGCGGCGGCGGCCGGCGAAGATGCGGGCCATTGCCTCCATCGCCAGGCGCTCGGCGGCGAGGCGGTTGCCGGAGCGGGCGTCTTCGACGACGCGGCCGCGCAGGTGGATCAGCACGCCCGGGATGTCGATGCCCACGGGGCACACGTCCGCGCAGGCGCCGCACAGCGACGAGGCCCACGGCAGCGTCGTGGTCGGCCCGGACATCCCGTGCAGCTGCGGCGCCAGGATCGCCCCGATCGGGCCGGGATACGTGTCCCCGTAGGCGTGGCCGCCGGTGCGCTCGTAGACCGGGCAGACGTTGAGGCAGGCCGAGCAGCGGATGCAGTGCAGCGCCTGACGACCCACCTCGTCGGCGAGCACGTCCGTCCGCCCCGCGTCGAGCAGCACGAGGTGGAAGTCGCGCGGCCCGTCGTCGTCGCGCACGCCGGTCCACAGCGACGTGTAGGGGTTCATCCGCTCACCGGTGGACGAGCGAGGAAGCAGCCGCAGCATCACCCCGAGGTCCTCCAGCCTCGGCAGCACCTTCTCGATGCCCATCACCGTGATCAGCGTGTCCGGCAAGGTGGTGCACATCCGGCCGTTGCCCTCGGACTCGACCACGCAGACGCTCCCGGTCTCGGCGACCGCGAAGTTCGCCCCGCTGACCCCCACCCGCGCCGTCAGGAACCGCGCGCGCAGGAAGCGCCGCGCCGCCTCGGCCAGCGCCGCCGGCTCGTCGGTCAGATCCTCCGCGCCGGGCAGCGTGCGCGCGAACAGGTCGCGGATCTCCGCGCGGTTGCGGTGGATCGCGGGCACCAGGATGTGCGACGGCCGATCACCGGCCAATTGGACGATCAACTCCGCCAGATCGGTCTCATAGGCCGCGATCCCCTCCGCCGCCAGCGCCGCGTTCAAACCAATCTCGTCGGTCGCCATCGACTTGACCTTGACCACCTCGTCGGCCCCCGCCGCCCGGACCAGCCCCGCCACGATCGCGTTGGCCTCCGCCGCGTCGCGCGCCCAGTGCACGGTCCCGCCGCGCGCGGTCACCGAGCGCTCAAGCTCCTCTAAGTGCTCCGCCAGGTCGCGCATCGCGCGTTCCTTGATCTCGCGCCCCTGCGCCCGCAGCGCCTCCCAGCCGTCGACCTCGGCGACGACCTGCGCGCGCTTCTCACGGATCGTGTGCGTCGCGCGCCGGAGGTTCGCCCGCAGCTGCGCGTCGCCCAGCGCGACCTTCGCCGCGGCGGGAAATCCGGAGCGGCTCATGCCGTCGCCGCCAGGATCTCCGCCAGGTGCACGGTCCGCACGCCGGCGCGCGCCCGCGACAGCCCGCCGCCGATGTGCATCAGGCACGAGCCGTCGACCGCCGTGCACACATCGGCGCCCGTATCGCGAACCGCTCGCATCTTGTCCTCCAACATCGCCGTCGACGTGTCCGCGTTCTTGACCGCGAACGTCCCGCCGAACCCGCAGCACGTCTCGGCCTCGCCCAACTCCACCAACTCGATCCCCCGCACCGCGCGCAGCAGCCGCAGCGGCGCGTCGCCGACCCGCAGCAGCCGCAGCGAGTGGCACGTCGGGTGATACGTGACCCGATGCGGATACCAAGCGCCCACGTCCTCGACCCCCAACTCCCCGACCAGGAACTCCGACAGCTCGAACACCCGCGGCACCAGCGACTCGACCGCGCCGATCAACGCCGCGTCCCCCGACTCCGCCGCCAGCCCCCGGTACTGGTCGCGGACCATCGCCGCGCACGACCCCGACGGGCACACCACAGCGTCCGCGCCCGCCTCCCCGAACGCCCGCACGAACCGCCGCACCAGCGGCACGGCCTCCCGCCGGTACCCCGAGTTCGCGTGCATCTGCCCGCAGCAGGTCTGCTCCAGCGGGAACACGACCTCGTGCCCCAGCCGCTCGAGGACGGCCACGGTGGCCCGGCCGACGTCGGGGAACAGCGTGTCGGCCAGGCAGGTGATGAACAGCGCCACGCGCATGTCAGTCAGCCGAGCGGGTGCCCGGACGAGCGGAGGAGGGGGACTGCTCGCCCGGGCACCGAGTGGCCTACGGCTTGTTGCCCGCCGCCAGGATGTTGGCGACGTTGGACTTGTCAACCACGACCAGGCCCGTGTTGATGTCGACCGGGACCGGGGACGCGCCCTGGTCCTTGGTCAGGCCGTCGATCGTCAGGCCGTTGTGGTTGTAGTCGTAGAGCGTCTTGAGCGCGTAGTAGGTGAACAAGGTGCGCTTCTGCACGATGATCGCCGAGACGTCGCCGGTCTGGACCGTCTTGAAGAACTCCGGCGTCTGCTCCATTGCCGTGACCTTCACCTGGCCGTTCTTGTGCGCCTCCTTGAGCGCCCGGACGATGCCGGCGCCGCTCTCGGAGTCGAAGCCGGCGATGCCCGCGAGGTCGGGATGCGCAGCCAGCAGCGAGGCGGTCTTCGACGCGGCCTGCGAGGAGTCGCCGCCGTCGTCCTCCTGGGCGACGAGCTGGAGGCCGGTCCCCTTCAGCGTGTCGGCGAAGCCCTGCCGCGCCTGCTTCATGTTGTCGGCGTTGATGATCGACTCGGTCGCGATCTTGCCCTTGCCGCCGGTCGCCGTGATGAGCGCCTTGGCCTGGGCGACGCCGATGTCGTACCAGTCGGTCCCGATGAACGCGAGACGCTTGGAGTTCGGCAGGTCGGCGTCGTCGGTGACCGTCGGCACGCCCTCCTTCATGCACTGGTCGACCGCCGAGCTGAGCGACGGGTCCCAGCCGACCACCATGACGCCGGCGGGCTTCTGCGCGCAGACCTGGTTGACGGTGGAGATGAACGACGGCAGGTCGATGGTCGTCGGGCCGGTCATCTTGACCTTGACGCCGAGCTCCTTGGCGGCCTGCTTCAGCGCCGGGTAGTCGTGCGCGACGAACAGCGGCAGCGTCGAGTTCTGCGAGATCCAGTAGTAGGTCTCATTGCTGGTCGGCTTCGAAGCCGATCCGGCGGCGGCGCTGGCGCTGCCGTCGTTGGACGACTCCTGGCCGCAGCCGGTGGCCGCGACGGCGAGGGCCGCGGCGGCCAGGACCAGGCCGGCCACGCCGCGAGGTGTGCGGGACATGTGCATCTCTCCTATTCGATGGGGGTGTGCGGAGCGCGCGCGGGGCGGCTCAGGCTTCTGCCTTCTGCTGCCAGCGATCCAGCGAGACCGCGAGCAGAAGGACCACGCCGATCACGATGTTCTGCCAGAACACGTCGACGTTCATGATGATCAACGCGTTCTGGAGCAGGGCGATGAACAACACGCCCAGGACGCCGCCGATGACGGTGCCCTCGCCTCCGCGGAGGCTCGCCCCGCCGAGGACGGCGGCGGTGATGACCTGCAGCTCGATGCCGGTGCCGGCGCTGACCTGCGCCGCGTTCAGCCGCGCCGCGTTGAGCACGCCGGCCAGGCCGGACAGCGTGCCCATGATCACGAAGGCCACCAACATGAGCCGCTCGGACTTGATGCCCGACAGCGTCGCCGCCCGCCGGTTGCCGCCCACGTAGTAGAACTGGCGGAAGTAGCGCGTCTGGCTGACGGCCCACGCGCCGACCGCGACGACGACGAGCATGATCCAGAAGGGCATCTGGAACCCGAGGAAGTCGGACTGCCCGATCTTGGCGAACGAGTCGCTGATCGGCGCGATGCCGGTGCCGGAGATCAGCTGCGTGATGCCGCGGAAGATCCCGACCGTCGCGAGCGTCGCGATCAGCGCGTTGATCCGGACCTGCGTGACGATCAGCCCGTTGAAGAGCCCGGCGAGCGCGCCGACCAGCAGGCCGGCCACGACGCCCAGGCCCACGCCCCAGCCGTGCTGGCCGATGAGCACGCCGGAGACCACGCCGGCGAGCGCGAGGATGCCGCCGATCGACAGGTCGAACGCCCCGCCGATCATCAACAGCATCATGCCCACGACGAGGATGCCGTAGACCGCCGCGTTCAGCAGGACCGCGGAGATGTTGTCGAACGTCGGGAACGAGATGTCGTACCAGTACGACATGTAGGCCGACAGCAGCACGATCAGCACCAGCAGCAGCAGCGGCCGCGAGTGCAGCACCTTGACGGCGCCGCGCTTGAGCACCGTTCCGGGGGAATTGGAGGACGCGGTCAGCGACGCGGTCTCGCTTCCGGCCTCGGAGCGCTCGAGTTGGGCGCTCATCGGTTCACCTCTTGGGATCGGGCGCCCGGCGAGGCCAGGCGCAGGATGGACTCTTCGTCGGCGGCGTCGCCCGGCAGCTCGCCGGTGACCCGCCCTTCGGCCATGACGACCACGCGGTCGGCCAGGGTCAGCACCTCGGGCAGGTCCGAGGAGACGACCAGCAGCCCGATGCCGGCGTCGGCCAGCTCCCGCAGGACCGTGTAGATGTCGGAGCGCGCGCCGACGTCGACCCCGCGGGTCGGCTCGTCGACGATCAGCAGCTTGGGCCGGTGCGCCAGCCACTTCGCCAGCAGCACCTTCTGCTGGTTGCCACCACTGAGGTTCATGACGGCTTGGTCGACGCTCGGCGTGGCGATCCGCAGCTGCTTGACGTAGCGCTCGGCCAGCGCGCCGGACTGCCGCCGCGACACGACGCCGCGCGGCGAGACCTGGCCGAGGTTGGCCGCGGCGATGTTCTCCGCGATGCTCATCGTGAGGAACAGCCCGGCGTCCTTGCGGTCCTCGGGCACCATGCCGACGCCCGCGCTGTGGGCCTGGGCCGGCGAGCGCGGCGCCCACGGGGCGCCGTCCAGCTCGGCCGTGCCGGCCGTGGCGCGCCGGACGCCGAAGAGGGTCTCGCACAGCTCGGTGCGGCCGGCGCCGATCAGGCCCGCCAGGCAGACGATCTCACCGGTCCCGACCGTGAGCGACGCGTCGCGCACCTTGTCGCCGTCGGCGAGGTTGGCGACCCGCAGCACGGGCGCGCCGTCCGGGCGTGGCGGGCGGACCGGGCGCTGCATGTCGAGGTCGCGGCCGACCATGAGCCGGATCAGGTCCGCCTCGGTGAGGTCCGCCGTCCGCCCGCCGCCGGTCCTCTGCCCGTCCTTGAGCACCGTGACCGAGTCGGTGAGCGTGAAGACCTCGGCCAGCCGGTGCGAGATGTAGATGACCGATGTGCCGTTGGCCGCGAGGTCGCGCGTGACGTCGAAGAGGTGCTGGGTCTCGGCCAGGCTGAGCGCCGCGGTCGGCTCGTCGAGGATCAGCACCTTCAGGTCATAGGACATGGCCTTGGCGATCTCGACGATCTGCTGCTGGGCCGGTGACAGCGAGCCGACCGACGCAGCCGGGTCGATGCGCGACTGGAGCTGCTCGAGCAGCTCGCCGGTCCGGCGCTGCATCGCCTTCCAGTCGATGCCGAGCCCGCTGCGGCGCCGCGGCTGGCGCCCGGCGAACACGTTCTCGGCCACCGACAGCGTCGCGACGAGGCTGCGCTCCTGGTGGACCATCCCGATCCCCGCGGTGACCGCGCCGCGCTCGTCGAGGCCGTCCAGCCGCTGGCCGTCGAGCGCGACGTGGCCGCTGCTCGGCGTCTCGACCCCGGCGATGATCTTCATCAGCGTGGACTTGCCCGCGCCGTTCTCGCCGACGAGCGCGTGCACCTCGCCCGCCCCCACCCGCAGGCTGACGTCCGTCAGAGCGCGAACGCCGGGGAACTCCTTGCTGACGGCGCTGACGACGAGCCGCGCATCATCGCGCCTCGCACCGTTGACCGACATCTCCATCACCTCCTCCTCCTGATCCTGTCTGACCCTCAGTTGGTATGACGGCATACCAAGCGGCGGCAAGCCTGGCACGGCTGCCGCGCCGTTGTCAAGCCCTCTTCATCTGAACCGCAAGAAGCGCCAGCGTGGCCGCCACCGCCTCGGCCGTGGCCTGGCGGACCGAGGTGGCGAGCGACTGCACGTCGCTGCCGGCGCGCCAGCCGTCGAGGCCGGCGCCCACCGCGGCGAGGTAGCGCCCGCGGAGCTCGGTGTTCACGTTCACTTTTACGACACCCTCGGCCAGGGCGCGCCGGACCTGCTCGGCCGGCAGCCCGGACGCCCCATGCAGCGAGAGGGCGATCGGGGTCGCCGCGCGCACCGCCGCGAGGCGTTCGAAGTCCAACGCCGGCTCGTCGCGGTAGTGCCCGTGGACGTTGCCGATCGAGACGGCCAGGCACGCGGCGCCGGTCCGCTCCGTGAAGCGCGCCGCCTCCTCCGGGTCGGTCAAGGCGCCGGCCGCGATGGCCTCCGCGACGTCCTCGTCGCCGGCGATCCCGCCGAGCTCGGACTCGACCTGGCCGCCCGTCGCCCGCCCCAGCTCGACGGCCGCGCGGGTCAGCCCGACGTTGTGCTCCCACGGCAGGTGGGAGCCGTCGACCATCACCGCGCCGGCCCCGGCGGCGAACGCCGCGCGGACCGCGTCGAGGTCGCTGACGTGGTCGAGCTGGACGCACGCGGGCGCGGCGCTGCGGTCGGCGAGCGTGCGGAGCGCCGCGAGCAGGTCGGGTCCCCGGCGCAGGCGGAACGACCCGGGGCTGACGAGCAGGATCACGCCGACGCCGGCGTCCTCGGCGGCGTCGAGGACGCCCGCGGCCTGCGTCGAGTCGTAGCACGTGAACGCCCCGGCGGCCCGGCCTTCGGAGGCCGCCTGCTCCAGCACCTCGGTGAACGTCGCGAACATCCTTCTCCCTTGCGTCGGTGGTCGACTGTATGATTGCATACCAACATGCCAATTCAGTCAGCCACGGTTGTCGGGGCGGGCGCGATGGGCGGCATCTTCGGTGCCCAGCTCGCGCGCTCCGGCGTCCAGACCACGTTCCTCGACGTCTCGCAACCCCTCGTCGACCACATCCGCTCCGAGGGCCTCACCATCGTCCGCGGCGACGACGAGGAGGCGGTCGAGGTCAACGCGACCGCCGATCCCGCCGAGCTCGCGCCCAGCGACCTCGTCATCGTCTTCGTCAAGTGCTTCCACACCGAGGACGCCGTCCGCCGCGCCGCGCCGGCGATCGGGCCGGACACCACGGTGCTGTCGCTCCAGAACGGCTGGGGCAACGGCGAGACGATCTCGCGGCTCGTGTCGCCCGAGCAGCTCGTGCTCGGCGTCACCTACGTCAGCGGGACGGTCGTCGGTCGCGGTCGCATCGGCTGGACGGGCGCGGGCCCGACGTACATCGGCGAGTACACCGCCAACGGCAAGGACCTCGCCGCCCCGGCGGCCGACGCCCTGACCGAGGCCGGCTTCACGGTGACGGTCGCCGACAACGTCCGCCAGGAGATCTGGAACAAGCTCAGCCTCAACGCCGCGACGCTGCCGACGGCCGCCCTCACCGGCCTGACGGCGGGCGCCCTGGCCGGTACCGCGCCGATGTACGACCTGGTCGACGCGGTCGCCCGCGAGGCGATCGCCGTGGCGCGCGCGTCCGGCTACGACCTCGACGAGGCGGCCACCATCGAGCGCATCCACACGGTGCTCGCGGGCGCCGGCGACGGCAAGGCCTCCATGTTGCAGGACGTCGAGGCGGGCCGCCGGACCGAGGTCGACGTCATCACCGGCGCGGTGCTGCGCGGGGGCAAGGAGCACGGCGTCCCGACGCCGATCAACGAGGCGCTGTACGCCTTGATCACCGGTCTCGAAAGCGCGCGGGGCCTGGCATGAGCACCCAGATCCGCTTCCTCGGCGTCGCCGGCTACGAGATCGTCGGCGGCGGGCGCCGCATCCTCATCGACCCGTTCCTGAGCGACAGCCCGCTCGCGCCGGTCGCGCACGAGGACCTCGAGACGCCCGACGTCATCCTCGTCTCCCACGCCGCGCCCGACCACTACGGCGACACGGCCGCGATCGCGCTGCGGACCGGCGCGCCGGTCGTCTGCGGCGCCGAGGTCCGCCTCGCGCTGCTCGACGAGGGCGTGCCCAGCGAGCAGGTCCGGGCCACCACGTGGGGCATCGTCGTCGAGCTCGACGGCCTGCTGATCCGGCCGGTCGAGTGCCGGCACTGGTCGATGATCGAGCTGTCGGGCGGTCGCCACGTCAGCGGGAACCCGATCGCGTTCATCGTCGAGCCCGAGCCCGGCGTGCGCATCTACCACTACGGCGACACGGCGATCTTCGACATGAGGCTGATCGGCGAGCTCTACCGCCCGACCGTCGGGCTCATCGGCTGCTCGCAGCCGCAGGAGCTCCTGGACGCCGCGCCCGGACCCGGACGGTTCGTCACCGGCGAGCTGTCGCCCGACGAGGCGGCGCGGGTCGCGGAGATGCTCGGCGTCGAGCTGGCCGTCGCCTGCCACTACCTGGAGCACAACGACGACGTGGACGAGTTCGTCCGCCTCGTCCCCGTCCATGACACCACCGGCAGCCGCCGGGTGGTCGCGCCGAAGGTCGGCGAGACCCTGACGATCGAACCCTCGAAGACGGAGGAGCTGGTCTCGTGACCTCGCTCGTGACCTACAAGAACGGCGCCGGCCCGACCGTGGGCGTGCTCGCCGACGGCCAGGTGCACGCCACCGACCACGACGACATGCTCGCGCTCATCGCCGCCGGGCCCGAGGCCTGGTCGGCGCTGCAGGCGGCCGACCTCGGGCCGGCCGTCGCCGACGCGCAGCTGCTCGCCCCGCTGCCCAAGCCCGGGAAGCTGCTGTTCTGCGGCGTCAACTACGCCGGCCACCTCGAGGAGAACCCGACCGCGGTGCTGCCCGAGACGCCGTTCTTCTTCTCGAAGCTGCCCAGCGCGGTCGTCGGCCCCGAGGCCGACATCGTCCTGCCGTCGGCGGAGAACCAGGTCGACTACGAGGTCGAGCTGGCCATCGTGGTCGGACGGCGCGCGCGCCGGCTGACGCGCGAGAACGCGCTCGACCACGTGTTCGGCTATACGGTGGTCAACGACGTCTCGGCGCGCGACGTGCAGTTCAAGGACATGCAGATCACGCTCGGCAAGAACCCCGACACGTTCTCCCCGATGGGCCCGGCGATCGTCCTGGCCGGGGCGCTCGACGCGCAGGCGCTGGGCATCAGGACGCGGGTCAACGGCGAGGAGCGCCAGAGCGACGTGACGTCGAACATGATCTTCGACATCCCGCGCATCCTGGAGATCGTCACCGCGACGATCACGCTGGAGCCCGGCGACATCGTGACCACCGGCACGCCGGCCGGCGTCGGCTGCTTCCGCGACCCGCCGCTGTGGCTGCAGCCCGGCGACCGCGTCGAGGTCGAGGTCGACGGCATCGGGACGCTCGCCAACCCGGTCGTCGCCGGATGGTGAGCGGAGCTCTTCGGTAGAGGCTGCCGATGCGCGAGCTGCGGGCCGGCCCGCTCACGCTGCTGCTCGACGAGCGCGACATCCGTCGCGTGCGCTGGCGGGAGGTGGAGCTGGTCCGCCGCCTCGGGGTCGCCGTGCGCGATCCGGGGTGGCGGACCGTCCCGGCCCGCGGCGGCGAGGCCGAGGTCGTCCGCGACGACGTGGACGGCCTCGCGATCCGCGTGGCCGCCCACCACGCGGACGAGACGCTCGACGTCCGCTGGGAGGGCCTGATCGAGGCCGGCGCCGACGGGCGGCTGAGCTACGCGATCACCTGGCGCGCCGAGCACGACGCCGGCTACAACCGCATCGGGCTGGTGGCGCTGCTGCCGCCGCGGACGGTCGTCGGGCGACCGTGCGCCACCGTCGGACCGGCCGGCGAGGAGCGGATCACGCTCCCGGAGGACATCGTGCCGCAGCCGTGGGCGGAGGGCCGCTTCCACGCGATGCTGCCGCCGTTCTCGTCGTTGGCGGCGGAGCTGCCCGAAGGAACGCTGACCTGCACCTTCACCGGCGACCTCTTCGAGATCGAGGACCAGCGCAACTGGGCCGACGACTCGTTCAAGGTCTACGGGACGCCGCTGGCGCGGCCGCTGCCGCAGCACGCGCGGGCGGGCGCGCCGGTGGAGCAAGGCGTACATGTCGCCTTCGCGCCGAACGCCGCGACGGGGTCTCCCGTGCGCGCGCCCGCGCATGCGCGCGAGGACGAGCCGGTGACGGTCAGGATCGGCGGGGAGACCGGCCGGACCGTTCCGCCGCTGGGGCTGATCGCGGCGGGCGCGGCTCCCGCGCCGGAGGTCGTGGCGGCGCTGCGGCGCGTCGGCCCGGCGCATCTGCGGCATGACGTCCACCCCGGGCGAGCGGGCTGGGGCGAGCCGCTGCGCGCGGCGGTCGGCGCGTGCGCCGCGCTCGGGTGCGGGCTCGAGCTGGCGGTGCACACCGGCGATCCCGCGGACCTCGCCGCCGTCTGCGACGCCGCGCGCGACGCGCCGCTGATCCGCCTGCTCGTCTTCGGCACGTCGCGCGACCCGTCGGATCCCGCCTGCTGCACGCCGCCGGCGCTCGCCGCGGCGGCGCGGCGGCTCCTCGACGGAGGCGTGCCGCTGACCGGCGGGACCGACCTGTCCTACGCCGACCTCAACCGCTGGCGGCCCGACACCGCCGCTCTCGACGAGGTCACCTACACGGTCAGCGCGCAGGTCCACGAGCGGGATGACCTGACGGTGGTCGAGAACGTCGAGGGCATGGCGGCCACGGTGGCGAGCGCGCGGCACGCGTTCGCGCCGCTGCCGATCGCGGTGGGGCGCGTGGCGCTGCGCGAGGGCGAGCCGGACGCGCGGCTGCCGACGTCGTTCGGCGCGGCGTGGGCCCTGGCCGCGGTGGCCGGGATCGTCGGTGCCGGGGCGGCCAGCGTCACGACGTTCGCCGCGCACGACGCGCTGCCGTCGCCCCTCGCCGACGCCCTCGCGGCGTACGGCCAGCTTCAGGGCGCGCCGCTGCTGGCGGTCGACGCCGTCCCCACGCCGGTCGCCGTCCTGGCCGCGCGGACCCCGGACGGCCCCACGGCCCTCCTCGCCAACCCCGGCGACGAGGACGTCGTGCTCAGCGTGTCGGCGAGCGGCGACGGCGCAGTGGCCGTTCGACTGGCCGCGCGATCGTGGCGACGGCTGGCTCCGGCTGACCTCCGCCCGTCAACGCCGACCGCATAGCGTCGCCCAGCTCGGCGATGAGGCCGGGGACGCGGTCGACGCGGCCGGTCATCACGAAGGCGCCGTGGGTCAGCCCCTCCCAGACGACGAGCTCCGCCCGGACGCCGGCGGCGCCCAGCCGCCGCGCGTAGGCCTCGCCGTCGTCGCGCAGCGGGTCGCACGCCGCCACGACGACGGTCGCGGACGGCAGCCCCGCCAGCGACGCGGCGCGCAGCGGAGCGGCGGTGGACGGCGGGTCGTAGACGCGCTCGCCGACGTAGTTGGCCCAGAACGCGGCGATGTCCTTGGTCGTGAGCATGTAGCCCTCGCCGTAGCGGTCGTACGACGGCCGCGACAGGTCGGTGTCCAGCGGCGGGAAGACCAGGAGCTGATGGCCGATCGCCGGCCCGCCGCGGTCGCGCGCGGCCAGCGCGACGCCGGCCGCGAGGTTCGCGCCCGAGCTCTCCCCCGCGACGCCGATCCGCGTCCCGTCGACGTCCAGCTCCCCCGCGCGCTCAGCGATGCTGCGCACCGCGGCGTACGCGTCCTCCAGGGGCGCGGGATAAGGGCTCTCGGGCGCGAGGCGGTACGAGCAGGAGATCCACGTCATCCCCGACGCCGCCGCGAGGTCGCGCACCGGACCGTCGGCGAAGTCGATCGACCCGACCGTCCAGCCGCCGCCGTGGAAGAACACCCCGACCGGTCCGCCGCGCGCCGCCGCGGCCGGCCGGTACAGGCGGGCGGCCAGCGGCCGGCCGGCGCCACCGGCCAGCTCCAGCTCGGCGACCTCGTGCATCGGCGCGGGCGGGCCGTTGAGCCGGCGCAGCGCCAGGACCGAGGCGCGAGCCTCCTCGACGTTCATCGCGTGGAGCGGCGGGCCGCCCTCCGCGTCCAGCTCGACGAGCACGTCGAGCAGTTGCGGGTCGAGGAGCGCGTCGCGGCGAGCCATAAAGGTATGATGGCATACCAGAACACACGAATGAGTCGACAAGCGGCCCTCGGTATGCTGTCATACCAATTGTGCGCAGACTGATCATCGACAGCCCCGGCCACCTTCGCGTCGAGGAGGTGCCGGCCCCGGTCCCCGCCGCCGGCGAGCTGCTCGTCGACGTGTCGGTCGCGGGCATCTGCGGCTCCGACGTCCACGGCTTCACCGGCACCAACGGCCGCCGCCCCGCCGGCACCGTGATGGGCCACGAGGTCGGCGGACGCGTCGCCGCGGTCGGCGCCGGCCAGGACGACGACCTCCTCGGCGCCGTCGTGGCGATCAACCCCGTCGTCTCCTGCGGCGCGTGCGACCTGTGCCGGATGGACCTCCCGAACCTCTGCCGCACCCGCCGCCTGTACGGCTGCACGCCGGAGCTCCCCGGCGGCTTCGCCGACCAGGTCGTCGTCGCCGCCGCCAACGCGGTGCCCATGCCCGCCGGCACGGCCGGCGCGCGCGTCGCACTGGTCGAGCCGCTGAGCGTCGGCGCCCACGCCGCCGGCCTGGCGGCCATCGACG
>DATDMD010000270.1:0-20287 GCA_036518975.1 Baekduia sp.
TTCCTCGCCGCCGACCTGGCCTCGCAGGTGGGCCGGCGGGCGGAAGCCAAGGCCATCTCGGTCGACTACCGGCTCGGGCCCGAGCACCCGTATCCGGCCGCGGTCGACGACGCGCTGGCGGCCTACTACGCCCTCCTGCAGGACGGCGTCGCCGCGTCGGACATCGTGTTCGCGGGCGAGTCCGCCGGCGGTGGCCTCGCCGTCGCGACCCTGGTCACCGCCCGCGATCGCGGGCTCCCCCTGCCGGCCGCGGCCTTCGTCATGTCGCCGTACGCCGACCTCACGCTGGCCGGGACGACGCTGGACACCCGGGGCCCGCTCGACCCGCTCCTCAGCCGGGAAGCCCTCCAGGCCCGCGTCCCCGACTACACGGCCGGGCAGGACCCCGCGCTCGGACTCATCAGCCCGATCTTCGCCGACCTCTCCGGCCTGCCGCCGCTGGTCATCCAGGCCGGGACGCACGAGGTCCTCCTCGACGACGCCCTCCGCCTCGCGCGCCAGGCCGCCACCGCCGACGTCGCGCTCACCCTGGACATCACGCCCGGCGTGCCCCACGTGTTCCAGGCCTACCACGCGATCCTCGACGAAGGGGCCGCGGCGCTGGACCGCGCCGGCCAGCTGCTGTCGGCGCATCTCGCCGGGGCGGAGCGCGTCACCGCGTAGGCGCTACGGCACCCAGGTCTCCGCCAGCGGCGTCACCTGGAGCTCGTGCGTCGCCGCGCGCGGTCCCTGCTCGGCGAGGAACACGACCGCGTCGGCCACCTGGCGCGGGTCGGCCAGCGCCGCGGGATCGACGCCCGGCCGGCCGCCGCCGGCGTACGGCTCGATGCCCGCGTCGACGATCAGGAGCGCCACGTGGATGCCGCGCTGGCGCAGCTCCAGCGCCGCCGCCTGCGTGATCGCGCGCACGCCGAACGCGCCCGCCGCCCACAGCCCGCGGCCGGGCATGGCCCGCCGCGACGAGCCGCCGGTCACCTGGATCAGCGTCGCGGGCCGGTCGTGCGCCGCGACCGCGCCGCCCGCGCCCGACAGGAACGCGAACGCCGAGCGCGCCGGCGCCACCGACCAGCTGTCGAACGCGTCGGGAGCGGCGTCGGCGATCGGGCCGCCGCCGAACGGGCCCGTCCGCGTGCCGCCGTAGGCCGCCGCCGCGTTGACGATCAGGTCGAGCGCGCCGAGCGCCTCCGTGGCCTCGTCGACCGTCGCGCGCACGGCCGCCTGGTCGGTGATGTCGGAGCGCAGCGCGAGCGCGCCCGCGGCCGTGACGGTCGCCAGCGTCTCGTCGGAGCGCGCGGCGCCCGCGACGTTCCAGCCCTGCGCGAGGAGCGTCTCGATGATGGCCCGGCCCAGGTTGCGAGCCCCGAAGACGAGGGCGTTGCGTGGGGTTTCGGTCATGACGTAGTCCTACCAGCCGCCGCCCCATCCTGAGACCCATTCGAGACGGTCTCGCGCGCGCCTGGCGGCCAGGGTGGAGCGCGATGCCCGCTCCCCGCCGCGCCCTCCCCGCCGTCCTCGTCTCCCTGCTCGTCGTCCTCGCGTGCGCCGCCTCGAGCGCGTTCGCCGGGCCACTCGACCTCGATCGCGACTTCGGCTCCGGCGGCGCGATCACGACCGGCGGTCTGCAGGGCGGGCGCTGGTCGGCCCTGCACGCATTCGCCGACGGCAGCTTCCTGGCGGCCGGCGAGGTCGGCAACGACACGCTCGCCGTCACCAAGCGCCACGCCGACGGGACGCCGGACGCCGCGTTCGGCGCCGGCGGCCTCGCCACGTTCGGCGGCGGCGCCCAGGGCGCGGTCACCCCGCGCAGCCTGATCGTCCTCGCCGACGGCCGGATCCTCGTCGCCGCGACCGCCCAGGGCGCGGGGGCCGCGGGCGCCGAGCCCGGGATCGTCGTCGCGCGCCTGAGCGCCGCCGGCCAGCTCGACGCGACCTTCGGGACCAACGGCGTCGCGACCGTCCTGACGTCGGCGGGCGGCGTCCGCCTCGGTGACGCGGCGGTCCAGTCCGACGGCCGGATCGTCCTCGTCGGCACCCATCCGATCGCCAGCAACGCGGGCATCGTCGCCCGGCTCACGGCCGACGGCCAGACCGACACCACGTTCGGCTCGGGCACCAGCGGCCAGGCCCGCGTGCTGCTGGGCGGCGCGGCCACGCGTCTGGACGACGTCGCGATCGACGCCAGCGACCGCCTCGTCGCCACCGGCTGGCGCGCCGCCGCGGGCGGGGCGGGCATCCCGAAGGGCCAGCTCGTCGTCGCGCGCTTCGCCGCGAACGGCGCGCTGGACACGTCGTACGGCTCGGGCGGCTTCACGGCGACCGACCTCGCCGGCGCGTCCGCGGCGACCTACGACGTCGAGGGCCGCCGCCTGCGGCTCGCCGCCGACGGCCGCGCGACCGTGGCCGCGGGCGTCACGGGCGCGGGCGCCAACCACCTCGTCGGCCTCGCCCGCTTCACGCCGAACGGCGCGGTCGAGAAGACGACCACCCAGGACGCGAGCCCGTCGCACATCACCGACATCGAGGACTTCGCGGTCGCCCCCGCGACCGGCGCCCTGACCCTCGCGGGCCGCATGACCGT
This sequence comes from Baekduia sp., assembly GCA_036518975.1. Taxonomy (GTDB): domain Bacteria; phylum Actinomycetota; class Thermoleophilia; order Solirubrobacterales; family Solirubrobacteraceae; genus Baekduia. Next base: position 2,579 of record DATDMD010000270.1, read on the forward strand.
CGGCTCCACCCAGCAGGTCGCGATCGTCACCTACAACAACGACCTGACCCCGGGCGCCGTCCGCAACGTCACGATCTCCGACCAGGGCGACGACGAGGCCTACGCGGTCGCGCTGGCGTCCATCGGCGGCGTCGACCACATCATCATCTCCGGTCGCGTCGCCAACAGCGCGCGCGACACCGGCTTCCTGGCCCGGCTCGGCTCGACCGACTCGGCGCCGACCGCGTCGTTCACCATCACCTACGACCACGCCCGCGCCGACCGCCCCATCCGCCCGGGCCAGCAGGTCACGTTCGACGCCACGGCCTCCAGCGACGCCGACGGCACGATCGCCGGCTACGCGTGGGACCTCGACGGTGACGGCCTCACCGACCACACCGGCCCGACCGTCTCCACCACCTACGGCGACGCCGGCACCAAGACCGCGCTGCTCACCGTCACCGACGACGACACCTTGAAGGGCACCTCCGGCGCGGGCTTCGCGGTCAAGGCCAATGCCAACCCCGGCGTCGCGATCATCGAGCCGCCGGCCGCGCCCCAGGCGGGCAAGGCCTTCACCTTGACGGCGCTCGCCGGCGACTCCGACGGCGCGGTCGCCGCCTACGCCTGGGACCTCGACGGCAACGGCACGTTCGAGACCCAGACCGGCGCGACGCCCAAGGTCACGACCACGTACTCGACCGCCGGCCAGCACCTGATCGGCGCGCGCGTGATCGACGACGAGGGCGGCGCCGCGACCACCGCCGACAACCTCAAGGTCGGCGAGGGCCCCTGCGTCGAGAATCCCGTCATCAAGCTGGAGCAGGCCGTCATCGTCACCCAGGGCACCGTCCAGTCCGGGACCGGCTGCTTCCACCTGGTCACCACCGACAAGGACGGCGTCCGGACCCAGACCTACACGACCGACGGCCACTTCCGGGTCAACGGCCTGGAGGTCGACACGCTGCTGACCTCCAAGGCGGTCCTGACCTGGAAGCGCAAGCTGACCGCGGTCCCGAACAAGAACACGGTCGCGCCGGGCGCGACGCTCTCGGCCACGCTGGCCGCGGCGAACGTCAAGGTCGTCGGCACCTACAAGAACACCGACTTCGCGTTCATCGACGGCAAGATCGCGTGGGACCTGGCGGGCGCCACGATCGGCGGCTTCAAGGTCGACGCGAACGCCGGCATCGGCGGCCTGCCGCTGAAGGTCAGCGGCGAGCCGAAGTTGAACGCCAACGGCACCTCGACGCTCGACGTCCTCCCGGGCACGCCGCCGGAGCTGCTCGGCAAGACCCCGAGCCAGCCGCTGCACGCGGTCTTCGGGCCGTCGGCGACGGCGGCGGACCTCGCGCCGTTCAGCTACACGGTCGACGAGATCCCGCTCGGCGTCATCACGCTGGGCCCGGTCAAGATCACCTACAGCGGCAACGGGAACTGGGACATCGCGGCGAAGGCGAGCATGGCGGTCCCGGTCCCGACCACGCTCGAAGGCGAGCTCGCGCTCGCCAAGGGCAAGGTCAAGATGGTGAACCTGCAGTTCGAGGGCACGATCCCCGTCGGCCCGCTGGTGATCACCCACGTCGGGCTGACGATCGACTTCGGTCCCAAGGTCACGGCCAACAAGGACTGCGTCAAGCACGTCGGCCTCGAGGACGTCACGCCGTACGACTCGTGGAAGCTCCTCGACCAGCTGCTCCCGGGCTACAAGGACTACGTGTTGGCCCACGACGGGCCCAACCAGATCCTCTTCCACCAGCTGTTCAAGGACTACAAGACGCCGAACTTCGCGCTCTGCGGGTCGATCGGCCTGAGCGTCGCCCAGCTGGTCGAGGCGCGCTTCGGGTTCGGCTTCGCCCGCTACCCGAGCCCGCTGCCGAACGTCTTCTTCTTCCACGGCGAGGGGACGGTGGTCAAGCTGATCAAGGCGACCATCGACGCCGAGATCACGACCGAGGGCTACGTCCACGTCAACGCCGCCGTCAACGGCGGCTACCCGAGCGCGGACCCGTGGATCGGCTGGTCGTTGGGCCTGGACTTCGAGTACTTCAAGGAGAAGTTCAACGCCCAGGCCTGGGCGAAGATCACGATCATCCCGCTGGACTTCACCGCGGGCGCCGAGATCCTGGCCTCCAACAAGGGCATCGTCGGCTGCCTGACGTTCGACACGGTCTTCGGCGACTGGCACCCGGGCGGCGGCGCCAAGTGGGGCCATGGACCCAAGTTGTACTTCTTCGGCTGCGACGTCAATGACTACAAGGTGGTCATCCAGCACGCGCTGTCCGGCGACTTGGTCATCGGGCCGCCGGTGCATGGGGCGAAGGCGTTGGCGGCGCGGGCGCACGGCGTCCGCACCGTCCCTGGCGGCGGTCGCGGCAACGACGCGACGCTCGTGCGGTACACGGGGCCGAGCGCCCCGAGCGCCCGCGCCGCTCAGGCCGGGGGCGGGGCTCCCGAGGCCATCGACATCCCCGCCGGCCTCCCCGGCACCGTGATGGGCTTCAAGGGCGCGGGCGCCGCGCCGCACCTCATCCTCCACGGCCCGGACGGCCGCACGATCGACACCGGGATCGGGAACGCGCCGATGCAGACGCCCGGCGTCGCCGCGCTCAAGAACCCGGCGACGGGCATCACCGAGGTCGTCATCGCCAAGCCCGCGGCGGGCCGCTGGACGGTGGAGCTCGCGCCGGACTCCGTGCGCCTCGTCGAGGCGATCCGGGCCGACGGCACCGTCCCGGCCAAGATCACCGGCAAGGTCGGCGGCCGCGGCCAGGACCGGACGTTGACCTACAAGATCACGGGGCTGGCGAAGGGCCAGACCGTCGAGCTGGCCGAGATCGGCGCGGCGGCGGGCGCGATCATCGGGCGCGTCAAGGCCGACGGCACGGGGACGCTCCCGTTCCACCCGGCCCAGGGCGCGAAGGGCAAGCGCGACGTGCAGGCGATCGTCACCAACGCCGACGGCTACGTCGCCGACCGGCTGAAGCTCGGCACCTACACGGCGCCCAGCGCGCCGCGGCCCGCCACGACGCGGCGGCTGACGCTCAAGCGCAAGGGCGCGTACCTCGTCCTGAGCTGGCCGCGCGACGCGCGCGCCAAGGCCACGCGGATCGACGTCAGGAGCGCGAGCGGGCTCAACCTGTCCCGAACGCTCAAGCGCCCGACGTTCCGCCTGCTGGCGCCGCCCGCCGGGACGCGGCTCACGGTCACGCTGACCGGCACGTCGAAGACGGGCGTCCTGGGCAAGCCCGCGCGGTTCGCGCGGAAGGTGCCCAAACGACGCTGAGGTGGCCGTGACGCCATGGCGAGCTAGTCTCCGCCGCATGGCGGGGACGCTCGCGGACCGGCTCCGCGCACGCGACGTTGAGCGGTTCGTGGGCCGGACGACCGAGTTGGCGATCTTCGCCGGGCTGTTCGTCGACGACCCGCCGACCAGCGTCGTGCACGTCCACGGGCCCGGCGGCATCGGCAAGAGCGCCCTGCTGCGGCAGGTCGAGCGCCTCGGGACGCTCGCGGGCTGGGCGCCGTGGCGGATCGACGGCCGCGAGCTGCCGCCGGCGCCCGGCGCGCTGGAGGCGATCCTCGCCGCCGCGCAGGCCGAGGAGCGCCCGCTGCTGCTGTTCGACACCTACGAGCGGATCTCCGCGCTCGACGGCGCGCTGCGCGAGCGGCTGCTCCCGGCGCTCCCGGCGCGCGCGATCATCGTCCTGGCGGGCCGCGCGCGGCCGGCGCCTGAGTGGTTCCAGGACGGCTGGGAGCACGTGACGCGCGCGGTCGCGCTGACGCCGTTCACCACAGAGGAGAGCCAAGCGTTCGTCGCCGCGCGCGGGGTCGCGGACGCCCCGACGGCGTCCGCGCTCGTCCGGTGGTCCGGAGGCTCGCCGCTGGCGCTCGGCCTCGCGTCGGCGATCGCGCGGCGCGAGGGCCGCTGGCGCGACGACCACCTCGCGTACGACCCGGAGCTGGTCGAGGAGCTCGTCAGCCGCCTCGTCCTGACCCAGCCGGACGGCGGCGCCGACCGTCACGAGGACGTCACCGCGGTCGCTGCGATCGCGCGGGTCACGACGGCGTCGCTGCTGGCCGACGTCCTGCCCGGGGTCCCGCCCAACGAGGCCCAGGCGTGGCTGCGCGCGCAGGCGATCGCCGAGCCGGTCGGCGACGGCATCGCGATGCACGAGCTGGTCCGCAAGGCCCTGCGGGCCCAGCTGCGCGCCCAGCGTCCCGAGCGTGAGCGGGAGCTGCGCCGGCGGGTCGCCGACCATCTTCACCACCATGCCGTGCGCGACGACCCGCGCCTGGTGATCGACCTCGCCGAGCTGATCGAGGACCCGGCGCTGCGCTGGGGCTTCGGGGCCGACGCCGCGCGGATGGTGCGTCCGGACGGCCTGCGCCCGGGCGAGCTGGACGACCTGCCCGCGCACGTGCGCGCGCGCGCCAGCGCGGCGTGGTGGGAGACGACGCGGACGCTCGCCGCGGCCGCGCCCGAGCACTTCGTGGTGGGGCGCGACCAACATGATGTCCTGTGCGGGGTGGCGATTGCCGGGACGCCGGCGGGCGCCTCGGCCGCGCTCCGCGCCGATCCGTACGTCGGCCGCTGGATCGCGCACGCGGCGGAGCACGTCCCCAAGGGCAATGCCTTGGTCTGGCGCGACGCGATGGACCTGACCGCCGACGAGCAGGGCGACCTCGCCTCGCGCGTCCTGGCCGTCATCAACACCGGCACGATCCTGCGCTCCGGGCTGCCGAACCCGCGCTGCTTCTACATCCCGATCAGCCCGGTCAACACCGCGTCGGTCGCGTTCATGGAGCAGGCCGGTGGGAGGAGGATCGACGGCCTCAGCGTCCAGGTCGGAGAACATACGCACGAGTGCTACGTGATCGACCACGGCCCGGGAGGAGTCCTCGGCGGGCTGCGCGCGACGATCTACGCGGAGCTCGGCCTGCCACGTCCGGACGATCGACCCAATCACGTTGTGTCGCTCGCGGCGCCGGAGGTGACGGAGGCCGACGTGCGCCAGGCGCTGCGCGACCTGGATCGGCCGGCGGAGCTGGCGGGGAGCCCGCTGGCGCGGATCGCGGGCGGGGAGGGTGGGGGCGACGCCGTACGCACGCTTCTCCTCCGGGCGATGACGGAGTCCTTCGGGGCAGGCCCGGACGAGACCCTCCTGCGCGAGGTCGCCTTCGCGGCCTACGCCAACCGAACAGCAGCCCACGAAGACGTCGCCTTCACCCTCCACATCTCCCGCGCGACCTACTTCCGCCGCCTCCGCCAGGCGACCGAGCGCATCTGCGACTACCTCGTCGCGGCGGCGACGGCACAGGCGCGGGCGGCCTGACGGTCGCACGCCCATCCCGGTCACGGTGGCCGGCGTTCCGGCGTGTCGGCCCGCGCGGCGCGCCATCCTGAACGCATGACGTCGACCACGCGCGCGCTCTCGTTCGGGACGGTCTCCGAGGACTACGACCGCTTCCGCCCCGGCCCTCCGGCCGCCGCGGTCGACTGGCTGGTTCCGGCGGGCGCGCGGGCGGTCGTCGACGTCGGCGCGGGCACCGGCGCGCTCACCGCGCAGCTGGCGGCGCGCGTCGCGGAGGTCACCGCGGTCGAGCCCGACGAGCGCATGCGGGCGGTCCTCGCGCGGCGCGTGCCCGCGGCGACGGTCCTCGCGGGCACGGCCGAGGCGCTCCCGCTTGAAGACAGGTCACAGGACGCGGTGCTCGCGTCGTCGGCGTGGCACTGGGTCGACCCCGAGCGCGCCGTGCCCGAGGCGGCTCGCGTGCTCCGGCCGGGCGGGACGCTCGGTGTCGTCTGGACCGGCATGGACCGCGAGGTCGCCTGGGTCGGCGAGCTCCAGCAGACGATCCGGGCCCGCCTCTCACCGCCGGTCGTCGGGGCCGACCGCGGCCCGCGCCGGCTCGAACTGCCGGCCAGCGCGGCGGACGCCTTCTCACCGGTCGAGGGCCCACACATCGTGCGCTTCACCCACCGCTTCACCCGCGACGCACTGCTCGGCCTGGCCGGGACCTACAGCGCGATGATCATCCACCCGGAGAAGGCCTCGCTGCTCGAGGCCATCCGCACGGCACTCAGCGAGGACCCACGGTTCGCCACCGCCGCCGGCGTCGAGATCCCGATGATCAGCCGCTGCTTCCGGGCCCGGCGCACGACGGGCTGAGCCCGCCGCGCGTTGTGCAAGACGTACGGTTACGCGATTCAGATGCCGCATGGCGCCACAAACAGTCCGAAGGACAAGTACTGGAACGCGCTTACGATCGGCGGCGGAGCGCTGGTTCTGTGCGTCTGATGCTTTGGATGTTCGCGACCGTATGGCGGCGAGCCGCGCTCGTCGCGATCTTTCTCGTTGTATGCGGGGTGGTCGGGAGGTTGACCGGCGACGTCCAGAGAGGCCTGCTTTTCGCCGGGCTGTCGATGGTGACGCTCCCACTCTGAGTGGCGGCTTACCTTGAGCGCGAGCCCGCACGTGACAGCTCGGATCAAACGCACGAACGCTGAGCAGTCAAGAACGTGATCTTCGGCCACTTACTCCCGCCGCCTCTGTCACCCGCACGGCGCCGACGGGTGCGCCGGGCGCGTCGCGTCCCGGGCGTAGGGCGGCGTGGTGCGCAGCGTCGTGACGACGAGGCGGCTCGGGCCGTCCGGAAGGGAGCCGGTGATCCAGGTCGCGAGGAGTTGGTGGCCGTCGGAGGCGATCCGGACCTCGCGGGCGGCGGTGATCGGGAGGGGGTGCGCCGGGCCGAAGTGGTGGGCCTGGGGCGAGCGGATCGCGTACTCGACACGCGCCGCGTCGGCCGAGTCGGTCCAGAGCGCGACGACCGTCCCGTCGTCGAGGACGCGGGCGCCGGCCGGGTTCGCGATCTGATGCTTGTTGGACAACAACGTCGGTCGCGCTCCGGTGAGGGGGCCGGCGCCGATTCGGCCGAGGGTCTGCTGGCCGCAGTCGGTGGCGGACTCGTGCGACACGTAGGAGATCACCAGCGGCGAGTGGTCGGGGAGGAAGAGCACGTCCCCGCCGACGAAGCCGTCGGTCACCGCGCGCAGCGGCGTTGGCGACGACCAGCCGTCGGCGCGCTGCACGCTGACGAGCGTCTGCTCGGGCGCGTTCTTCCGCTGCTTTCTCGTGCTGATCGCGACGCCGTAGCGGCCGACGTCGATGCCCGCGAGCCCGGAGGTCGCCTTGGGCGCGGTGAACGGCGTGGGGGCGGCGAACGCCGAGGCGCCCGGCGCGAGGACCTGCGTCACGCCGCCACCCTCGGTTCCTCTCACCGGGTCGGCGGTCGTGTAGGCCTCCATGAGCCCGCCGTCGGGCAGCGGCGCGAAGGCGTCACCGCCCTGCCCGGCGCGCGTGGCGATCGGCGCGGCCGCGGAGAACGCGAGCGTGCCGGCGGGCGCCAGCGCGATCGTGGTCTGCGTCTGCACGCCGTCCGGGCTCTGCCCGGTGATCAGCGCCAGGCGGCCGTCGGCGAGCGCGATGACGTCGAACCCCGCGGTCCGACCGACGCGGCGCGCCGCGGACGTCGTCGTGACGCTCGCGACGACCTGTGGCGGGCCGAAGCCGCCACCTGGCGGGGCGAGCGTGCACGTCAAGGTGATGGGGTTGCCCCACACCGGCGTGGAGCAGGCGACGATCGTCCCGTCGGGCTCGGCGGCGGCCTGCAGATCCTCGCCGTGCGTCGCGCCCGGCACGTCGACCGGTCCCGCGAGGTGATCGGCATCCGGGCCGAGCCACGCCTGCTCGTGGACCTGCAGCCCCGTCCCGCGCCCGGTGATCCACCGGGCGAAGACCGCGCTGCGCCCGTTGCCGGCGACGACCGCGAGCGGCTCGTCCGCCGTCCCGCCCTTCGGCGTCAGCATCCGGGGCGCGCCGAAGCCGGCGGCGCCGGCGGGCGTGACCGCGATGCTCGCGGCCGCCGCGATCGCGAGGGCGACGACGATGACGATGCTCGTACGGGACAGGCGCCGCGTCGTCGCCAGGGCTTCCATTCAGTCCACGATACTCATCGCTGTGCGCGGCGGCGGGGAAAGGCGCTCGGGGCCGTCAGCGCAACGTGCGGCGCAGCACGAGCGTCGTGGCGTGCGTCGCGCTGACGCGGACCTCGAGGTGCGCGACCTTCGCTCGGGTCGCCCGGTGGATGGCCCTGAGCCGGAGGCGGCCGTTCTTGGGCACCCTCACGGTCTGCTGCCAGACGACCTTGCCGCCGACCGTCAGGATCGCGTGGGCCCGTGCGCCCGTGCGCGCGCCGGTGACGGCCACGGTGAGCCCGCGCTCGCGCAGGCCTTCGAGCTTCGCGCCGTCGGGGAACGTGATGCGCCGTGCGGCGCTGGGGATGGCGGCGCCGGCGCGGGCGACCGGCGCGGAGGCTGCTGCCGCCGGCACGCTCGGCGCCGGCTCTGGCACCGGCGCCGACTCTGACGGCGCTGGCAGGTCGGTCGGACCGGGCGACGAGCCATCCGACCCCACCGCCGGCGCGGCGCCCGGATCGCCGGGCGGCGCCGGAGCGTCGTCGAGCGGCGGGAGCGGCGGGATCGTCGGCCCGTCGGGACCTGTCACCGCGACGACCCGCCCATCGGTCATCGCGACGGCGAGCACGCCGCCGCCCACGCCGATCCCCCCGGTGCCGTTCGCCGGCGCGTCGTCGCCCAGCGCCAGCTGGCTGTTGAGATCGACGTCGGCGCTGACCGTCGCCGTCGCCGCGTCGACGCCGATCAGGTGGAAGCGGTTGTCCACCGTGAACACGCGTCCGTCGACGAAGAACGGCTGCGCCAGGAGCTGGCTGAGGTCCGGGTTGTTCGCGGTGTAGCTCGCGGTCGTCTTCAGCGTCGCTCGATCGGCGATGGTGAGCACCCCATCGGAGAGCACCGCGACGTGGTCGGCTCCGAACGCCGGGAGCTCGGAGCGATACGGGCGCACGAACTCGTCGACGATCGCGCCGGTCGTGGTGTCCAGGACCGCTCCGCTGCGCGCGTCGCTGAACACCCGCGCGCCGGCGACGACCGTCTGCTCGCCGAAGCCCGGCGACCAGTCGTAGCACGGGGTCGACGTCGTCCACCGCTGGGTCCCGGTCAGCGTCCACGACATCCCGTATCCGCACTCCGTGCCGATGTACACACCCTGCGCGTCGGCGGCGACGACGGCTTGAGCGGCGTACGTCGACATCGGGGCGTACCAGCGCAACGCCCCGTCGCGCGCGTCGAGCGCGACGACCGCCGAGCCCCCGTCCTCGGTGAGGCCGTTGTAGAAGATGGTGCCGCCGTAGTACACCGGCGCCGTGGGCTCGTTGATGCGGAGGGTCGAGGGCTGGCTCGCCCACCGCGTGACGCCCGTGACCGCGTCGATCGCGACGACCAACCCGTGGTGGTTGATGGCATACACCGCGCCGTCGCCGTACGTCAGTCCCGACGCGCTCTGCAGCTGGCGCTGCCAGAGCCGCGCGCCGGTGGTGGCGTCGAGCGCCTCGAGGTCCGAGATCGGGCTGTCCCCCGACGCCGGGCTGAGCACGAACACGCGGCCGCCGGCGACCAGCGGGTAGCTCAGGCCCTGGTTGAAGCGGTCGCTCCACAGGACGTGCAGCGGCCCATCGAGCGCTGGGTCTGACACGCCGCCGGAGTGCCCGGCGTCGCCCTGGTAGGTCGTGGTCTCGGAGACCGCGGCCGCCGACCCCGCGCCGACCGCCAGCGCCAGCGCCGTCGCGGTCACCATCGCCAAGCCGATCGTCCGAAGCCTCGTCATGTCCGCCCCGGAACCTTCCCACCTGAACCAGAGAGAAACCCCTTTCCGGTCAAGGTCCGCTGACATTCGTCCAGGAGTGCTGCGAATCTGCCGCTCGGTGCCGCGAAGAGACCGACCAGCGGGAGCTCGGCCGACCGCGCCGGCTTTGCTCGCCGCGGCCGCCGTCGTGGCCGCCGCGGGGGCGCTCGGCTGCGGCGACTGGTCGGCGCCGACCGTGGCCACGCAGCGGTCGCTCGCGATCACGGTGAGCGGCGTCGTGCCGCAGGGCTCGCTGAGCGCTGCCGGAGACGTCGACGGAGACGGCCGGCCCGACGTCACGATCGAGGACGTCGGCCGCCGTCGCGTCTGGCTGCTGGTCAGCAGGGGAGGGGCGCGCCTGGTCGCCCTCGAGCACTTCAGGGCCGGGGGGACGGTGAACTCGAGCACCGGCGTCACGCCGCTGGGCGATCTCGATGGTGACGGCCGCGCGGAGCTGGCGTTGCACACCCGCCGCGGGTCGATGACCGTGCTCTATGGCCGAACGCGTTGGCCGTCGCGCGTCGACCTCCACGCCGCTCCCGGCGCCGACGCGGCGACGGTCGTCGGCACGGCCGCGACGGGGCAGCCATCGTTGGTCGCGCGCACGGGCCGTGCGCTGACGATCGGCGTGAGCTGCGTGGCGAGGGACTGCAGCCCCAACGTCATCTACCGCGTCACGGCGCCCGCGCCGGGTCAGGTCGCGCGCCTCGCCGGCGCGGAGCGGCTGCCGGCTCCGGTGCCGGCGGCCGGCGACGGCCGCCTGGAGCTCGGCGCGAGCGACGTCTGGGCCAACGGCACACCCCCCGTCCTGTCCTGGACCGTCGACCTTCCCGGCGACGAAGGCGCCTCGGCGCCGCTGTTGCAGGCCGGGCCCCGTACGTGGCGTCTGGGCGAGTCGGAGCTCCTCGTCGGCGCGACGCCTGGCGCGGCGCTGGTGGCGACCAGCTCCGACGCGCCGCCCGGAGAGGCCAACCTCTGGGCGCTCGTGCTGCGCCGGTTGGACGACGACGGCGGGACGAAGCGACGTGAGCTCGTCAAGGAGAACGAGACCTTCGCCGGCGGCGCCCTCACGACGGCCGGCCGCTGCCTGCTCGTCAGCGGCTGGACGGCCACGCCGCCGATGGTCTGGGCGATCGACGCCCGCTCGCTGGACACCGTCAAGCACTGGGCCTACCCCGGCGCCGCCATGGTCGTCGCGCAGGCCGCCGCCGGCGGACGCACCGTCGACTCCGTCGTCGTCCGCGGATCCGGCACCCTCGCCCGCACGACGACGCCGCTGCCGGACGACTGCGCGTGAGGTCCATCCGCGGCTCCTCGCTCCCGGGCTCCGGCCGCCGTCGTGGTCGTGCTGGTGGTCGCGGGGTGCGGTTCGGCGCCGCGTCCGAAGGACCGTGCTCAGCAGCTCGGGCTCGAGCAGCGGCTCAGCTCTGGTGACATCGGGAGGTTGCGGGCGCACGTCGAGTCCGACGGACGGATCGGTCAGGTGTGTGGCGTGGTCGCCGCGTCGGGCAGTGGGGCGGGCGTGGCCACCAGGCCGTCGACGATCATCGCGGTCCTGCTGATCCCCGCTGGTGCGCGGACCGTGGCGCTGGAGGCCAGGGGCGGTGTCACCCGGCCCGGCAAGGTGGCCCGGGCCACGTCGGCGCGGCCGGAGTTCTCGGTGGGGTTGGTCGCTTTTGCCGGCTCCACGCAGAAGGCGTGGCCAGCCCCCTCGACGTTCGCGACGCACGCTCGCGGATCGTGATGCGCAGCGAGCGGATCGACAGAGGACGATGCCAAGCCTCTGACGGCCGTTCTCTCCTGCTCGTTTCAGGTCGAGCTCCGCCGGCCAGCGTGACCGACGCCCGTCGCGGTCGAGCACCGGCGCGGCTGGACCCTGGTCCGGCTAGGCCATCACGAACGCCGTCCGCACCGGCTCGTGTCCCGGCGCGGTCAGCGTCAGCGTCGAGTAGCGGCCCGGGGCGATGCGGCGGGAGGGTGAAAGCAGCAGTTGGGTGATGCCCTTGGCGGTACGGGCGGTGCCGGTCGCGTAGCGCGTGGTGCGGTTGGTCAGCGTCGCGGTCAGCAGCGACTTGGAGGGGAGCGTGGTCCCGGCGGGGACGCTGACCGAGCGGCAGCGCAGCGCCGGCTTGCCGCGTGAGTGGCCCGTGTGGCAGGTGGCGAGGACCAGCTTCGGGGCGGCGGCCGGGAGCGGCGGTGCGATGGCTGGCGCCGGCGCCAGCACCTGCGTCACGTAGGTCACGCTCGGCACCGCGTCCACCGCCTCCGCCCCCGCCGCCGCCACGCCCGTGCCGGACAGAGCGACTTCGAGCGGACCGTCGTCGTCGGAGGTCGGAACGCTCAGCGTCGCCGCGCGGTCGCCGGTCGTCACCGGCGCGAAGAGCACCGGGATGCTGCAGGTCGACACCCAGCCGACGCAGTTGCCGTTCCCCAAGATGTAGTCCAATGCGCCGGGCCCGGAGATCGTCGCGTCGCCGGTGGTCTCGAACGGCCCGAAGCCGGTGTCGACGAGGGTCAGCTGGTGGACGCCGAGGGTGCCGATCGCGTGCGCGCCGAACGTGACCGGCGCGTCGGCCACGACGGTCGCGGGGCCGGTGGTGATGGTGACGGCGGCGTTCGGCGAGCCGGTGTTGGTCGTGATCGCGGTGTTGACCGCGTCGGGCGCGACGTGGTTGGAGCCGGCGCCGCCGCCGCTGTCGGTGCCGCTCGAGGCGTCGCCGCCGGCTCCGCCGCCGCCGTAGAACCCGCCGCCTCCGGCGCCGCCGTGCAGACCGCCCGCGCCGCCCTGGGCGAGGGTCCCGGCGCCGCCGGTGCCGGCCGGCGCGCCCCCCGCCGACGCCGTCCCGGGCTGCCCCGCCAGCGGTCCGGCGCCGGCGCTGGGAGCCAGGCCGCCGCTGCCGCCGGGGTAGTCGATGGACCCGGCCCCGCCGCCGCCGGCCACCACGACCCGCGAGGCGAGCGAGGCGACCGGGTCGCCGGAGACGCTCACCATCCGGACGTCCGTCGCGCCGCCGCCGGCCCCGAAGTAGCCGTGGCCGCCGCCGTTCCACCCGCTGCTGTCTCCGACCTCCACGTACAGGGTCTCGCCCGGCGTCACCGGGAGGTCCGCGTCGACCACCGCGCCCCGGCCGCCGTTCTGGGCGCCGCTCGCGCCGACCGCCTGGACGTGGATCCGGGTCGTGCCGGCGGGCACGGTGTAGACCTGCTCGCCGGCGATCGCGCCGAAGACGGCGGGCAGGCCGCCGGCCTGAGCCGCCGGCGCCGCGATCAGGATGGTGCCGCAGACACCCAGGGCGACGACGCTCGAACGAGTCATGTTCCCGTCGCAGTCGGCCCGCGTGCGGGCACCTTGAGGCTTGCGGTGCGCCCGGCCGTGACCCGCGACCAGCGGCTCGTACCATCCCGCCCATGTCCGAGACGCTCACGCCCGCGGTGATCGAGCTCCTGCAGGGTCGGAACATGGCCCATGTCGCGACGTTGATGAAGGACGGCGCGCCGCACGTCTCGCCGGTCTGGATCTCGGTCGAGGGCGAGCGGCTGGCGATCTTCTCGACCGAGGCCCGTTTGAAGATCCGCAACCTGCGACGCGATCCGCGGATCGCGATCTCGGTGGCCGACGAGCACAACCCCTACAGGTCGGTCGTCATCCGCGGCCGCGTCGTCGAGGAGCTGGGCGGCGACGAGGCGATGGCGATCATGGACCGGATGAGCAATCGCTACGTGGGCCAGGACTTCCCGGTCCGCTCGGCGATCGTGATGCTCATCGAGCCCGAGCGGGTGTTGCTGCAGGAGCTGCCGTTCGAGCACCCGTCCGGCTGACCGCCTTCACACCCCGAACGCCCGCTGCACGAACCACACCAGGCCCATCGTGCACACACCAGCGGCGATCGTCCCGGTCGTCGAGACCGCGGCGAGCGAGGAGCGGTGGCGCAGCGTCGCGAGCACCGGGAAGGTCAAGAGGATGATCCCGAGCTGCACGGACTCGATGCCCAGGTTGAAGACGACCAGCGACGACAGCAGGCTCCACGACGCGGACTGGTCGATCCCGAGCGCCGAGGCGAACCCGAGCCCGTGGATCAGGCCGAAGCAGAAGACCACCGCGAGCCGCGTCCATCCCGTGGCGTCCAGGCCGAGAGGACCGCTGCCGACCTCCTCGACGTCGCCGGCACGGGAGCGCAGCCGCCAGATCCGCAGCAGGTAGAGGGCCGCGACGACCGCGATCGAGAGCGCGATCGTGGGCTCGACGAGGCCCGAGGGGACGTGCACGACGCCGAGCGCGGCCAGGATGAACGTCACCGAGTGGGCGAGCGTGAAGCTCGTCGCCGCGAACACGATCTCGCGCAGGCGGCGCGACCCGGCGATGAGGGCGAGCAGGAACAGGATGTGGTCGATCCCGGTGAGGAGGTGGTTGGCCCCCAGCCGGTAGAACTCCCAGTACCGCGTCAGCAGCGACTGGTCCGTGGAGAACGAGGGGTGCCGCGCGTCGAGGCTCGCGGTCCCGGACTTCAGGTCGATCTCGTCATAGGTGACGATCGTCTTGGTGCCGCGCACGTAGCCCTCGCTGTCGGGGAACAGCTCGCTGCGCAGCACGTGCGCGCCGCCGCTCTCCGGGCAGCGGTAGTCCAGGTCCAGCAGCGCGTAGGGCACGCCGTCGCGCTGTGTGATCCTGAAGCCGCCGTCCCGCGTGGGCGTGCAGGCCTTCCCGTCCTTGACGGTGAGCCGCTGGCGCTGGTTCACGTAGGCGACGACCGAGCCGGCGTGCGCGTCGAGCGCCGCGGCCTGGGCCGCCGAGTCGCGGGCGTCGAACGCGGCCGTGCCCGCCCGGAAGAGCGGATCGTCGTGCTCGGCGTCGGCGGTGGAGACGACGAGCAGGTCGTACTCCAACGCGAGCTCGGTGCGGACGTGCCCCTTCTCGGGGGACGTCATGTCGATGTACACCACGGAGCTGAACCCGTGGGCGATGGCGGACCCGGTGCCGAACAGCGTCGTGGCGACCCAAGCGAGCAGCAGGACGAGGACGACGGGACGGGTGCGTTGGCGGATGGCGTGCAGCGAGGCTCCTTCGGGCGGCGGCCATCCTGTATGCCTTCGACAGGTAAGTAGTGAATCTGGTGTGAACGCACTCGACGCCGACGGCATCGCGCCGCGAAGATCGGGCGACGACATGCCCGCCTTCTCCCGCCACCCCGCAGGACGCGCCTCGCGCCTGGTCTCCCGCCGCAGCTGCGCCCTGCTCGTGACCGCCGTCCTGGTCGGCGGCTGTGGCTCCGCGTCCGACGACTGGTCCACGCCGCACGCGCGGCCGACCGCGGTCGGCACCCTCGCCGCCGGGTTCGTCGACCGCAAGGCCCCGCCCGCCCCGGAGGCGACGATCACGCCGCGCCCCGGGTCCTGGAACCGGGTGCGCCCGTCGAGGGGCTACCGCGTCGTGCTCCTGCGAGCGGGCTCCGACGCCCCGACCCGCACGCTCGCCGCCGCCGTGACGCAGTGGGCCGACCAGGTGCAGGCGAGCCTCAAGACCGTCACCGCCAAGGATCCCGAGAAGCTCGTCGCGAGCATCAGCGACGCCATCAACTTGAAGCCCGACCTGATCATCAGCGTCGGCAACAGCCTCGTCGACCCGCTCGCCATCGTGACCGCGAACCACCTCGCCCAGCAGTTTCTCGTCGTCGGGGCGGAGGTGGCCGAGCCGACCGAGAACGTCACCGCGGCGGACTGGACCGGCGCGGGCTTCCGCGGCGAGGGGCTGGGGATGCCGTCGAAGTACGACCCGGCCTCGTTCACCAGCGAGCGGGCCGGGCGCGCGGTCCGTGCCGGTGTCGCGGCGGTGCTCACCGGCGTCACCGGGATCGTGCTGCGGCTCCGTTGAACGCCCGACCGGCGCCACGGCCACTGGATCGTCTCCGTTCCTTCACGTTTACGCCACATTTAGGTCCTATCAGCCGCTGAAGACTGCCCGCGTCCAACTGGTCCAATGAAAGGCAAGGCAACATCAGTGGTGTCATCAAGCCGGAACAACAGGCGTCTTGGACGCCGGGCGACCGCGGGCGCGGCTCTCGCGACGCTCGCCGTCTCGGGGGTGTTCGGCATCGGCGCGATGACCGGCGCCAGCGCGCAGAGCCCCGTGACGACGTCGGCCATCATCCTCAGCGTGGGCGCCAACCAGGCGCAGCGCGTCGTGTCGTGGTACGCCACGGACAGCACGCCGCAGTCCGTGCAGGTCGTGCCGACCTCCCAGCTCGTCGACGGCGAGTTCCCCGCCGGCGCGACCGCCTACGCGGGCACGCTCACGGCCAACACCGTCAACGGCGGCTTCAACGGCCACGCGACGATCGACGGCCTCCAGGAGGACACCGCGTACTCCTACCGCGTCGGCAGCGACGGCGTCTGGTCGCCCACCTACGCGTTCAAGACGCACAAGTTCAGCGGCAACTTCGACTTCCTGTTCTTCGGCGATCCGCAGATCGGCTCGTCCGGGGACGTGCCCAAGGACGGCGCCGGCTGGGCGGACACGCTCGACGTGGCGCTCGCCGCGAACCCGGACGCCGAGCTCCTCGAGTCCGGCGGCGACCAGGTCGAGACCGCGAACACCGAGACGCAGTGGAACGCGTTCCTGGGCTCCGACAAGCTCCGCGAGTACCCGTGGGCGCCCACCATCGGCAACCACGACGTCGGCGGCAAGGCCTACGAGCAGCACTTCTGGACCCCGAACACGGACCGGTCCGCGCCCTTCTACGCGGGCAGCTCGACCACCACGTCGGGCGGTGACTACTGGTACATCTTCAAGGGTGTCCTGTTCATCCACCTGAACAGCAACGCGTACGCCAACGGCGCCGACGTCGCGCACATCAGCTACGTCACCAGCGTGGTGCAGGCCCACAAGGCCGAGGCCAAGCACATCGTGCTCGTCTACCACCACTCGATCTACTCGCCGGCGGATCACGCCAACGACAGCGACAACAAGCAGCGCCGCCTCGACTTCCCGACCGCGTTCTCGAACCTGGGCGTCGACCTGGTGCTGCAGGGCCACGATCACAGCTACTCGCGCAGCTACGCGATCAAGAACGGCCAGAAGGCGAACCCGAGCGAGCAGCCCAGCGCCGCCGAGGTCACCGAGGGTCCGGGTGGCGTCATCTACGTCACGGGCAACTCCGCGTCGGGTTCCAAGTACTACGACCTGACCACGCCGGTCGCCGGCGAGTTCGGTCCGGACCCGCTGGATCCCACCGGCAAGCGTCACTACGCGAACTCGGTCGAGAACCAGGAGCACGTCCGCACCTACGTCAAGGTGTCGGTGACGGACGGCGCGCTGACCGTGCAGGAAGTCCGGAGCGGCACGTGCGCCGCGCCGAACGCCGCGGTCGAGCTCCACAAGGTCGCCTGGTGCGGTCCGAACAGCGGTGCCAGCCCGGCGCAGCCGGTCGGCTCGGTCATCGACAAGACCGTGATCTACCGCCAGGCCGCCCCGGTGGGCGGGACCGTCTCGTCCGCGCTCGCGCTGACGCTCGACCAGGCCCCGACGTTCAGCGCGTTCGCGCCGGGCGTGTCCGCCGACTACGCCGCGTCGATGACGGCGAACGTCGTCTCGACCGCCGGCGACGCCGTCCTCAGCGTCGGTGACCCGAGCAGCACGGCCACGGGCCATCTGGTCAACGGCACGTACAGCCTGGCCTCGCCGCTCCGCGTCAAGGCCACCAGCCCGGCTGCGACCGGCGGCCCGTACGCGAACGTCGACAGCTCGTCGACGCCGACGCCGCTGCTGACGTACGCGGGCCCGGCCAGCAACGACGCGGCCACGCTGCAGTTCAAGCAGCACATCGGCTCGACCGATCCGCTGCGGACCGGCACGTACAGCAAGACGCTGGTGTTCACCCTGTCGACGACCACTCCCTGATCGTCACAGACCACCAGCTCGTCTGACCCGGGTGGTGGGGGCGCCCGGACGCCCCCCCCCCCCCGGGTTGTA
>DATDMD010000271.1:0-28135 GCA_036518975.1 Baekduia sp.
AGCCACCCCCTCGCCCAACCCCAACAACACCACAGCACGCTCGCCCGCATCAAGCGGCCTACCACTCCTCAACGTCCTCACCACACCCACTCCTCTCGATCGCCACAACCCACCCTGTTGCAACGACCGATTGAGACCACCCGTCATATAGACGTTCGAAACGACATGGACCTCCGCGGGGCCAGGATTCGCACCCGAACGACGGTCCGTGTCGCCTGGTGGCGAATAGTTCACCACGAGACGACACGGACCTCCGCGTCCCGGCGCTTCGGCCCCGAACCACCCGCCGAGGCGGCCCAGGCACGCCGCATGCGCCGGCGGCACCGCAACCGCGTCACGCCCTAGATGCGAAACGGACCACGCCCGCGTCGCCGCCAAACGTCTGCACTGGACGCCAACCACGCGCGCACCACCAGCCACGCCGGCAAGACCCCGAACGCGACGCACGCCCAACCACCGCTCAGAACGCCAGTCCAACCCGCCTCTAGGCCGCCGCCGTCGACACCCCCGGCTCCGACGACACAGAACCCGAGGCAGCCCGAGCCGCCTCCGCCCGCGCCACGCCCCCATCCTCAGCCCTCAACCCCGGCACCACGTACAACATGGCCAGCGTCACACCCCCCGCCAGCAGCCCCGCCCACAACAGCACCGCCGACGCCCCGAACACCGCCGCCAGCGGCCCCGTCAAGGCGAACGACACCGGCGTCAGCCCCGTCGACATCAGCCAGTCCAGCGCCGAAACCCGTCCCAGCAGTCCCGGCGGCACGCGCACCTGCATCATCGTCGCCCAGATCGGGTTCCCCGCGCCGCCGAACACCCCGAAGGCGAAGCTGAACAGCACCAGCTGCCACACCTCGGTCGCCAGCGCGTACCCGCACAGCGCGAACCCCGCAATGCCCCACAGCCAGTACAGGACCGTGACCTCGCGGCGCGGCATCCCGAAGTGCCCGACCGCCATCGTGGCCCCAACCGACCCGACGCCCTCCGCCGCCAACACGACGCCGAACTGCCCCGCCGTCCCACCCAGGTCGTGGTTGAGCCGCAGCGGCAGCAGCACCTCGCTCGGCCCCAAGAACACCAACAGCGCGAGCGCGGCCATGAGCAGCGTCGCCCACAGCCAGACCTGCCCGCGGACGAAGACCGCCGCCTCGCGCACCTGCCGCCACAGCGGCTCGTCGACCACGCCCTCGTCCCGCACCGGCACACGGGCGCGCATCGCCAGCAGGCAGCCGATCGAGACCGCGAACGTCCCCGCGTCGACCAGCAGCGCCCCGCCGACGTCGACCAGCGCCACCATCGCCCCGCCGAGCGCCGGGCCCACGAACCGCAGCGCGACCGGCCGCAGCGACTGTTGCAGCGCGTTGGCCTGCACGAGCCGGTCGACCGGCACGAGCTCCGGGATCAACGCGCTCATCGCTGGGCCACTCAGACCTTCGCCGGCGCCGAAGATGAAGCTCAGCGCCGCGAGGTGCCAGACCTCCAGCGAGCCGCCGAGGGACAGCGCGCCCGCCGTCCCGACCGCCGCCAGGCGCACCGCGTCGGCCGCCAGCAGCTGCCGGCGCTTGTCGTAGCGGTCGGCCAGGAGGCCGCCGGCGAGCAGGAAGCCGACCATCCCGAGCGACCACGCCAGCCCGACGAGCGCCAGCGCGCCGGCGCCGCCGCCGAGCCCGAGCACGGCGAAGGGGAGGGCCACGAGGTAGATCCCGTCCCCCAGCAACGACACGAGCGTTCCGCCCGCGAACAGCGCGAAGTCTCTCTCCCGAAGAGGCTCGATCAACCGCACGAACATGCGCAGGATGCCACACCGGCCGCCGTACGCCTACCCTCCCGCCGGTGCTTGTGGCCATTGACGGACCTGCCGGAGCCGGCAAGTCGACCGTGGCGCGCGCTGCCGCGCGCGCGCTCGGCTTCACCTACCTCGATACCGGAGCCATGTACCGGAGCGCCGCGCTGGCCGCGTCGCGCGGTCGCACGGACGCCTCCGCGCTGGACATCGTCTTCGACGGCGACCGCGTCCTGCTGGACGGCGAGGACGTGACGGCGCTGCTCCGGACGTCCGAGATCAGCAAGGGCGCGTCGGTCGTCGCCAACGACCCCGAGGTCCGGCGGGCGCTCGTCGCGCGGCAGCGGGAGCTGATCGCCGGCGGCGACTACGTGGCCGAGGGCCGCGACATCGCGACGGTCGTCGCGCCCGACGCGGAGGTCAAGGTCTACCTGACCGCCCATCCCGCCGAGCGCGCCCGCCGCCGCGCGGCCGAGCTGGGGATCGAGGACCACGAGTCGGTCGCCGCCGACCTCCTGACCCGCGACGAGCGCGACTCCGGCCACGGCCGCACGACGCTCGAACCGGCCCCGGGCGCCGTGCCGCTCGACACGACCGGGATGTCGATCGACGCGGTCGTCGAAGAGATCGTCCGCCGCGTCGAGGCGGTGCGGGCATGAGCGGCCCCGGACCGAAGGTCGCCGTCCTCGGCTACCCGAACGTCGGCAAGTCCTCGCTCGTCAACCGGCTGAGCGAGTCCCGCGTCGCCGTCGTCCACGAGGCGCCGGGGATCACGCGCGACCGCCACGAGGTGCCGTGCGAGTGGAACGGCCGGCGCTTCACGCTGATCGACACCGGCGGCATGGACATGTTCGACGACGACCCGATGGCCGGGTCGATCCGCGAGCAGGCCCGGGCCGCGATGGCTGACGCCGACGTCGCGCTGCTGGTCGTCGACGGCCAGGCCGGCGCGCGCCCCGGCGACGAGGAGCTCGCCGACCTCCTGCGCCGCTGGAAGAAGCCGGTCATCGTCGTCGCCAACAAGATCGACTCGGTCAAGGACGTGCCCAGCGCGACCGAGTTCTACAGCTTGGGCCTGGGCGAGCCGCTCGCGGTCTCCGCGACGCAGGGGCTCGGCACCGGCGACCTGCTCGACCGGCTCGTCGCCGACCTCCCCGAGGGCGAGTACGAGCCCGAGGACGACGAGACGATCCGCCTCGCGGTGATCGGCCGGCCGAACGTCGGCAAGTCGTCGCTGGTCAACAAGTTCGTCAACTCGGACCGCGTGATCGTCTCCGACGTGGCCGGCACCACACGTGACGCGATCGACCTGCCGCTGGAGGTCGACGGGCGGCGCGTGATCGTCGTCGACACCGCGGGCATGCGCCGCCAGGCCAAGGTCACCGAGTCGGTCGAGTACTACACCACCTTGCGCTCGCAGCGCGCGGTCGAGCGGGCGGACGTCGCGCTCGTGATCTGCGACGCGCACGACGGCGTCACCGCGCAGGACCTCCGGATCGCCGAGCTGGCGATGCAGGAGGGCTGCGCGACCGCGCTCGTGCTGAACAAGTGGGACATCGCGCCGCTGGAGGAGGACGCGCTGGACCACGAGCGCGCCAAGGTGAAGAACAAGCTCCGGCTGCGGCCCAAGGTGCTGACGGTCAGCGCCCTGAGCGGGCGCAACGTCGAGCGGCTCCTGCGCGAGGCGATCTCGCTCGGCGATCGCCGCCGGACGCGCATCCCGACGCCGCAGCTCAACCGCTTCCTCGGCGAGGTCGTGCAGGAGCGCCAGCCGCCCGCCAAGCAGGGCTCGCGGCTGCGGCTGCTGTACATGACGCAGTTCGAGACGCGGCCGCCGCGGTTCGCGATCCAGGTCAACTCGCGCAACCGAGTGACGCGCGACTACGCCTACTTCGTGGAGAATCGTCTCCGGCAGCGGTTCGGGATGGATGGGATCCCGCTGATCATCGACTTCAAGGAGCGCGCGAATCGCCGTGACGACTGAGACGCCGACGCCTGCGCCGACCCGGCCGCCCGAGAAGCCGCGCCGCCTGGCGCTGACCGCGCGGGGCCGGACGGTCCTGGCCGCGGCCGGCGCGGTCGTGCTGGTGGCGATCGTCGCCATCGTCGCGCTGGCGCGCGGGGGAGACGCCGGTGGCTCCTCGGCGCCGCCCGCGGAGAGCGCGGCGAAGCTCGTCCCGGCCAACGCCCTGGTCTACGTCCACCTCTCGACGGACCGGGGACGCAGCGCGACCGCCGACGCCGCCAAGGTCGCCGACACGTTCCCGAGCTGGCCGGCGCTGCGCGACGGGCTGGTCGCGCGCCTGCAGGCGCCGGGCTGCGACGTCGCGGCCAAGGCGCTGAAGACCGCCGACGAGGCGGCGCTGGCGATCTTCGACACGGGCTCGGGGTCGCGGGCGAACTCGCTCGTCCTGGTCGACACCGGCAAGGCGCATCCCGGCGCCAAGCAGCAGGGCTGCGGGTCGCTGACCTCGACCTACGTGGGCAGGTTCCTGGCGATCGGCCAGCCGGAGTCGCTGCTGCTGGCCGGCAAGCTCGCGCGTGGCCAGGGCGGGCAGTCGCTCGCCGACGCGCCCGGGCCGCAGGCGGAGTTCGCGAAGCTGCCGAAGGACCGCGTGGCCGACGGGTGGCTGAGCGCGGACGGGATCCGGCGCCTGCTGGCGCCGCAGGGCGGGCTGCTGGGCGCGGCCGGCGTGCTGTTCGACCAGGCGGCGCTGAAGGGCGCGGCGTTCGGCGTCAGCGCGCACGGCGACCAGGTCAAGGTGGACGTGCAGTCGCAGCTGGATCCGAAGCTGAAGGCGAGCGCCAAGGCGTCGGGGTCCGGGTTCAAGCCGTTCAAGCCGACGCTCGTCGACGACGTGCCCGGCAACGCGCTGGCGTACCTCGGCGTCTCGAACCTCGCGCCCGCGCTGCAGCGGCTGCTGGCCGCGGCGGGGACGTCGTCGGCGGCGCTCAAGCCGCTCGTCGGGCAGCTGAGCGCGCCGCTGCTGAAGGTCTTCCCGGGCGAGGCGGCGATCATCCTGACGTCCAAGACGCCGGCGCCGGTGCTCACGATCCTGGCCGCGACCAAGGACGAGGCGGCGGCGCGCAAGACGCTGGCCGGGCTGCCCGTGGGGGTCCGCAAGAGCTTCTCCACGGCGGTCTGGGACGGGAAGGTCGCGGTGTCCACCGATCCGTCCGGGATCGCGGCGGTCAAGGCCGGCGGCCGGCACCTGGGCGACACGGCGAATTGGAAGCAGGCGGTCGGAGATCACCCGGAATCGGTGTCCTCGCTACTCTTCCTGGACTTCAGCCGGCTGTTGACGCTGGGGGAGGCCACCGGACTGAGCGACTCGAGCGCCTACCGGGCTGCCAAGGCCGACCTCGAGAGGGTGCGCGCCATCGGCGCCGCGACCTCCGGCAACGACAGCGAATCGACCGCGGAGATCTCCCTCCTACTCACTTCATGAGCTACGCCGACAACGAGTACCTCTTCACCTCCGAGTCCGTGACCGAGGGTCACCCGGACAAGGTCGCCGACCAGATCTCCGACGGGGTCCTGGACGCCTGCCTCCGCGACGACCCGCTTTCGCGCGTCGCTTGCGAGACGCTCGTCAACACCGGCCTGGTCGTCGTCTCGGGCGAGATCACCACCGAGACGTACGTCGACATCCAGGAGATCGCGCGCGAGACGATCCGCAAGATCGGCTACGTCGACGCGGACCTCGGGTTCAGCGCCGACTCGTGCGCGGTCCTGAACGCGATCGACAAGCAGTCCGTCGACATCGCGCAGGGCGTCGACCGGGCGTACGAGTCGCGGACCGATCCCTCGGACGACGACGCCCTCGACGTGGCCGGCGCCGGCGACCAGGGGATGATGTTCGGCTACGCGTCGAACGAGACGCCCGAGATGATGCCGCTGCCGATCGCGCTCGCGCACAAGCTGGCCAAGCGGCTGGCGGACGTGCGCAAGGCCGAGGTCGTCCCGTATCTCCGTCCCGACGGCAAGACGCAGGTCAGCGTCCGCTACCGCGACGGCCGGCCGGTGGAGATCGAGAAGCTCCTGATCTCCACGCAGCACAAGGAGGGCGCCGAGTCGCTGATCCCGGACGACCTCTGGGAGCACGTCGTCGAGCCGATCCTGCCCAAGGAGCTGTACGACGCCGGGAAGCTGCGCAAGCAGTTCCTCGTCAACCCGACGGGCCGGTTCGTCATCGGCGGCCCGGTCGGCGATGCGGGTCTGACCGGCCGCAAGATCATCGTCGACACCTACGGCGGCTTCGCCCGCCACGGCGGCGGCGCGTTCAGCGGCAAGGATCCGTCGAAGGTCGACCGCAGCGCCGCGTACGCCGCACGCTGGGTCGCCAAGAACGTCGTGGCCGCGGGCCTCGCCGACCGCGCGGAGGTCCAGGTCGCCTACGCGATCGGCGTCGCGCACCCGGTGAGCGTCCTGGTCGAGACCTTCGGGACCGAGAAGATCGGCCGCGGCAAGATCGCCGAGCTCGTCGACCAGTTCTTCGACCTGCGCCCGGGCGCCTTCCGCCAGGCCCTCGACCTGCACCGCCCGATCTACCAGAAGACCGCGGCGTACGGCCACTTCGGCCGCGACGACCACGACTTCACGTGGGAGCGGACGGACAAGGCGGCGGAGCTGGCGGAGGCCGCGGGCCTCTCGGCGCCGGCGACGCCGGCGGCGTAGCGCCAGCGCAGCAGAAGCTTCGTTGGGGGAGGGCGGCCGTCTGGCCGCCCTTCGTCGTTCAGGGGGCATGGTGCGACGCTCGCCGCAGCGTCGCCGCCCTCGATTGACGCGCCTCCACTGCCTCGGCACTGCCACTCGGGTTGGCCGCAGCCGGCCGCGGCGGTTGCGCCGTCGCCGCCTCACCGATGCGTCGGCGTCGGTGGCGTCGCGGGATGTTGCAGTGGTCTCCGTCTGCGTCGTGGTCAGTTGATGCGCCTCCACTGCCTCGGCACTGCCACCGGATTGGCCGCAGTCGGCCGCGTCGGCTGCGCCGTCGCCTCCTCACCGATGCGTCGGCGTCGGTGGCGTCGCGGGAGCTCAGTGGTCTCCGCCTGCGTCGACCGTCGACGCGCGCGTCGCAGGGCGTCGCCGTGGATCGGTGCTGGCCCGGAGGTCAACGGTGGAAAAGGGTTCCATACGCACCCATTCCCGCCGCTGACCTCCCTGGTCGCGACGGGAGCGGATCGTCAGATCCGCTCCCGCCACGTGATCGCGGCCGAGGCCACGTCGAGCAGGGCCGACTGCAGCACCGTCGGTGAGCCGTCGCGCGCTCGGGCTCGGGCCAGGGACTTCAGTGCCGCCGCCAGCACCGCCGGGCCGCTCGGGCCGTCGGCGCGCAGGGAGGCCAGCTCGTCGGGTGTCAGGCGGCGGGCCTCGCCGTTGAGCGCGGCCACCGTCTCGAGCAGCTCGCGCTCGGCGGTGGATGCGCGCGTCTCGGCCTTGCGGGCGGCGCCGCGTGCCGCAGCGGCCTCGGCCTGCGCGGCGCGCACCGCCGCCGCGTCGGCGGACACCGGCTCGGCGGCCGCGACGGCCCGCAGTGCGTGCGCCGCGTCCGCCTCGGACCGCGCCGCCCGCGCCTCCGCGCGCGCCGAGTCCAGCGACCGCTCGACCATCCGCAGCCGCTCGACGCCGCCGCGCACGTCGGCCTTCAGCGCCTGGCGCTCCTCGCGCAGCGCGGCGATCGTCGCCTCGGCCCGCTCGAGCCGGGACGACAGCCGCTTCGCGGCCACGCGCGCCTCAGCGGCGTCGACCTTCGCGTCGTCGATCGCCTCCTTGGCCCGCGTCGCCGCCGTCGCGGCCTTCACCTCGGCCGCGGCGGCCCGCCGCTCGGCGCGCGCGACCGCCGCGTCGTCGACGACGCGCTCGCGCACCACCCTCGTCTTCACCTTGTGCTTGTTCTTGCCGTGCTCCTTCTTGTTGTCGTTCTTGGACCGAGCCCGCGCCAGCCGCGCCTCGAGCACGGCCACGCGCTTCTCGGCCTCGCGCGCTTGCGCGAGCGCCGCCTCGATCATCGCCCGGCCCTCCGGGCTGATCATCGCCCGGTCGGCCTGCGCCGGATCGACGGACGTCCGCCGCGTCGGCCCCGGCCGCGCCGGCTCGTGGCCGGCCGCCTGGAGCGCCGCGTTCAGCGAGCCGCCGAACGGCCGCTTCGCCGAGTTCAGCGCCGGCCACGCCGACCCGTCGGCCCGCCCGGCGCGGTAGCGCTCCACGCGCCACTGCTGCCCGGACCACTTGGCCGAAGACGGGTTCCAGTCCGCCGCACGCGGCGGCTCGCCGTATGTGGCCACCCATTCCTGGATGGCGTCTATGACTGAGTCGCGGTCCCACCCGCCCCGGCGCGCTGCCCGGGCCTGGGAGGCTCCCGCGATGGTCGCGGGAGCCATATGCATCGCTCCCGCTAGCCGCGGAGGGCCTGGTCGCTCGCCGGCGTCAGCGCCGGCGTCCACGTCGGCTGCGCCCACGAGACGGCGGACGCCGGGCGGGCGCCGTTCTCGATGTGCTTCGCGATGCCGAACATGCAGGTCATGGGGGACGCCGGACGGTACGACATCTCGCCGATCTGCGCAACCCCTGTTTGCTACAGACGCCTGACCGCAGCCGGTTCAAGTCCTCGCACATCGCGATCCGCCGTGCGGCAAGATCATCACCATGATCCCGATCACGATCCGCGGCGACGTCGAGGACCGTGCCGTCGAGCAGCTGCGCCGGTGCGCGGCGGCGGGCGGCGCGACCGCCGGCGTGCTGTGCGCCGACGCCCACGTCGGCTACTCGCAGCCCATCGGCGGCGCGATCGCCTACCCCGACCACATCTCGCCCTCCGGCGTCGGCTACGACATCGGCTGCGGCAACAAGGCCGTGCGCACGTCGCTCACCGTCGAGGACGTGCGCGCCGACCTGCCCGGGATCATGGACACCATCTACGCCAAGGTCTCGTTCGGCGTCGGTCGCCGCAACGACGACCCGGTCGACCATCCCGTCCTGGACGCGATCGCCGCCGCCGACTTCGCGCCGCAGCGGGAGCTGGCGTCGATGGCCCGCGGCCAGCTCGGCACGGTCGGCGCCGGCAACCACTACGTCGACCTGTTCGCCGGCGACGACGGCCACCTCTGGGTCGGCGTCCACTTCGGCTCGCGCGGCTTCGGGCACAAGACGGCGTCGGGCTTCCTCGCGCTGGCCGCCGGCCTGCCGTTCGACGAGCGCCGGCCCGACGGTGCGATGGACGCCCCGCCCGTCCTGCTGCCCGTCGACTCCGAGCTGGGACAGGCCTACATCGCGGCGATGCGCCTCGCCGGCGACTACGCCTACGCCGGGCGCGACGTCGTCGTCGACCGCGTCCTCGGCATCCTCGGCACCACCGCCACCAAGGAGGTTCACAACCACCATAACTTCGCCTGGCGCGAGCGCCACTTCGGCACCGACGTCTGGGTCGTCCGCAAGGGCTGCACGCCGGCGTTCCCGGGCCAGGAGGGCTTCGTCGGCGCGACGATGGGCGAGCCGTCGGTGATCCTCCGCGGCACGGACGCGCCGGGCGCCGCCGACCTGCTCTTCTCGACGGTCCACGGGGCGGGGCGCGTGATGTCGCGCACCCAGGCCGCGGGGCGGTTCGGCACGCGCATGGAGTGCGGCGAGCGCGACTGCGCCTTCTGGGTCTCGCCCGGTCAGCTCGAGCACGAGCGCAAGCGGGCCGGCGTCGCGCCGGACGCGCCGTTCACGCTGTGCCCGGACCACCCGGACGCCAAGGTGATCCGGCGCCGCGGGCGGACCAAGGAGGGCGCGGTCGACTTCGACGCGGTCCAGGCCGACCTGCGCGCGTCCGGGATCGAGCTGCGCGGCGGCGCGGCCGACGAGGCGCCGGCGGCCTACAAGCGGCTCGACGCAGTCCTGGCGGCCCACGGCGACACGATCGAGGTCCTGCACGAGCTGACCCCGATCGGCGTGGCGATGGCCGCGGCCGACATGTTCGACCCCTACAAGGACTAGGAAGGACTACAACCCGCCCACGGGCCCGCCGCCGCGCTGCTCGTTCTCCACCTCGCGGCGGTGGACTCGCTGGGCGCGGTCGACCGCGGCGACGATCGCCGCCGGGTTCGACACGCCGCGGAAGGTGAAGTCGGAGTCGTCGGTGCCGGCGGTGTCGAAGTCGACCGCGCCGACGCGCAGGACGCGGTCCCAGAACGTCTGCTCGGTGTTGACGTTCTGCACGCGGTCGATGCTCGTCTGCTGGACGTGCTTGGACAGGAGCCCGGTCCGGATGTTCAACCGCTCGGTGCTGATGACGTACCGCGTCGCGATGCGCACGATCAACCCCGCCAGGATGACCAAGGCCATCAACACGACGAACGCGCCGATGCCGGCCGCCTGCGACACGGCGAACCAGAAGATCAGGCCGATCAGGATCGAGATCCCGAGGCCCTTGAGGTAGAAGCTGAGCACGCCCCGCCACGACGGGTGGCCCTCGAAGACGATCTCCTCGCCCGGATGCAGGTCCATGGTGTGCTCAGCCTATCCTCGGACTCGCCCTTGTCATACCCCGTCATCCAGGTGGAGCCGCTGACGACGGCCCGCGCGCTGCGTGGGCCGTTCGACTACGTGCGCCCGGACGACCACGTGGACGTCGGCTCGCTCCTCGAGGTCCCGTTCGGCCGCCAGCGGCTGACGGCCGTCGTCACGGGCCTCGCCGACCACTCCGAGCACCGGCTCGTCGCGCCCTTCAAGGTGCTGCCCGACGCGCTCCCGGCCGACCTCGTCGACCTCGGCCTCTGGCTGGCGCGCGAGTACGCCTCGACGCCCGCGCGCGCCCTCAGCCTCATGCTCCCGCCACGCGGCGCGCGCGAGAAGGTCCAGCTGTGGGCGCAGCGCACGCCGGACGGCGACGTCGCGCTCGAAGCGATGGACGCGGCCCCCGGCGGCCGCGAGCTGCGCCTGACGCCCAAGCAGCAGGCGCTCCTGCAGCACCTGCCGCGCTTCGCCGGCCAGGACCTCGGCGCGCTCCGCCGCCTCGAGACGCGCGGCTTCGTGACGATCGGCCGGCGCGGCCGTCGCCGGGCGCCCACCCACCACGCCGTCGGCGCCCGCAAGCCGCAGCCGCGCCTCATCCCCGCACAGCAGGCCGCGGTCGACGCCATCCTCGCCGCGCCCGACGGCGACCGCCTGCTCCTGCACGGCGTCACCGGCTCGGGCAAGACCGAGGTCTACCTGCGCGCCGCCGCCGACACCCTGGCGCGCGGGCGCGGCGTCCTGATCCTCGTCCCCGAGATCGGCCTGACGCCGCAGATGATCGACCGCTTCGTCACGCGCTTCGGCGACACCGTCGCGGTCCTGCACTCCAAGCTCGGCGCCGGCGAGCGCTACGACGAGTGGCGGCGGCTGAAGTCCGGCGAGGCGCGCGTGTGCGTCGGCCCGCGCAGCGCGGTGTTCGCGCCGATCGCGCACCTCGGGCTCGTCGTGGTCGACGAGGAGCACGACGGGTCCTACAAGAACGAGGGCGACCCGCGCTACGACGCGCGCCTGGTCGCCGAGAAGCGCGCGGCGCAGCACGGCGCGGTCCTGGTGGTCGGGAGCGCGACGCCGCGGCCGGAGTCCTTCCACGCGCTGCGCCGGATCCGGCTCCCGCAGCGCGTCGACAGCGCCCCGCTGCCGCCCGTGGAGATCGTCGACCTCAAGACCGCCAACGGCGCCGTCGCGCCCCGGACCCACGAGGCGCTGGTCGACGCGCGCAAGGCCATCGTGTTGCTCAACCGCCGCGGGTGGAGCAACTTCCTGACCTGTCGCAGCTGCGGCCGCGTGTGGGAGTGCCCGCAGTGCGACGTCGCGCTGATCCTGCACCGCGACCAGCGCGCGGTCGCCTGCCACCACTGCGGCCACCGCGAGGACGTGCCGCGCACGTGCCCGGACTGCGGCAGCGTGTCGATCGCGCGCCACGGCTCGGGGACCGAGCGCCTGGAGCACGACCTCGCCGCACTCGGCAAGCCGGTCCTGCGCCTGGACGCCGACGTCAAGGACGCCGGCGCCGTCCTGGCGGCGTTCGAGCGCGCCGAGCGGGCGATCCTCGTCGGGACGCAGGTCGTCGCCAAGGGCCACGACTTCCCGGACGTCGATCTCGGCGTGGTCCTGGACGCCGACGCGACCCTGCGCTTCCCGGACTTCCGCGCCGAGGAGCGGACGTTCGCGCTCGTCACCCAGCTCGCGGGCCGCGCGGGCCGCGGCGGGCACGGCCGCGTCCTGGTCCAGACCATCGACCCGCACGCCAGCGCGATCGCCCACGCCGCCCGCCACGACAGCGACGGCTTCCTGGCCGAGGAGCTCGAGCGCCGGGAGCTGCTGCGCTACCCGCCGTTCTCGACCCTGATCCGCGTCGTGTGCGCCTCCGACGCGACGACGCACCCGCTCGCCGCGCACCTCGCCGCGACCGAGGTCCAGGCGCGCCTGCCGGCCTCGCTCGGCCCGGCGCCGCTGTTCAAGCTCCGCGGCAAGGAGCGCTCCCAGGTCGTGGTCAAGGCCGGCGACCGCCGCAGCGCGATCGACCAGGTCGACGCCGCGGTCCGCGAGGTCAGCGGCGCGAAGGCCCACAGGGCCGTCAGCTTCTCGGTGGACGTCGACCCGCAGTAGCGGCGTCACCTCGGGCGCGCCGGGCGCGTTGCGGAGGGCATGGGACTCGACGTGCTCGTGCACGCGCTCGCCGTTCTGACCGCGGCCTGGGCGGCGCACCATCCGGGCTTCGGCTACGGGTTGAGCGACACCCACCAGGTCGACGGCGCGGTCTCGACCTCCGGCGGCGTCGTCGCGTGGTGGGGGAGCGAGGGCGGCAAGGACCCCAGGTTGACGGTGTGGCGCCGGGGCCGGGCGCCGGAGCGGCTGGCGATCGCGATGAGCCCGGGTCATCCGCTGCTCGACGTCGGGCCCGGCCCGGACGGCGCGCCGTGGGTGGTCTATCCCAAGTGCGACAAGAACGCCTGCCGGATCCGCGGCTACGACCTGCGCACGCGGCGGGACGCCGACCTCGGCGTGGGCGCCGGCGTGGCCGCCGCGATCTGGCGCCACGACGTGCTCGTCTACCGCCAGGCGCGGCCGCGGGGACCGGCGACGCTGGCGCTGGCGACGATCGGCGGCGGAGCGGGCCGCCGCCTGCCTCTGCCGCGGTCCTCCACGGGCTGGGGCGACCCGATCGGCGTCGACCTGCGCGGGGACCGCATGGCCTACGCGGCCTGGGAGGCCGGCGAGGACGCACGGGTGGTGACCTTGAGCGCCGGCCGGATCGCCGACGCCGCGCAGCTGCCGACGATCGCCTTCGGCGGCTCGGGCGAGGAGTGCACGCAGACGGTGTCCAGCCCGACGCTGACGGCGAGCGGCCTCACGTGGCTGGCCGCCGTGACCGCGACCGAGAACGACTGCGGCCATCACACGCGGGTGCTGCGCCACCGCGACTGGGCGACCGGCGCGGTGTCGCATGCGCAGGTGCTGGCGGTGTCGCCGAAGGAGGCCGTCGTCGCGGCGGGCCGCGTGATCGCGCTGGGGCCGCAGCCGCACGACGACGGACCGGACGACCGCGACGCCTGCGTCCCCGACGACGAGCGTGCGAACGGCTGCCAGGTGCGCCTCACGCCGCCGCCGCGCTGGCTCCCGGGGGCGGGGAAGTGAGCAGGCTGCCGCCGCGGCGGCTTGACTAGCATCTGGGCCGTGGCACAGCACCACGAAGAGCTCGACGAGGCGCCGGAGCCCGTCACCACCCTCGATCCAGAGACCGCCGCGCGCCGTCGCGACGCGTTGGCGCACGTCCGCAAGTACGGCGATCCCGTGCTGCGGTCCAAGGCGCGCCGGGTCGACCGCTTCGACGACGAGCTGCGCGACGAGATCGCGCGCATGGGCGTCCTGATGCACGACGCGTACGGGATCGGCCTCGCCGCCACGCAGGTCGGGATCCTGCACCGCCTGCTGGTCTACCGCGTCGAGTCCGACAGCCCCGTCAACGCGCTCGTCAACCCCGAGATCGAGTGGAGCTCGAAGGACAAGGAGATCGCCGAGGAGGGCTGCCTGAGCCTGCCGGCGGTCCACGTCGAGGTCGAGCGCCCGGTCCACGTCCGCGTCAGGGCGCAGGACGAGCAGGGCGAGGACATCCTCGTCGAGGCGTCGGGCCTCGAAGCCCGCGTGATCCAGCACGAGATGGACCACCTCGACGGCGTCCTGATCCTCGACCGCACCTCGCGCGACCAGCGCAAGGAGGGCATGCGCGCCCTGCGCACCGCGCTCGAGGCCGCCGAGGACGACGCGGCCTAGCCGTGGCCGGCCTGGTCTACCTCGGCACCAGCGACTTCGCCGCGGCCGTCCTGAAGCAGCTCGCCGAGCGCCCGGAGCTGCGTCCCGCGCTCGTCGTCACGCGCCCCGACGCCAAGCAGGGACGCGGGCGCAAGATCGGGCCGCCGCCGGTCGCCGTCGCCGCGCGCGAGCTCGGCATCGACGTCGACCAGCCGGCGTCGGTCAACGACGACGAGGCCCGGGCGCGGATCGCCGCGGTCGCGCCGACCGGTGTGGTCCTCTGCGCGTTCGGCGCGCTCGTCAAGGAGCCGCTGCTGAGCGACTACGACATCTTGAACGTCCACCCGTCGCTGCTGCCGCGCTGGCGCGGCGCCGCGCCGGTCGAGCGGGCGATGATGGCCGGCGATGCGCAGACGGGCGTCTCGATCATGCGCCTGGTCGCCGCGCTGGACGCCGGCCCGGTCTACGCGCAGCGCGCCGAGCCGATCCTGCCGACCGACGACTACGCGTCCCTCGCCGCGCGGCTCCAAGACCTGTCCGTGGACCTCCTCAGCGAGGTCCTGCAGGACCACCCCGAGCCCACGCCCCAGCCCGAGGACGGCGTCACCTACGCCGAGAAGCTCACCGCCGAGGACCGCACGCTGGACCTCACCCGCCCGCCCGAGGAGAACGTCCGGATCGTCCGCGCGCTGCACCCGCACATCGGCGCGCGCATCCGGCTCCCCAACGGCGACTTCCTGGGCATCCAGGAGGCCACGATCGGCCTCGACGGCGCCTTCACGCCCGTCACCGTCCAGCCCGCGGGCGGCCGGTCGATGGCGTACTCGGAGTACCTGCGCGGTCATCCGCCGGCGCTGTAGCGCGCTGCCAGTCGCTGAAGCCGCCCTCGTAGGAGCGGACCTCCAGGTCGCGCACCTCCACGATCCGGTCAGCGATGCGGTCCAGGAAGTAGCGGTCGTGCGACACCGCGACCACGGTCCCGTCGAAGCGCTCCAGCGCCTTCTCCAGGGTCTCGGCCGCCTCGATGTCGAGGTGGTTGGTCGGCTCGTCGAGCAGGAGGCAGTTCGCGCCGCCGAGCATCATCGTCAGGCACCGCAGGCGCGTGCGCTCGCCGCCGCTCATCGCCGACACCGGCCGCCGGACCTGCTCGTAGTCGAACAGGAACCCCATCAGCTTGCGCACGGCGGTGTCCTCGGTCATCGGGCCGGTCGCGCGGACGACCTCGATCGCGCTCAGCGCATCCGGCAGCTCGTCCACGGACTGCGTCAGGTGGTCGAAGACGATCGACGGCCCGGCCCAGCGCTCGCCGCCGGTCAGCGCGAGCGACCCCTCCAACAACCGCAGCAGCACCGACTTGCCCGCGCCGTTGGGCCCGAGGATCCCGACGCGCTCGCCGCGCATGATCGTCAGGTCCACGCCGGTCAACACGGGATCGAGCTCGGCGTCGCGCAGCTCCACGACGCGTTCGCCGCCGCGCGCGCCCGCCCGCAGCTCCAGCGCCATCCGGCGCCGCTCGAAGACCGGCCGGTCGACCTGGTCGACGCGGTCGATCCGCCGCTGCATGTTCCGGGCGCGGGTCGCGAAGCGCTCGTCCAGCGTCTGGCGCGCCCACGCCTTGAACTGCGCCATCGCGGCCTCCATGCGCGCGATCTCCTTCTGCTGGGCGGCGTAGACCGCGGCCTGGCGCACGAGCGCGAGCTCCCGCGCGACCGTGTAGGCGCTGTGGCCGCCCTGCCACATCCGGACGCGGCCGCGGTCCAGCTCGGCGATCTGCGTGACGACCTCGTCGAGCAGGTAGCGGTCGTGGGAGACGACGACGACCGCGCCGTCGACCTGCGCGACCAGCTCCTCCAGCAGCGTGCGGCGCGTCATGTCCAGGTGCGCCTCGGGCTCGTCCAGGAGCAGCAGGTCCGGCTTGCGGACCAGGCAGGCCGCGAGCGCGACCAGCTTGCGCTCGCCGCCGCTCATCGCCCGCGTCGGGCGCTCCAGCAGCGCGTCGTCCAGGCCGAGCTCGCGCAGCAGCCGCAGGGCGTCGCCCTCGACGGTCAGCGCGGAGACCTCCTCGACCAGCCGCAGCTGGCGTTCCAGCAGCCGCGTCATCCGCGGCAGGTCGTCGGCCAGCGCGGGGTCGGTCAGCCCGCGCTCGACCTCGGCCAGCTCGGCGTGCAGGGCCGCCGCGGCCGGGACGGCGGCCCGCACCGTCTCCAGCGCCCCGCGGTCGTCGCCGGCGACGAGCTGCGGCAGGAACGCGACCGTCGCGCCCTTGCGCAGCGCCACGACCCCGTCGTCGGCCGTCTCGGCGCCCGCCAGGAGCTTCAGGATGGTGGACTTGCCCGCGCCGTTGGCGCCGACGAGGCCGACCCGCGCGCGGGCGCCGACCTCGAGGTCCAGGCCGTCCAGCACGCGGCGGCCGCCGAACTCCTTGACGACGCCCCGGAGCTGGAACGCGGGAGCGGCTGGGGCGGACACGGCGGGCATAGCAGAGCACGGTACGTGGCATCGGACACGGAGTGGAAGAGGGTTCTCCCTAGTGTGTGTGGTCGTGCCCGCCAGCCCCGCCCGACGTACCGCGCTGACGGTCCTGCGCCGCGTTGAAGAGCAGGGCGCCTACGCCGACCGTGCCCTGCACGGCGACGCGCGCGACCTCGACGCCCGCGACCGCGCCCTCGCGAAGCGGCTCGTGTTCGGCACCGTCCAGCGCCGCGGCACCCTGGACTGGATCATCGCCCAGCACGTCGACCGCAAGCTCGACCCGCAGGTGCGCGCCGCGCTGCTGCTCGGCCTCTACCAGCTGCTCTACACCGACGTGCCCGCGCACGCCGCCGTCGCCGAGTCCGTCGAGCTGGCCAAGCCGTCGCCCGGCGCCAAGCTCGTCAACGCCGTGCTGCGCAAGGTCCAGCGCGAGGGCGTCCGCCTGCCGGGCGACGCCACGCCCGAGGCCGCGGCCATCACGCACTCGCACCCCGAGTGGCTGGCCAGGATGTGGTGGGACTGGCTCGGCCCCGACGAGACGCGGGCGCTGATGGCGGCCGACAACGAGCCGGCCGAGCTCGCGCTGCGGATCAACCCGCTGGCCGGCGTCGAGGTCGACCTGGACGGCCGGCGCGAGGACGACGCGCTCGTCGTCGAGGGCCCGCTCGACGTCCTGGCCCACCCGCTCTACGTCGCCGGCGCGATCACGCCGCAGTCGCGCGCCTCGCAGCGCGTCGCCCGCGCCGTCGACCCGCAGTCCGGCGAGCGCATCCTCGACCTCTGCGCCGCGCCCGGCGGCAAGACCACGCACCTCGCGGCCCTGATGGGCGACGAGGGCGAGGTCGTCGCCGTCGAGCGCCACCCGCAGCGCGCAAAGGCGCTCACCGCCCAGGTCGAGCGCCTGCGGGCCACGAGCGTCCGCGTCCACGTCGGCGACGCCAAGGACGCGACGCCGGAGCGGCTCGGCGGGCGCTTCGACCGCATCCTCGTCGACCCGCCCTGCAGCGGCCTCGGGACGCTGCGCACGCACCCCGACCTGCGCTGGCGGGCGACCCCGCAGGCGATCGAGACGCTGCGCCGCGAGCAGGAGGCGATCGTCTCCGCGGCGCTCGGCGTCCTGGCGCCCGGAGGCCGTCTCGTCTACTCCACCTGCACGTTGTCCCCACGTGAAGAAGTGGTGGGCGGTGACGTCGTGCGTACCCTGCCGCACCGGGACGGCACCGACGGCTTCTATATTGCTACGACAGATGGAGACCAAGGAGCTCGGCCTGAAGTGCCCCGGCTGCGGTGAGCCCTGGCTGCGTCCGACGACGCTCGCCGGCCGCTACCGGTGCGTCTACTGCCTGCACCGCTTCGAGCTGCGCTCGGTCTGCCCGGACTGCGGCGAGCACGGGACGATCGTCCGCATGTCCTCGACGGCGACGACCCAGTGCAATCACTGTGGCGGCTCGATGCTCATCGAGATCTAGCCTGTAGGTTCCCGCCGTCCCGTCATGCCCAAGCCTCGCCGCATCGCCCCGAGCATCCTCGCGGCCGACTTCGCTCGTCTCGGATCGCAGGTCTCCGAGGTCGTCGCCGCCGGCGCCCGCGTCATCCACGTCGACATCATGGACGGCCACTTCGTGCCGCCGCTGTCGATGGGGCCGCAGGTCCTGAGCGCGCTGGTGGAGCTGGGGCTGCCCGACGTCCAGTTCGACGTCCACATGATGGTGGAGCGTCCCGAGCGCTACATCGCGGACTTCGCAAAGGCCGGTGCGAGCAACATCACCGTGCACGCCGAGGCGACGCCGCACGTCAACTACGCCGTCCAGCTGATCCGCGAGCACGGCTGCACGGCCGGCGTGGCGGTCTGCCCGTCGACGCCGCTGGACATCTACCGCGAGCTCGACGTCGACCTCGCGCTGTGCATGACCGTCAACCCCGGCTGGGGCGGACAGGCGTTCATCCCGTCCTCGCCGTGGAAGATCCAGCGCCTTCGGGCCATGCTCCACGCGGACCTCGAGCTGGAGGTCGACGGGGGCATCGACACCGCCACCGCGGGCCTCGCGGCCGAGAGTGGAGCCACGTTGTTCGTCGCCGGAAGCGCGCTCTTCGGCGCCCCCGATCCTGCCCAGGCCTACCGTGACATCGCCGCTGCGGTGGGGGTGTAGCCACCCGTAGATACTCGGCCCTGCGAAGGGCCGATGATTGGTAGACCCCGTGAGCACGAAGGTCCTCATCGTCGACGACCACCCGACCTTCCGGTCGACGGCACGCCTCCTGCTCGAGAGCGAGGGCTTCGACGTCATCGGCGAGGCGCCCGACGGGCTGACGGCGATCGCCGCCGCCGGCGAGCTGCATCCCGACCTGGTGCTGCTCGACGTCAACCTCCCGGACCTCGACGGCTTCGACGTCGCTGCGCGGATCACGAGCGTGCTCGGGGCGCCCGCGGTGGTGCTGACGTCGTCCCGCGACTCCTCCGACTTCGGGCCGCTCGTCCACCGCTCAGGCGCACGCGGGTTCATCCCGAAGGGTGAGCTCTCCGGCGCGGCGCTGACCGAGCTGATCCGCTAGCGCGGAGCTTTCGGAGAAGATGGGGCCCGGATGCTGTCCGGAGGACGACAGGCATGAGCTCGCTGCGCTACGCGCTGGCCGCGCTGTTCGCGGCGTCCGTCGCGCTGGCGGCGGTCATGGTCGCGCTCGTCGTCTCCTCCGACCACGAGACGGCCAAGCCGTTCATGGCGACCGTCGGCCCGTTCATCGGGCTGTCGTTCTCGGGCATCGGCGTCTTTGCGTGGATGCGCCGGCCGCACAACCGCTTCGGCGCGCTGATGACCGCGGTCGGCTTCGCGTGGTTCCTCAGCGGGCTGACCGAGTCCAACGACCCGTGGGTCTACACGCTCGGCGTCTACCTCGGCCCGCTGTACCTCGTCCTGGTCGGGCACATGCTGCTGGCGTTCCCGTCCGGGCGGCTGGAGACGACGCCGGCGCGCTGGCTCGTCGCGATCGCGTACCTGACCGCGCTGGCCGTCCAGATCCCGTTCTTCCTGTTGGGCGGCGACATCAGCGGCGACGACAACGCGCCGCGCAACGCGTGGTCGCTGGTCGACAACCCCGACGGCGCGCAGGTCTTCTCGACGGTCGCCCAGCTCGTCGCGACCGTGCTGATCGTATGGCTCGCCGTCCAGCTCTGGGACAAGCGCAAGGTCGCCTCCCCGCCGCAGCGGCGGGCGATGGCGCCCGTGCTGTGGACCGGGTTCATCCTGATGGTGACGCTCGCCGTCGCGGTCGTGCAGCAGCTGTTCGGCGCGTCGTCGCCGATCGTGGGCGGCCCGTCGGTGGCGTCGACGATCGTGTTCGCCGCGCTGCCGTGGGCGTTCGTGATCGGCCTGGTGCGCACGCGCTACACGCGGGCCGGCGCGGTCGGCGACCTCGTGGAGCGGCTCAACGCGCAGGGCATCGAGGGCGAGTCGCTGCGCGACGCGCTGTCCGACGCGCTGGGCGACCGCTCGCTCGCGCTCGCGTTCTGGTCGCGCGGCTCGGAGCGCTACGTCGACTCGCACGGCCAGCCGGTCGACCTGCCGCCGGCGACGTCGCGCTCGCGCGCGGTCACCGAGATCGAGCGCGAGGCCGTGCCGGTGGCGGCGATCGTCCACGACGCGGCGCTCCTCGACGAGCCGGGGCTCGTGCGCGCGGCGGGCGCGGCCGCGGCGCTGGCGCTGGAGAACGAGCGGCTGGAGGCCGAGCTGAAGGCGCGCGTCGCCGAGCTGCAGGTCTCGCGCGCCAAGGTCATCGAGGTCGGCATGGCGGAGCGCCGGGCGCTGGAGCGCAACCTCCACGACGGCGCGCAGCAGCGGCTCGTCGCGCTGTCGCTGCAGCTCGGGCTGGCGAAGTCCAAGCTGCGCGCCGACCCCGAGGTGGCCGAGCGCATCCTGGACGGCGCGCGCTCCGAGCTGGCCAGCGCGCTGGAGGAGCTGCGCGAGCTGGCCCGCGGCATCCACCCGGCGATCCTGACCGACCGCGGGCTGGGCCCGGCGCTCGAGGCGCTGGCCGGCCGCGCGCCCGTTCCGGTGGAGATCGACGCCGTCCCGGACGGCCGGATGCCGACGCCGGTCGAGGCCGTCGCGTACTTCGTCGTGGCCGAGTCCCTGACGAACATGGCCAAGTACGCCGACGCCGAATATGCGAGTGTCCGCGTCGTCAGGGAGAATGGCTACGCAGTGGTGGAGATCGAGGACAACGGCATCGGCGGGGCGGACCCGTCGCACGGCACCGGCCTGCGCGGACTCGCGGACCGTCTGGCCGCCCTCGACGGAAGGCTGGAAGTCGACTCCCCGCCGGGCGTCGGCACGACTGTTAGAGCGAGGATCCCGTGCGCGTAGCGCTCGCTGATGATTCCGTGCTGCTCCGCGAAGGACTCGCGGCGCTGCTCGAAGGCAAGGACTTCGAGGTCGTGGCCCAGTCGGGCGACGCCGAGGACCTCTTGCGCAAGGTCGGCGCCCACAAGCCCGACGTGGCCATCGTCGACGTGCGCATGCCGCCGACGCACACCGATGAGGGGCTGAAGGCGGCGCTGGAGATCCGGGAGCGCTTCCCGGAGACCGGCGTGCTCGTCCTGTCGGCCTACGTCGAGGAGACCAGCGCGCTCGAGCTGCTCAGCGACGACGCGGCCGGGATCGGCTATCTGCTCAAGGACCGGGTGAGCGACGTCGAGCGCTTCACCGAGGCGGTGCGGCGCGTGGGGGAGGGCGGCTCGGCGCTGGACCCCGAGGTCGTCTCGCGGCTGCTCGGCCGGCGCCGGCGCGAGGACCCGCTCGAGGCGCTGTCGCCGCGCGAGCGCGAGGTGCTGGGGCTGATGGCCGAGGGCCGCTCCAACCACGCGATCGCCGACGCGCTGGTCGTGACCGAGCGTGCCGTCGAGAAGCACGTGACGTCGATCTTCACGAAGCTGTCGCTCCCGCCGACGGTCGAGGACCACCGGCGCGTGCTGGCGGTCCTGGCCTACCTCCAGGCGTAGCCGTCGTGCGCGGTCGGGTCGCCGTTGTGGCCGCGGCGGTCGCCGCGCTCGGGTGCGCGGCCGCTCCGGCGGGCGCGGGCGCCGCGTCGCTAGACGCCGCGGTGTACGGGTTGGCCGGCCGCTGCATGGCCCTGTCCAAGGCGTCGGAGCCGACGGTCTTCCCGGGCAAGGTGTTCATGAAGGCCACGGGCCTGGGCACGTTCCTGATGGAGGACACGAACGGGCAGCTGCTCGGCGTCCAGGGGTCGGCGCTGGGCGAGGTGGGGGAGAACGGCGGGCCCGAGACCGCCGGCGGCGTCGACGAGTGGGCGATCCGGCACGGCAGCGGCGACACGTACGCCTTCAGCTCGCGCGGGCCGGGGCGCCTGGACTTCACTGGCACGCTGGCGCCGGCGACGGGCTGCACCGCGTTCCCCGAGGCCCAGCTGGACGTGACCGGCACGCCGGCGTCGTCGCGCGGGCCGCACGGCACCGTCCGCGGGATCGTCGACGCGCACCTGCACGTCACCGCCGACATGCGCGCGGGCGGCGACGTGTTCGGCGGCGAGCCGTTCGACCGCTTCGGGGTCGTCAAGGCGCTGGGGTCGGCGACCGACGCGGCGGTCCATGGCGCCGACGGCAGCCAGGACGTCACCGGCAACCTCCTGCGCGACGGCGTGCCGTTCGGCACGCACGACACCGCCGGCTGGCCGACCTTCACGGGCTGGCCGACCAACGACACCAACACGCACGAGCAGATCTACTACAAGTGGCTCGAGCGCGCGTGGCGCGGCGGGCTGCGGCTGGTGGTCGCGCAGACGGTCGAGGACGCCCAGCTGTGCAAGGTCGAGCCGCGCACGCGGTACTCGTGCGACGAGACGACCGCGATCCGCGGCCAGATCGCGCGGCTGCGCGCGCTGCGCGACTACATCGACGCGCAGAGCGGCGGGCCCGGCCGGGGCTGGTTCCGGATCGTCGAGTCGCCCGCCCAGGCGCGGCGCGTGGCGCGCGACGGCAAGCTCGCGGTGATCATCGGGATCGAGTCGTCGTTCCCGCTGGACTGCCGCGTGCAGCAGCCTGGCGTCAAGCCGTGCACGTCGGCGGACGTCGACGCGCGTCTGGAGGCCTATCGCAAGCTCGGCGTGCGCTCGATGTTCATCGCCCATTGGGCCGACAACGGCTTCGCGGGCGCGGCGTTCGAGGGCGGGGTCAAGGGCAAGTTCATCAACGCGATGGACCGGCTCGAGACCGGGCTCTGGTTCAGCCAGGGCACGTGCCCGGCCGCGGGTCAGGGGGAGGAGCTCGTGCCGATCTCGTCGCTGGAGATCAGCGTGCTGTCGCAGTTCTTCCCGGCGACCAAGGCGCTCGCCCAGATCCGGCCACCGCGCTACACCGCCGGCAAGCACTGCAACACGCAGGGGCTCACGCCGCTGGGCGCGCACCTCGTCCGGCAGATGATGAAGTCCGGCATGCTGATCGAGGCCGACCACCTGTCCGAGCGGGCGCGCGACGCGGTGCTGAAGATCACCGACGCGGCGCACTACCCGGTCGTCTCCGGCCACACCGACACCGGCGGGACCTGGAGCGCGACCGAGTTGAAGGCCTTGAAGGCGGGCGGCGGGGTGTCCTCGCAGCGTCTGAGCGACCCGGCGGCGCTGGCCAAGGCCATCGTGGCGCGGCCGGGCGGGCTGGGCAGCGACACCGGCGGCTTCGCCGCGCTGCCGGGCAAGACGCCGCTCACCTATCCGTTCACGCTCGACGGCCAGACCTTCACGCGCCAGCAGACCGGCGACCGGACCTTCGACCTCGCGACCGACGGCATGGCGCACTACGGGCTGCTGCCCGACCTGCTGGCGGCGATGGCGCGCGAACCCGAGGGCGCGCGAGCGCTCGCCGTGCTGAACGGCTCCGCCGAGGCCTACCTCCGCATGTGGGAGAAGGCGCGAACGGCGTCAGGCAAGATGTAGGACAAGGGTTGCCCCGGGGGCCGCTGTCAGGGTCTTCCATGTGACATCCCCTAGGGGTTGATGGGGAGGTAGCCGTACCCCTGCAAAATGGGCTCCCTGGGAGGCTCCTGGCCATGACCTCCATCGTCTCTGCGCAGGAGCTTCGCCGGGTGTACGGCGAGGGCGGCGCCGCCGTCACGGCACTGGGCGGTGTCACCGTCGACTTCCCCGCCGGCGCCTTCACGGCCATCATGGGCCCCTCGGGCTCCGGCAAGTCGACGCTCATGCACCTCCTCGCCGGGCTCGACCGCCCCACGTCGGGCACCGCGGTGCTCGACGGCACCGACCTGACCAAGCTGTCCGACGACGCCCTCACCCAGCTGCGCCGGGACCGCGTCGGCTTCATCTTCCAGGCCTTCAACCTGCTGCCGGTCCTCAACGCGGAGGAGAACATCCTCCTGCCGCTGTCGATCGCCGGGCGCGACCCGGACCGGGAGTGGGTCGACCAGCTGATCGACCTCGTCGGCCTGCGCGACCGCCTGACGCACCGCCCGAGCGAGCTCTCCGGCGGCCAGCAGCAGCGCGTCGCCGTGGTGCGCGCGCTGGCCTCGCGGCCGGCCGTGGTGTTCGCCGACGAGCCGACGGGCAACCTCGACTCGGTCAGCTCGACCGAGATCCTGCAGCTGCTGCGCCGCTCGGTCGACGACTTCGGTCAGACGATCATCATGGTCACGCACGACGAGGACGCGGCCAGCTACGCGGACCGCCTGCTCGTCCTGCGCGACGGCCAGCTCGTCGAGGACCGCGAGACGGCCCGCGCCGCCGCCGAGCACGCGTCGGTCTAGGACAGGAGACCGCCATGCGCAAGATCGCCATCCGCGGGCTCCTGGCCCGCAAGCTCCGCCTCGCCCTCACCGCCCTGGCCGTCGCGCTGGGCGTGACGCTCATCGCGGGCACCTACATCTTCACCGACACCATCACCAAGTCGTTCGACAACATCTTCACGGAGTCCAACAAGGGCACCGACGTCGCGTTGTCCCCCAACAACGACCTGGCCGGCGACGACGACCCGCCGCCGATCCCGGCGGCCGTCGTGGACAAGGTCAAGCAGGTCGACGGGGTCGAGACGGCCGAGGGCTCGGTCTTCTCCCAGGGCGGCTCGTTCCGCAAGGGCGACGGCTCCAAGCTCAAGGGCCAGGGCTTCAACGCGATCGCCGGCGCGCACGACGTCCAGCGCTTCGAGTCGTTCGCGCCGACCGACGGCCACCTGCCGCAGACCGCCGACGAGGTCGCGATCCCGAAGGCCACGGCGGACACCAACCACCTCAAGGTGGGGGACAAGCTCCAGATCCAGGACGAGGCCCCGAAGAAGACCTACACCATCTCGGGGGTCGTGACGATCGCGGGCGTCGACTCGTTCGGCGGCGGCGTGATCGCCGTGATGACGCTGCCCGAGGCGCAGCGGATGACCGGGCACGAGGGCACCTTCGACGAGATCGAAGTCGCGGCCAAGCCCGGCGTGAGCGCGCAGACGCTCAAGGCGCGGATCGCGCCGATCGTCCCCAAGAACGTCGAGGTTCGCACCGGCACCGAGCAGGCCTCCAAGCAGACGCAGGACATCAAGACGGGGTTCTTGGACGTGCTGCGCACCGCGCTGCTGGCGTTCGCGGGGATCTCGCTGTTCGTCGGCGCGTTCCTGATCTTCAACACGTTCTCGATCACGGTCGCACAGCGCACCCGCGAGTTCGCGCTCCTGCGCGTGCTCGGCGCCAAGCGCAAGCAGGTGCTCCGCTCGGTGCTCGCCGAGGGCCTGATCCTCGGTGTGGTCGGCTCGGCGGCGGGCCTGGTGCTCGGCATCGGCGTCGCGGCAGGGCTGAAGGCGCTGTTCAAGGCGTTCGGCGCGGACCTGCCGTCGACCTCGACGGTCATCGAGACCCGGACCATCATCGTGTCCTTGGCCGTCGGGACGGTCGTGACGCTGATCTCGACGCTGGCGCCCGCGTTCCGGGCCACGCGCGTGCCGCCGCTGGCGGCGCTGCGCGAGGGGCTGTCGGCCGAGCAGAAGCGCTCGCGCCTGGCGACGCCGTTGTCCATCGTGTTGACCGTGGGCGGCCTGGCGCTGATGGCGCTGGGGCTGTTCGGCGGCGCGAAGGCGAGCGCGGCCCTGTCGCTGATGGGCATCGGCGCGGTGGCGACGTTCCTCGGCGTCGCGTTCCTGAGCCCGCGGCTGGTCGGGCCGCTCGCCGGGTTCGTCGGCGCGCCGTTCGAGCGCTTCCGCGGCATCACCGGGCGGATCGCGCGCGAGAACACCGTGCGCTTCCCGGGCCGGACGGCGGTCACGGCGGGCGCGCTCATGGTCGGCGTCGCGCTCGTGACGTTCGCCAGCGTGTTCG
Organism: Baekduia sp.; assembly: GCA_036518975.1. Classification (GTDB taxonomy): domain Bacteria; phylum Actinomycetota; class Thermoleophilia; order Solirubrobacterales; family Solirubrobacteraceae; genus Baekduia. The sequence goes on from DATDMD010000271.1 coordinate 25,820, forward strand.
CGGCCGGCGCCAAGACGACGATCCGCGACGCGGTCAACAACGGCTCGCGCGCGCAGGCCGTGGTCGAGTCCACCAACTTCGGCTCGTTCACGCACCAGGCGACCGAGGCGGTCGCGCAGGTGCCGGGCGTCAAGGAGGTCGGGGCGCTGCGGACCGCGCAGGCCAAGATCGACGGCAAGAAGCAGGGCGTCTCCGGCATCGACCCCAAGACGTTCCCGGACCTCTACCACGCCGACTGGAAGCAGGGCGACGACAACACCCTGCGCGCGCTCGGCCCCGGCAGCGTCGTGGTCACCAAGAAGTACGCCGAGGACAACAGCGTCAAGGTCGGCGAGACGCTGGACGTCCAGACGGCCAAGGTGGACAGGCTGCCGTTGAAGGTCACCGGGATCATCGACGACAAGGGCGGCCTGTACTCGGCCCTGACCGTCGCCAACCCCGTCCTGGAGCGCGACTTCGGGACGACGAAGGACTCGTTCGTGCTCGTCGGCTACCAGAGCGGCGTCAATGACAGCCAGGTCAAGACGTCGATCGACCGGCTGCTGGACACGCGGTTCCCGGAGGCCGAGGCCAAGACCAACCAGGAGTTCATCGACCAGCAGGAGGGGCAGATCGACCAGCTGCTCGGGTTGATCTACGCCCTGCTCGCGATGGCGATCATCGTGTCGCTGTTCGGGATCGTCAACACGCTGGTGCTCAGCATCAGCGAGCGCGTCCGCGAGCTCGGGCTGCTGCGCGCGATCGGGATGTCGCGCCGCCAGGTGCGGCGCGTGATCCGCTACGAGGCCATCATCACCGCGCAGATCGGCGCGGTCATCGGGATGGTGCTCGGGATCGTGTTGTCCGTGTTGGTCACGCGCGCCGTGGACGACTTCAAGCTGTCGATCCCGATCCCGACGCTGATCGTGCTCCTGGTCCTGGCGAGCTTCGCGGGCGTCCTGGCGGCGATCCTCCCGGCCCGCCGGGCCTCGCGCCTCAACGTCCTCGAGTCCCTGGCCTACGAGTAGGCCACCAAGAACCACTCCCCAGCACACCCCCCCCAAGCTCCGGGGCGGCGGCGTCACGCCGCCGCCCCGGCCCCTTCTTCGGCGGTCGGCGGCCGTCACAACTTCGCCGCTCGCCGCACTTGTCGGGCAGATGGACGAGCTGGACGCTCCGATCACCGAGCCCGACGGGTTCGTCGCGCTCTACCGACGGGAGAGCCCGATGCTGCTCACGTTCTGCGCGCGCCGCGTGCTCGACGCCGAGACGGCGCTGGACCTCGTCGCCGAGACGTTCGCGCAGGCGTTCAAGGGCCGGCGCGCGTTCCGGGGGACGACCCAGGTCGAGGCGCGCGCCTGGCTGCTGACGATCGCCCGGCGCCAGATCGCCCGCTACCTGGAGCGCGGCGCCCTCGACCGCAGGTTGGTGTCCAAGATGGGCATGAGCGTGCCGGCGCTGGCGCCGGACGAGATCGCCGACGTCGAGCGCCGCGCCGGCCTGCCGGAGCTCCGCGAGGTGCTCGGCGCCGAGCTCGCGAAGCTGACGCCCGACCAGCGCGAGGCCCTGCGCCTGCGCGTGGTGGAGGAGCGTCCCTACCAGGAGGTCGCGGCCTCCCTCGGCGTCTCGGAGGCCACGGTCCGCGCCCGCGTCTCCCGCGGCCTGCGCGCGATGGGCACCGCCCTGGAGGGCAACGCATGACCGAGCTGATTCCACCGCTGGAGCGCCTGGGCGAGGAGATCGAGCGGATGGCCCACGGGGCGAAGCGCGCGCCGGCGTGGCGCGCGTGGCTGCGCGGCGGGGCGCGCCGGCCATCGCTCGTCGTCGCGCTCGCGCTGCTGCTCCTGGTCGCCGCCGCGGCGGCGCTCGCGGCGACCACGAACCTCCTCACCGGCGAGCCGGTCACGGACCCGCCGGGCATGACGTTCCGGTCCGACACCGGCCTTGGCCGCGCGATCCCCGGCTCGGCGCGCCTCACCGCGCTGCGCGTCGCGGACCCCGACGGCGGGCCGCCGTGGGGCCTGCGCACGCTGCGCACGACGCGGCAGCTCGGCTGCGTCCAGGTCGGCCGCGTCGTGGACGGCAAGCTCGGCGTCCTCGGCCGCGACGGGGCGTTCAACAACGACAACAAGTTCCACGAGCTGCCGGCGAGCGTCCTGTCGCAGTCGCAGTGCCTGCCGCTCGACGCCGCCGGCCAGAGCTTCATCGCGATCTCGCGCAGCGGCCTGCCCGCGAGCGCCCTCGGCGCCGCCTGCGCCGCGCGGCCGCTGCCGACGCTCCCGCAGCACCTCCCGCTCGAGCGGAAGCTGCCGCCGCCGTGCCCGAAGGCCGACCTGC
>DATDMD010000272.1:0-7547 GCA_036518975.1 Baekduia sp.
GGAGCGCGGCTACTGGTTCGCGCCGGCGCTGTTCACCGAGGCGTCGCCCGCGCACCGCATCTCGCGTGAAGAGATCTTCGGGCCGGTGCTGGCGATCACGACGTTCCGGACCCATGCTGAAGCGGTCGAGAAGGCCAACAACTCGGCGTATGGGCTGGCCGCGGGGATCTGGACCGACAAGGGCTCGAAGGCGTTCGAGGTCACGTCGCAGCTGCGGTCGGGCGTCGTGTGGCAGAACACCTACAACCATTTCGATCCGACGGCCGCGTTCGGCGGCTTCAAGGAGTCCGGGTTCGGCCGCGAGGGCGGGCCGGCGGGGCTGCGGCCGTACGTGAAGGTGGAAGGGTCGCGGTGAGTGAGGTGCGCGTGTCGGTGGCCAAGACCTACAAGTTGTACGTGGGCGGCGCGTTCGTCCGCTCCGAGTCGGGGAGACACGACGTCGTGAACGGCACCAACGTCCCGCGCGGTTCCCGGAAGGACGTCCGCGACGCGGTCAAGGCGGCGCGCGGCGCCGCCGGCGGCTGGGCGAAGCGGACCGCCTACAACCGCGGCCAGATCCTGTATCGGGCAGCCGAGGCGCTGGAGTCCCGCGCCGGCGAGTTCGGCGGCGACGTGGGGGAGGCCGTCGACACGTTCGTGCACTACGCCGGCTGGACCGACAAGCTGCATGCCGTGCTCGGCGGCGTCAACCCGGTGGCGGCGCCGTTCCTGTCGCTGTCGACGCCGGAGGCCACGGGCGTCGTGGCGGTCGTGCATGGTGCGACGGCGTCGCTCGTGGAGGTCGTGGAGTCCATCGCCGCGCCCCTCGCCGCCGGCAACGTGGTCGTCGTGCAGCTGCCGGAGAGCGACCCGCTTCCCGGCCTGGACCTCGGCGAGGTCCTCGGCGTCAGCGACGTCCCCGGAGGCGTCGTGAACCTCCTGTCCGGCCGCGTGTCCGAGCTGCTGCCCGCACTGACCTCCCACCGCGACGTCAACGCGATCATCGACGCGACCGGCGACACCGACTGGTCGACCCAGGTCGACACCTTCGCCTCAGAGACGCTCAAGCGCGTGATCCGCTCGGAGACCGACACGCTGTCCCGCCTGTCGGCGCTGACCGAGCTGCGGACGGCCTGGCACCCGGTCGGGGCTTAGGGCACCGGCCCAGAACGCAGCCGCGCGCCGCAACCCACCACCACAGGGGCTGCGACGCGCGGGTTCCCGACGATGCGGGAAGCTGTGGGTTAGGACACCGAGCGCAGCGCCGCCGCGCGGGCTCGGATCCGGGCGGCCGCCAGGGACGGCATCGGCGCCCGCATCACCAGGAGCACGATCGCGAGGCCGAGCGCCAGGAAGATGGCCGACCCCGTCACGGCCGACGACACCGCCTGCGCGAGGGCGTGGACGGAGGTCCCGCCCGCGCTGCGCTGCGCGCTGGCGAACACCGTCACGAGGATGCCGAGGCCCAGCGAGCCGCCGAGCTGGTGCGCGACGTTGACCACGCCTGACGCGGCGCCCGCGTCGTCGGGCTGCACGCCCGCGATGCCGGCGGCGGTCAGCGGCGTCAGCGCGGCGCCCATCCCGATGCCCATCATGACCATCGGCAGCGCGATCCCGGGGAAGAACGCGGTCGTCTCGCTCAGCCGGCTCAGCCACGCCATCCCGATCAGGTCCAGCGAGAGGCCGGCGATGAGCAGGGGCGTCGAGCCGATCCGGCGGGAGAGTCGCGGAACCACCTGGACCATTGAGAACATCACGAGGGTCATCGGCAGGAACGCGATGCCGGCCTTCAGCGGGTTGTAGCCAGCGACGCCCTGCAGGTACTGCGTCAGGAAGAAGAACATCGAGAACATCGCCCCGACGACGAGGATGCGGGCGGCGTAGGCGCCGGACCGCTCACGCGACGCGAACAGCCGCAGCGGCGTGATCGGATGCTCGGCGCGCAGCTCGTTGAGCACGAAGGCGACCAGCAGCACGGCGCCGGACACGAAGGCCGCGACGGTGACGTCGTCGCCCCAGCCGTCGGAGGCCGCGCGGACGAAGCCGTAGACGACCGCGCTCATGCCGAGCGTCGAGGTCAGCGCGCCGGTGAGGTCGAACCGGCCCGGGCGCTTCACGGTCTCGGGCAGGATGCGCGGCGCGGCGTAGATCATCAACAACCCGATCGGGACGTTGATGAACAGGCCCCAGCGCCAGGAGACGACGTCGGTCAGGAAGCCGCCGAGGACGAGGCCGGCGCTGCCGCCGCCGCCCGCCACCGCCGAGTAGGCGGCCAGCGCGCGCGTGCGCTCGTGGCCCTCGGGGAAGCTCGTGGTCAGCAGCGCGAGCGACGACGGCGCGGCGATCGCGGCGCCGACGCCCTGGAACGCGCGGGCGGCGAGCAGCCACGTCGCCGACTGGGACAGCCCGGCCAGCAGCGAGGCGAACGTGAAGACGCCGATGCCGAGCACGAAGACGCGGCGCCGGCCGAGGATGTCGCCCGCGCGAGCGCCGAGGAGGAGGAGGCCGCCGAACGTCAACGTGTAGGCGTTCTGGACCCAGGAGAGGTTGGCGGAGGAGAAGTCGAGTGCGGTGTGGATGCGCGGGAGCGCGGTGATGATCACCGACACGTCCAGCACGATCATCAGGTACGTCGCGAGGATGATCCCGAGGACGAGGGTGGGGTTGTGGCTGACGGCGTTCGCCGACGACCGGCGCGCGGGGACGCGCCGAAGCACGGAGGTGCTCATGGGGAGAGGGGCTCCTTCTTTGAAGGTCGTGCTGGAGGGCGCTAAACTGGAGGCGTCCTCCGGATGATGCGGAGGGAGCCTCCGCTTCTGAGGAGAACTATAGCGGAGGGGGCCTCCGTTTTGCAATGATCGTCGAGGCGGGTCAGATGAGCGACATCAAGATCGACACCGAGCGTCAGGTCACCGGCCTGTCGCAGCGCCCCAAGCGCGCCGACGCGCGCCGCAACTACGAGGCGCTGCTCGAAGCGGCCGCCGCCGCGTTCACCGACAACGGCACCGCCGCGTCGCTCGAGGACATCGCCCGCCGCGCGGGCGTCGGGATCGGGACGCTCTATCGCCACTTCCCGACGCGCCAGGCCTTGCTCGAGGCCGTCTACGTCGACGAGGTCGAGGAGATGAGCGCCAAGGCCAACGACCTCGGCGACCTCGACCCCTGGGACGCCCTCGTCACCTGGCTGCGCCAGTTCGTCCGCTACGCCGCGACCAAGCGCGCGCTGGCCGACGAGATGCTCAACACGATCGACGCCGACGCACCGGTGTTCGTGTCCTGCCGCAGTGCGATCACGGAGGCGGGGGAGATGTTGCTCGGCCGGGCCCAGGACGCCGGCGAGGCGCGGCCGGACACGAACTTCACCGACGTGGGACGGATGGTCGGCGGGATCGCGGCGATCCGGACGGCGGATCCGGGGCAGATCGACCGGATCTTGGACATGGCGCTGGACGGGCTGCGGGCGCGGCGGGGGTAGGGCGGCGCGCGGGCGCTTGTTGGCGAGCAGCGCGGGCGTTGGTGGTGTTTTGGGGCGTGGTCTGCTTGGCATCTAGGGCGTGAGGCAGTGATGGTGGCTCTCCGCGCTGTCGGTGTGGCTCGTCCGGGTTGGTGCTTCCGGGGGCGAGTTCGGGGCCGAATCGCCGGCCCGCTCGCGGTCCGTGTCGTCTCGTGGTGAATAGTTGACGACGAGACGACACGGACCTCGGCGCGCGGCGATCCGCGTCGTTTCCAACGTCCATATGACGTCCAAAACGACACGGACCTCGTCGCGGCGCGATCCAAGTCGTCTAACCCGCCATATACGCGGGTCAGACGACTTGGACCCCGGCGTGGCGAGGATTCACTCCGAACCACGGTCCATGTCGTCCCGTGTCCCTCTGCGGGACACCAGACGACACGGACCTCGGCGTCCCGGCGATGCGAGCCCGAAACGCCCGCCCCAGGGCGGCCGAGGCACGCCGACAGCGCGGAACCACCTCAACTGCCTCACGCCCTAGATGCGAAGCAAACCCCGCCCCGCACCACGTCCAACGCCCGCACTGCCCACCAACCCCGCCGGCGAGCCACACCCCACCACCACAGCAAGCCGACGACGACGAGCACACGCCGACCTCGCGCCGGCCAGCAAGCTCTGACCCGGCTCCCGCGACGACGCCGTCGAAGCGAGCGTCGACTGACGTAGCGCCGGCGCAGGAAGCGTCGACCGCCAGAGGCGACGCCTCCGCCGTCGCGGCGAGCGGACACCGCGAGCGCCGTGCGACGGGGGAGGCGAGGGCGGCTGCGCCGCAAGAGGACACCGCGAGCACCGTGCCGACCGGGGGAAGCGAGGGCGGCTGCGCCGCAAGAGGACACCGCGAGTACGGTTGGAACGACCGAGGCGACGACGTCGGCGCGCAGTGAGGCAACACCGAGCCCGCAGTCTCACCGACCGAGGCGACGACTCCGCCGTCGCCGCGAGTGCAGGACGACTCCGCGCCGACTCAGCAGGTGCTGGCCGACGGAGGCGCTACACCCGCGCTCCCGCGCGCGCGGCCAGCCACGCCGGCCACGACCCGTGCTCCGTGATGTCCGGCGCCCCTACGAGCGCCGCCGGCTCGCAGCCGAACCCGACCACCGGCCGCCCATCCGACAACGTCACCGGCCCCAGGGTCATCGGCGCCGGCAACGACGACAACAACAGCCCCAGGCCGGCCGGTGGGAGCAGCCAGAGCTCGCCTTCGATCGCGGCGCCGTCGTCCGGTTCGACGCGGACCAGACCCGGCTTCGGCGGGTCCGTGTCCAGTGCGTAGAGCCGGTACTCGGGCGCGGTGTGCGCCGTGGAGACGAACCGCGCGCCGATCCCGGTCAGCTGCGAGTTGAGTGGCTGGCCGCGGCGGTGGGCGCCGACGACGAGCAGGGTGGTGGCCTTGGTCGCCCCCAACGCGGCGTCCGGCGCCGCCGCCGGCATCCCGCACACGAGCGCGGCGACGTCGGCCGCGACGCGGTCGTGGTGGGCGGGTGCCAGGACGGTCACGCCGAAGCAGCCGCCGTCGGCCTCGCCGGCCGGGACCGCGACCGCGCACAGGTCGAACAGGTTGCAGAAGTTGGTGTAGATGCCCAGGCGGCTGTTCACGCCGACCGGATCGCGGGCGACCTCGGCGAGCGTCGGCTGGCGTGTCGTGGTCGGCATCAGCAGCGCGTCGGCGTCCCCCAACGCGGCAACCGCCGCCAAGCGCAGCTCCCCGACCCGCGCGACCGCGCGCAGGTGCTCGGTCGCGGTGAACGTCGCGGCCCGGCGGATGATCGCGCCGACCGTCGCGTCGACCGTGTCGGGATGCCGATCGACGAACGCGCCCACCGCAGCGTGGCGCTCGGCGACCAGCGCCGAGTCGTACAACATGCGCGCGGCCTCCAGGAACGGATCAAGGCCTACGGGTTGGATCACCGCCCCGGCCGCCTCCAGCGCCGCCACGGCCCGCGCGAACGCGTCCCGGGCCGCCGGTGTCAGGTCGCCGAGCTCCTCGGCCGGCGGGACCGCGACGCGTGGGACCGGCGGTGCGGCCAGCGGCGCGTCCGGCGGCAGCGCGTCCGGCCCGGCCATGATCGCGATCGCGCGCTCGGCCAGCGCGAGGTCGGCGGCGAGGATCGTCACGCAGTCCAGCGACGCGCACGCCGGCACGACGCCCTGGACCGACACCATGTCCTTGGTCGCCTTGAACCCCACGATCCCGCCGAACGCGGCCGGAACGCGCCCCGAGCCGGCGGTGTCGGTCCCGATCGCGAGGTCGACCAGCCCCAGCGCGACCGCCACGCCCGACCCCGACGACGAGCCGCCCGAAACGTGCTCCGGCCGCCGGGCATCGCGCACCGCGCCGTGCGGCGAACGCGTCCCGACGAGGCCGGTCGCGAACTGGTCGAGGTTCGTCTTGCCGACCACGACCGCACCCGCGTCGACCAGCCGCTGGACCGCCGGGGCCGACACCGACGGCGCGTAGGCGAACGCCGGGCAGCCGGCCGTCGTGGGCAGCCCCGCGACGTCGACGTTGTCCTTGACCGCCAGCGTCAGCCCGTACAGCGGCAGCGCCTCGCGCGCGTCCACCGGTAGCGCGTCGAGCGCGGCCGCGTCGGCCATGACGTCATCCATAGAGCGCAGCGTGATCCAGATCTCGGGCCGGCCCGCGGCCGCGATCCGCTCGTACGCGTCCCGCGCCGCGCCAGTGGCCAGGCCCGTCATGCCCCCACCTTCGCACCAAGCACGACGAGCGTCGAGCCCGCGTCGACCAGCGCGCAGCGGGCGTCGCTCTGCACGCCGCCCACGCCCGTCACACCGCCACCTTCGCGCCGAGCACGACCAGCGCCGAGCCCGCGTCGACCAGCGCGCCGGCCGTCACGAGCACGTCGAGGATCTCGCCGTCCGCAGGCGCCTCGACGGCGGTCTCGGTCTTCATCGCCTCGAGGGTCAGGAGGCGGTCGCCGGCGCGGACGGCGTCGCCGATCCCCACGTCGACCTTCCAGACGCTCGCCGACAGCGGCGCCTCGACGAGCGTCGCGCCGTCCGGCACGTCCACCGCGGCCACCGACAACCCGCCGCCGCCGCCCGCCACCGCCTCCGGCCGCGGATCGAACTCGCCCGCCGCCGCCCACGCCGCCCGCTCGGCGTCGAACGCTGCCGTCTGCCGCGCCCGGAACGCCGCGATTGAGTCCTCCTCGCGCTCCAGGAACGCCAGGTGCGACGCGAGGCTGAAGGACCCGTCCGAGATCTCGACGTCGAGCCGCCCCGCCGCCATGTCGGCACGCAGCTCCAGCAGCTCCTCGGCGCCCACCGGATGCCACACGATCCGGTCGAAGAACCGCAGCAGATACGGGTGGCCGTCGGCGAACGGCCGGAACCGTGACCAGACCTGAATGGTACGGCCGACGAACTGGTAGCCGCCCGGCCCCTCCATCCCGTAGATGCACAGGTACGCGCCGCCGATCCCCACCGCGTTCTCCGGCGTCCACGTGCGCGCCGGGTTGTACTTGGTCGTCACGAGACGGTGGCGCGGGTCCAGCGGCGTCGCGACCGGTGCGCCGAGGTAGACGTCGCCGAGGCCCAGTACCAGGTACTCCGCATCGAAGACGACATCATGAACATCGTCGACCGACCCAAGGCCATTGACTCGCCGGATGAACTCGATGTTCCACGGGCACCACGGCGCGTCGGCCCGGACGCCGGTCATGTAGCGCTCGGTCGCCTCGCGCGTCGCCGGGTCGTCCCACGACAGCGGCAGGTGCACGGTCCGCGACGGCACCTCCAGGTCGCGCGTCGGCGGCAGCTCGTCCTCGACCGAGCGCGCGAGCTCCAACACCCGCCGCACCGACACCGCGTCCGGATCCACATGCACTTGGAGCGACCGGATGCCCGGCGTGAGGTCGACGACGCCCCGCAGCCCCTCCGCCGCGATCCGCTCCGCCAGCGCGTGGACGCGCATCCGCAGCCCGAGGTCGAGCGTCATCGGCCCGTACTCGATCAGCAGGTTGTCGTCGCCGGACCGCCGGTACGTGACGGCGGGCGCCGCCTCGCCGCGCTCCTCGCGCCGGCCGAGCACGCC
>DATDMD010000273.1:0-29524 GCA_036518975.1 Baekduia sp.
ATGTAGGCGAACTTCGAGACGAGCGTCTCGAGCGGCACGCCGTACTGCAGCGCGATCGAGATCGCGGTCGCGAACGAGTTCATCATGCCGCGGAGGGTCGAGCCCTCCTTGCCGACGTCGGTGATGAAGATCTCGCCGACCGTGCCGTCCTCGTACATGCCGGCCGTGATGTAGCCCTCGTGCCCGCCGAGGCTGAACTTGTGCGTGAGCGAGTTGCGCTCACGCGGCATCTTGCGCCGCTTCGGCCCGAGAGCGCCGATCTGCTTGGCGACCTCCGCCTTCACGGCGGCCTCGAACTCCGGGGTGTCGGTGATCGGCGCGGCCTCGGTCTGCTGCGCGTCGGTGCGCAGCGCCTGCGCGGTCTTCGAGCCGTCGCGGTAGATCGCCAGCGCCTTGACGCCCAGGTGCCACGCCTGCGTGTAGGCGTCCACGATGTCCTCGACGGTCGCCGTGCTCGGCATGTTCACCGTCTTGGAGATCGCGCCCGAGATGAACGGCTGCACCGCGCCCATCATCTTGATGTGGCCCATGTGCGAGATCGCGCGGGAGCCGACGGCGACGTCGAACACCTCGAGGTGCTCGTCCTTGATGCCCGGCGCCTCGACGATCGTGCCGTACTCGTTGATGTGCGCGACGATCTGGTCGATCTCCGTCGGCTCGTAGCCGAGCGTCTGCAGCGCCAGGCCGACGGTCTGGTTGACGATGACCATGGAGCCCCCGCCGACCAGCTCCTTGTGCTTGACCAGCGAGAAGTCGGGCTCGACGCCCGTCGTGTCGCAGTCCATCAGGAACGAGATCGTGCCGGTGGGCGCGAGCACCGTCGCCTGCGCGTTGCGGTAGCCGTGCGCGTCGCCGACCTCGACCGCCTCGTCCCACACCTCGCGGGCGGCGGCCAGGAGCGCGTCGTCGCGGCCGACGCCGACCGGGATCTGCGCCGTGGCGTCGCGGTGCATGCGCATGACCGCGTTGTGCGGCTCGCGGTTCTCCGCGTAGCGCTCGTACGGGCCGATCGCCGCGGCGACCTTGGCCGACTGCAGGTACGCGCGGCCGGTCATCAGCGCCGTGATCGCGGCGGCGGTCGCGCGACCCGCCACCGCGTCGTAGGGCATGCCGTTGGCCATCAGGTACGCGCCGAGGTTGGCGTAGCCCATGCCGAGCTGGCGGAACGCGCGGGCGTTGACGCCGATCTCCTCGGTCGGGTAGCTCGACGGGCCGACGACGATCTCCTGTGCGAGGAAGACGACGTCGACCGCGCGCTCGAACTTCTCGACGTCGAGCGTGCTGTCGGCGCGGCGGAACTTCATCAGGTTCAGCGACGCCAGGTTGCACGCGGAGTCGTCGACGTGCATGTACTCCGAGCACGGGTTCGACGCGTTGATGCGCCCCGAGGCCGGGCACGTGTGCCAGTCGTTGATGATGGTGTCGTACTGGACGCCCGGGTCGGCGCAGCGCCAGGCGGCCTCGCCGATCTTGCGCATCACGTCACGCGCGCGCAGCGGCTCGCCGATCGGCTTGCCGGTCTGGCGGGCGATCGTGTGCCACTCGCCGTCGGCCTCGGCGGCCTGCATGAACTCGTCCGTGACGCGGACCGAGTTGTTGGCGTTCTGGTACTGGATCGAGGTGAAGCCGTCACCGTCGATCGACATGTCGAAGCCCGCCCGCGCGAGCGCCTCGGCCTTGTCCTCCTCCTTGGCCTTGCACTCGATGAACTCGACGATGTCCGGGTGGTCGACGTCCAACACCACCATCTTGGCGGCGCGGCGCGTCTTGCCGCCGGACTTGATCGTGCCGGCCCAGGAGTCGGCGCCGCGCATGAACGACACCGGGCCGGAGGCCGTGCCGCCCTTGCTCAGCGGCTCCATCGACCCGCGGATCGTCGACAGGTTGATGCCCGAGCCGGAGCCGCCGCGGAAGATCTTGCCCTCGCGCGTGTTCCAGTCGAGGATCGACTCCATCGTGTCCTCGACCGACAGGATGAAGCAGGCCGAGCACTGGGGCTGCTCTTCGAAGCCGACGTTGAACCAGACGGGCGAGTTGAACGCCGCCATCTGGTGGAGCAGGATGTAGGTCAACTCGTCCTGGAACGCGTCGCCGTCCTCGGCGGTCGCGAAGTAGCCGCGCTGGCGACCCCAGTCCGCGATGGTGCCGGCGACGCGCCCGATCATCTGCTTGACCGAGTGCTCGCGCGCGGGCGACTCCATCTGACCGCGGAAGTACTTCTGCGAGACGATGTTCGTGGCGTTCTGCGACCACGACTTCGGGAACTCGACGTTCTCCTGCTTGAACTTGCCGACCGCGGCCGTGCGCAGCTCCCACGCGACGGTGTCGAACGGCGCGACGCCCGGGGTGGTGAAGTAACGCTCGATCGTGAGCGCGCGACCGGGCTGAATGCCCGTCGCCAATGCGGTCTGCGGTGCTGTCTCCATGCGCCTCTTGATCCTTCCTCGCCGCCGGCCCGCGACGCCTCGAAAACCTTGATGGGGGTCGAGCAGGGTGGCGCGTGGGCCGGACGGAAAAACTTCTCGTTCTCGCTCGTTGCGAGGAAGTTCAAGTGTAGGCGCCGCGGGTCAGCGTCCTAGGCGCAGCCAATCCGTGAACTCGGCCCACGCGGCGGAGGTCCGCCAGCCGGCCTCGGCGGTCGCGTGACGCCAGCGAATCCACCACTTCGGCTCGTAGGCCCACCACCGCGCGGCGCCGATCGCGAGGGCCGCGGCGAGCAGCAGCGCGCCAAGAATGGCGACGAGGACGATCGCGGTCTTGGAGTCGTCCGACGACGGACTCGTGGGCCCCGTCGAGGCCGGCACGGCGGTCGTCTGCGGGGCCGCCGTCGTCGTGGCCGGAGGTGTCGTGGTCGTCGGCGGCGCGGTCGTGCTCGCGGGCGCGGAGGTCGATCCGGGGAGGACCGACGAGCCGGGCGCGGGCGTCGTCGTGGCCTTGTTGGTGGTGTTGCTCGCGGCCGCCGAGGACGGTGTGGAGTCCTGCGCGAGCGCGGAGGGCGCCGGGGCGACGACGCAGGCCGCGACCGCGGCGCACGTGAGCCCGACCGTGACGAGGCGGCAGCGCATTCGGCGCCACAGGCTAGCCAAGAGGGCGCAAATCAGTGGAGGACGTCGGTCAGGCCGCCGGTCGCGATGGCGACGCCGGTGACGATCGCGACGAAGAGGAGGGCGAGCATGACGAGGCGTTCTTGGCGGGCGGAGGAGCCGAAGAGGTGGGGGTGGGGGTCGTCGTCGAGGTCGTCGTCGGGGTCGATGTCGTCGGCCGCGTGCAGTGCGACGGGCGGCCCGGGTGTGGACGTGGCCTGCGCCGTCCGGAGGCGGTCGAGCTCGTCCTCACGCTGCTGGGCGGCGGCGTACGCGGCCTCCAGTTGGGCGGCGAGCTCCTCCTCGCGCTGGCGGGCGTCGGCGAGCGAGCGCTCGGTGTGGCCGACATGGAGGACTTGGTCCTCGAGGTCGGCGATGCGGGCGCGGAGGGCGTCGGCTTCGGAGCGGGCGGCGGCGAGGTCGTGCGCCTCGGCGTCGGCGTGCGCGGCTTGGAGGGAGGCGGTGCGGGCGTCGGCGTCCTGGCGCGCGGCGTTGGCCTCGGCGAGCGCCGCTTGGAGGGAGGCGACGCGGTCGTCGTCGGCCGCCGCTCGCTGGTCGACCTCAGCGCGCGCCGCGTCGAGCGCGTCCTGGAGGACGGCGACGCGATCGTCGGAGTCGCTGCGCGCGGACTCGGCGGCCGCGAGGGCGGCTTGCAGGGACGCGGCGCGGTCGCGGGCCTCGGCGCGGGTGGTCTCCAGGTCTGATTGGAGGGCGGCGACGCGATCGGCGGCGTCGGCGCGGGCGGCGTCGAGAGTTGCTTGGAGTGAGGCGACGCGATCGTCGGTGTCGCTGCGTGCGGACTCGGCGGCGACGAGGGCGGCTTCGAGTGACGTGACGCGGTCGGATGCCTCGGCGCGTGTGGCCTGCAGGGCCGATTGCAGAGAGGCGACGCGCTCGTCGGTGTCGCTGCGCGCTGACTCGGCGGCAGCGAGGGCGGCTTCGAGTGTCGTGACGCGGTCCGATGCCTCGGCCTGCGCCGCGTCGAGGGCCGTCTGGAGGGAGGTCGCGCGGTCCTCGGCGTCCTGGCGGGCGGTTTCGAGCGAGCGGACTTGGTCGTCCGCGCCGGAGCGAGCGTCGTCGAGCGCGGACTGGAGCGAGGCGATGCGGTTGCTCGCGTCGGTGTGGGCTTGACGGGTCGCGGTGAGCTCGGCCTCGAGCGACGCCGTGCGGCTGTCGGCCTCGGCGCGTGCGGTGTCGAGGGAAGCAGCGCGGTTCTGGGCCTCGGCGACCTGGGCCTCCAGCTCCGCGATGCGCTCGCCGGTGCCGGTCGACGCGACCAGGAGGCGACCTTCGGCGAGACGTGCGCGCTCCTCAGCGGCGGCCTGCGCGGCGGCGATGCGACGGTCGGCCTCGACCTCGATCGCGGTGATGCGGGCGCGCTCTTCGTCGAGGCGCTCGTCGGTGTCGGAGCGCGCGCGGCCGAGCTCGTCCTCCAGTGCGGCGATGCGGGTCTCGCTCTCGGCGCGTGCCGCGGCGACGCGCTCCTCCGAGTCGAGCCGAGCCTCCTTTCGTGCCCGCTCGATCTCGATGCCGGCCGCCTCCGCCTCTGCCGTCGCCTCCGCGCGGATGGCGGCGATGTCACGCTCGGCCTGCGCCTCGGCGGCGGCGATGCGTGCACCGACGGCGTCGACCTCGGCCTGCGCCGCCTGCTGGGCGTCGGCGAGTTGGGTGCGGAGGGTGTCGGCTTCGCGCTGGGCGGCGGCGACGTGCTCCGCCGCTTCGGCCTCGGCGTCGCGTCGCGCGGAGGCGATGCGCCGTGTGGCTTCAGCCTCCGCCGCCTGCTGGGCGTCGGCGATGCGCGCGCGGAGCCTGTCGGCTTCGGCCTCCGCCGCCCGCTGCGCCTCGGCGAGCTGGAGCCGGAGCGTCTCGACCTCGCCCTCCGTCTCCTCCCGCGCCAACGCGACTTCCCTGCGGAGCTCCTCCGCCTCCCCCACGCTCGCCGCCAGACGCTCACGGAGGCTCTCCGCTTCGCGTTCCGCAGCGGTTCCGCGCTCGCGGAGCTCGCCGAGTTGCGTGCGGAGGCTCTGGGTGTCTCTCTCAGACGCGCCCAAGCGCTTGCCCACCGTCTCGGCCTCGCGCTCCGCCTCCGCGAGCTGCGCGTGAAGTGTGTCGGCGGCGCCTTGGGTGTCCGCCAGGCGCGCCCGCAGCGCCTCGACCTCGCGTTCGGCTCCCGCGGCGCGCTCCGCGTCCTCGGCGACCCGCTCCCGGACCTCCCGCAGGCGCGTGCGCAGCGCCTCGTTCTCCAGCTGCCGGTTCTCGGCCACCTGCGCGGCCGCCGCCAGGCGCTCCGCCACCGCCAAGCGCTCCGCGGTCTCGGCGTCGGCGTGGGCCTCGGCCTCCGCCAGCCGCCCGCGGACCTCCGCGACCGCCTCGTCGCGCGAGGCCACCGCCGCCGCGATCCGGTCGGTCGCGTTGGCCTCCGCTCGGCGCGTCACGGTCGTGAGCTCGTCCCGCAGCGATGCCGCCTCGCGCTGCGCGGCCTCCAGCCCCGCGGCCGCCTCGGCGCGCGCCTCCGCGAGCGCCGACGAGACCGCCGCGACCTCCTCGGCCCCCGACCGCCGCGCCGCCTCGACCGACTCCACCGCCTCGCGCCGCGCGGCGGCGACCCGTTCCGACGCCTCGCGCCGCGCCGCGTCCACCTGCTCCAAGCCGCGCGCCGCGGCCGCCTCGACCGCGTCCTCCAGCTCGACCCGCGCCGCCGCGGCCTCGGCCTCGACCTCCGCGACCCGCGCCGCCGCCTCCTCACGCGCCGCCGCGCCCGCCTCGGCCGCCGCCTCCTCCGCCCGCGCCCGCGCGCTCTCGGCCACCGCGACGCGCTCGTCGGCCTCGGCCAACGCGGCCGCCAACTCCATCCGCGCCGCGGCCTCGGCGCCCTCGACCGCCTCGCGACCCGAACGTTCGACGGCAGCCACCCGCGCCTCCGCGGCCGACTCGACCCGCGCCAGCCGCGCCTCCAACTCCTCGCGCGCCGCCTCCGCGTCCTCCCGAGCGGCCGCCTCGCCGACGCGCGCCCGCTCCAGCTCGTCCTGCAGCTCTTCTACAACAACGGTCGCCGCCGCCTCGGCGTCCTCCACGCGCTTTCGCAGCGCCTCGGCCTCGGCCTCCGCCGCCGCGTCGGCCTCCTCCAACCGCGCCCGCAGCGCCGCCGACTCGACCGCCGCCGCCGCGCTGGCCGACGCCAGCCGTCCCTGCAGCGCCTCGACGTCCGACGCCGCCCGCGACCGCGCCTCCTCCAGATCACGCGCCAGGGCAGCGACCCGATCCTCGGCACCGGCAGACACCGAAACCACCCGCGCCTCGGCCTCCGCGACCCGCGCCTCGGCCGACCGCTCGACCTCGACCAGCCGCTCGCGCAGCTCGGCCGCCCGCGCCGCGCCCGCCGTCTCGACGCTCGCCACCCGCTCGCGCAGCGCGTCGGCCTCGGCAACCGCCCGCCGCTCCGCCTCGGCCAGCCGCACCTGCAGCGCCTCAGCCTCAGAAGCCGCCGCCCGCTCGGACTCCTCCAGCCGCTCCCGCAGCGCCGCCGCGTCCGCCGCCGCCTGCCCGGCCCGCTGCTCGGCGTCGGCCAGCCAGTTGCGCAGGTCGTCGGACTCGGCCTTCAGCGCCTGCTCGGCACCCTCGGTCGCGGCCCGCGCGCTAGCGAGCGACGCCCGCAGCCCCTCCGCCTCGCCTTCGACATCATCAAGTCGAGCGCGCAGCGAGGCGACCTCGCCCGCCCTCGCGTCCCGCTCTGCTTCGACAACGCGGACCCGCTCCTCGAGCGAGTCGGCCTCGTCGGCCCGCGCCCGCGCCTCCGCGAGCTGGGCCTCGACGCGCGCCAGCCCCGCCGTCGCCTGCTCGGCCACCCCCGCGCGCTCGCTCGCCTCGGCCGCGGCGACCCGCAGCTCGGACAGCTCCGACGTCGCCGTGTGCGCCCGCGCCTCCGCGTCGCGCCGCGCGACGCCCTCCGCGTCCAGCCGCCGCTGCGCCTCGCGCAGCTCGGAGCCCAGCAGCGCCGCGCGTCCCGACGCCTCCTCCGCGCTCTCGCGTAGCGCCCGCTGCGCGTCGGACTCCGCCGCCCGCCGCGCCGCGCGCTCCTCCCGGACCCGCGTCGCCAACTCGTCGGCCCGCCGTGCCGCGGCCTCCGCCCGGCGTGCCAAAGCCTCCGTCTCGGCCAGCTTCTGCTCGAGCCCCCGCACCCGCTGCTCGGACTGCTCCGCCCGCCGCTGCGCCGCGCCGGCCGTGAGCGCCGCGTGCTCGCGCTCGCCCTCCAGCGATTCGAACCGCTCGCGCAAGGACGACAACTCGGTCGCCCGCGTCTCGGCGACCTGCCGCGCGTCATCGACCGCCGCCAGCCGCGCCTCCGCGGACCGTGCCGCGCGCGCCGCCCGCTCGGCCTGCTCACGCAGGGCGACGACCTCGCCCTCGCGCTCCTCGAGCGCGCGCCGCGCCTCGTGGGCGACCTCGACCGCCGCCCGCGCCTGCTCCGCCGCCCGCGTCGCGCGGTCCCGGTGCTCCCGCGCGCGCTCCTCCTCGGCGGCCGCGCGCTCGGAGGCGCGGACGCGCTCCTCGGTGAGCGCGTCGACGGCTCCGGCGCGCGCCGCCTCGGCCCGCGCCGCGATGTCCGCCGCCCGCGCCGTCTCCTGCGCGGCCTGCTGGGCGATGGCGTGCGCGTCGACCGCCCGCCGCTCCGCCACCTCGCGCGCGGCCTGCTCCTCGGCCAGCCGGTCGTGCAGCGCGGAGAGGTCAGACGCGCGCGCGAGGGCCCCGACGTCCAGGATCGTCGGCGGCTCCTCGCCGCCCCGGCCGCGCCGCCGGAACCCGCCGCCGCCGCGCCCGCGCTCGGGCTCGACCGCCACGGGAGCCACCGGAGCGACGCGAGCGACGGGAGCCGGAGCGGCACGCTCAGGCACGCGCCCCCTCCCCGTCGGCCGCGGCAGGTCCGCGATCCGCCCGCGCCCCGTCTGCAGCGCGTACGCCACCCGCGCCTCGCCCACCACGTCCGCCGGCGCGCTGAACGCCGCCCGCCAGTCGAACCCGTCCGGCCCGACCATCGGCGCCACGTCGTCGGGCCCCGGCAGCGGCGTGAGCCGGTGGATCCGCCGCCCGTCGTCGAGCAGCAGCAGCGGCGTCCCGAGACGCTCCCGCGTCGGCGCGACCCAGCGACCAGCGATCCGCAGCAGCACGGTGCCGGGACCTGCAGGGACCTGCTCGAAGGAGTGAACCTCGAAGCGCGGAGTCATGGGGGAGCGAGCGAACCCGGCGTCGCTGCGCCGATCGTAGCCTGAAGGTCGGCTATTGCAGGCGCTTCAGCGCCGCCAAAGCGTCCGATAGCACGCTTTCCGGCGTGCCGGCGCCATCCAGGACCACGTAGTCCTGGCGCGTCGCCGCGAGGGAGTCATAGGCCTCGACCACCCGCGCGAAGAACGCGGCGCCGGCCTGCTCGATGCGATCGAGCGCCGCACCGGTGCCGCCGCCCAGCCGCGCCGCGCCCACCTCCGGGTCCACGCGCACGTACAACGTGAGGTCCGCGCGCAGCCCGCCGGTCCCGAACGCGTTGATCGCGGCGACCGCCTCAACCCCGAGCCCGCGGCCCGCGCCCTGGTAGGCCAGCGACGAGTCCACGAACCGGTCGAGGACCACCCAGCGCCCGCCGTCCAGCAGCGGCCGGACCACCTCCGCCACCAGCTGCGCCCGCGCCGCCGCGAACAGGAGCGCCTCGGCGCGCGGGTGGACCGCCAGCTCCGGATCGGCCACCAGCCCGCGGATCCGCTCCGAGACCTCCGCGCCGCCCGGCTCGCGCAACACCACCAACTCGGGCCGCGCCGCGACGAGCCCGCGGGCGAGCGTCGTCTTGCCCGCGCCGTCGATGCCCTCGATCGCGATGAGTCGCCCGGTCGCCATGGGCGGCGGACAGTACCCTGGCGCGGGCATGCTCGACGAGGCCGTCGCCCGCCACCCGCACGCCCGCGCGATCCTCGGCGCGGCCGTCCCGCCCGACGGCGCGCCGTCGCACGCGTACCTCTTCCACGGCCCCGCCGGCGCCGGCAAGAAGGACGCCGCCAAGGCGTTCGCCGCCGAACTGCTCAGCGACCGCGCCGCGGATCCCGCCAGCGCGCGGCGCCGTGCCGTGGAAGGCGTCCACCCGGACCTGACCTGGGTCCGGCCCAGCGGCGCCGCCGACATGCTCGTCGCCGACATCGAGGAGCCGGTGATCGGCGCCGCGTCGCGCACGCCGTTCGAGGCCCAGCGTCGCGTCTTCGTCATCGAGGGCGCCGACACGATGAACGACCAGGCCGCCAACAAGCTGCTCAAGACGCTCGAGGAGCCGCCGCCGTTCGCGCACCTCGTCCTGCTCACCAACCGGCCCGGGAACATCCTCCCGACGATCCGCTCGCGCTGCCAGCTCGTGCGCTTCGAGGCCGCCTCGCCGCAGCAGCTCAGCGACCGCCTCCAGACCAGGCACGGCGTCCCGCCGCTGACCGCCGACGCCGCCGCGCGCCTCGCGCTGGGGGACGCCGAGCGCGCGCTCGCCCTGGCCCTCGCCGAGGGCCCCGCGCTGCGCCACACCGCCGAGCGCTACGCCCGCGCCGCGCTGCACTCGACGCTGCACGAGCGCCCGCACGTCGCGCTGCTGGACCTCGCCCGCGCCCGCGGCGACGCCGCCGCGACCGCCATCGCCGAGCAGATCGCCGCCGACGCCGACCTGCTCCCCGACCGCGAGGCCAAGCGTGCCAAGCGCGAGGGCGAGACCGCCGGCAAGCGCGCCCACCGCCGCGCGCACGCCGCGACCGTCGACCATGGCCTACAACTCGTCGGCCTCTGGTTCCGGGACGTCGCCGTCGTCAAGGATGGCGCGCCGGAGCTTGTCCATCATGTCGATCGCGCCGACGAGCTCCGGGCCGACGCCGAGGCCACCCGCGCGTCGTCCGGCGCGCTGCGCGACGCGGTCGGCCTCGCGGAGGAGGCGCGCACGATGCAGATGCTCAACCCGTCCGAGGAGCTGGCGCTCGAGGCGCTGGCCTCCAAGCTGGAGCGGACCCTCCGCGGCTGACCGGCGTCAGCTGCTGACCGTGCCCGTCGCGACCAGCGTCAGCACGACCACGCCGAGCACGATCCGGTAGACGACGAAGATCGTCACCGGGTGCCGGACCAGGTACTTCAACAACCACGCGATCGACGCGTAGCCGACGACGAACGCGAAGAACGTGGCGATGATCGTCGGGACCGCGCCCGCGCCGCCGCCGTTGCCGACGTCCTTGAGCTCGAACAGGCCCGACAGGACGACCGCCGGGACCGACAGCAGGAACGAGTAGCGCGCGGCCGCCTCGCGGGTGAGGCCCAGGAACAGGCCGGCGGAGATGGTCGAGCCCGAGCGCGACACGCCGGGCACCAGCGCCGCGGCCTGCGCGCAGCCGATCAGGACGCCGTCGCGCATCGTCAGCGAGTCGACCTCGCGCTCCTTGCGCCCCGTCCGCTCAGCGATCTCGAGCACGACGCCGAGCACGATCAGCGCGATGCCGATCAGCACGAGCTGCCGCGCGTCGGTCTCGATCTTGTCCTTGAACAGCAGGCCCAGGATCGAGATCGGGATCGTGCCGACGATCAGGTACCAGCCCAGGCGCGCGTCGAGCGTGCCGCGGACCGACGGGTCGCGCAGCGAGCGCAGCCACGCGCGCGCGATGTTCCACAGGTCGTGGCGGAAGTAGAGGAGCACCGCGGCCATCGTCCCGAGCTGGACGACCGCGGTGAACGCCGTGCCGGGGTCGTCCCAGCCCGCGAACGCCGGGACGATGCGCAGGTGCGCGGTGGAGGAGATCGGCAGGAACTCGGTCAGGCCCTGCACGATCCCCAGGATGATCGCCTGGAATGCGTCCATGTGCGCGGCGCACAGTAGCCGCCGGAGGGGCCGTCATGTCCTACGACCGGCCAGGTTCCGGAGCGCTGTTCAGGTTCGGATCAGGTTGCCGAAGTCGGGCTGGAGGCCGTAGAGGTCGAATGCGCGGAAGCGGTTGAAGCGCGGGTGGTCGGGGCCGTGGAAGTCCGCCGAGCCGGTCGTGATGAGCCCGCGTTCGGCGCACGCGCGGGCCGCGACCTCGGTCTCCTCGCGCGTGTGCGTGATGTAGAAGGCCTCGACGCCGTCGAGGCCGACCGCGGCGAAGCGGTCGATCGCGGCGACGACGTCGGCGGGCGCGTCGACGTCCCAGAACGGGTGCGCCCAGACCGCGGCGCCGCCGGCGGCGTGGATGGCGGCGATGGCCTCGGCGACGGTCGGCGTCGAGCGGCGGCGGTAGGCGGGGGCGCCGGGGATGAGGTAGGCCTCGAGGAGCTGGCCGAAGTCGCCGAGCCCTTCTGCCTGAAGGCGTGGCGCGTTGTGCGGGTGGTCGAACGCGGCGCGCGCGAGGTGGGGGCGGCCGATCGGGAGGCCGGCCGCGCGGCGCCGGTCGAGCGGGCCCGTGTCCAGCGTCCAGCCGAGCTCCTGGAGGGCCTGCGCCATGCGGTCGGCGCGCGCGGCGCGGTCGGCCCGGAAGGCGACCAAGGTGTCCAGGAACGCCTTGTTGGTGTGGTCGATCTCGTAGCCGAGGACGTGGAGGTCCTCGTGGTCGCCGTCGATCGACGACAGCTCGGCGGCGGGGACGACGCGCAGGCCGTGCGCGCGCGCCGCCGTGAGGGCCTCGCCGACGCCGTCGACCGTGTCGTGGTCGGTCAGCGCGAGCAGCTCGACGCCGGCCGCGGCCGCCCGGGCGACGACCTCGGCGGGCGGCAGCGTGCCGTCCGAGTAGGTGGAGTGGGACTGGAGGTCGAAGGTCGGCGCGCTCACGTCTTGGAGCCGACCGTACTGGCGCCGCGGTCGTTAGGGAGCTAACGAGATGGTGTTAGCATGCTAACGACATGGTCCCGTCCTCCGACACCGCCGATCCGCCCGCCCTGGACACCACGACCGACGCCGAGCTCGACGCGGTCCTCGTCGCGTTCGACGCGTTCGCCAAGGCCGCCAAGCGCGCCCGCGCGCGATGGGAGCCCGACGCGTCGCTGACGGCCGCCCAGGTCGACCTGCTCTCGCCGCTGCTCGAGTGCGCGCCCGCCGGCCTCGGCCTGCGCGAGCTCGCGCGGCTCGTCGGGATCGCGGCGCCGACCGCGACGCGGATGCTCGACGGGCTGGAGACGCGCGGGTTCGTCACGCGCGCGCGGGACCCCGAGGACGGGCGCGCGGTGCGGATCGCGCTGACCGCCGAGGGGCGCGACGCGCTGCTCGCGCGGCGCGCGCAGATGCTCGCCCGGCGCCGCGCGATGCTCGACCAGCTGACCCCGAGCGAGCGCCGCGCCGCCGCGCGCGTGCTGGCGCGCCTCGCCTCCGCCTTCGAGAAGAGTTGAACCACCACATGAGCTCCTCCCTCCCCAAGGACCTGCGGCCGATCGCGATCGTCGTCGTGATCGGGGCCATCATGTCGATCCTCGACGCGACGATCGTCAACGTCGCGCTCCAGACGCTGCGCGACGACCTCAACGTCTCGCTCGCGACGATCCAGTGGGTCTCGACCGGGTACCTGCTCTCGCTGAGCGCGGTGATCCCGCTGACGGGCTGGATGGCCGAGCGCTTCGGGCCGCGTCGCGTGTGGATGGGCGCTGTCGCGGCCTTCGTCCTGACCAGCGCGCTGTGCGGCGCCGCGTGGTCGGCGGAGTCGCTGATCGCCTTCCGGGTGCTGCAGGGGCTGGCCGGCGGCATGATCATGCCGATCGGGATGATCACGCTGGCGCAGGCCGCGGGGCCCAAGCGCATGGGTCGCGTGATGAGCGTGATCGGCGTGCCGATGCTGCTCGGGCCGGTCATCGGGCCCGTGATCGGCGGCCTGCTGATCGACAACCTGAGCTGGCGCTGGATCTTCTACGTCAACGTTCCCGTGGGCGCGGTCGGCCTGGCGTTGGCCTACAAGCTGCTGCCGGCGGGGCGGGCCCAGGGCCGCGCGTCGGCGGCCGGCCACGCGACGCCGCCGCTCGACAAGTTGGGGTTGCTGCTCCTGTCGCCGGGCATCGCGGCGGTGGTGTTCGGGCTCAGCGAGGTCGGGGTGCACCGGACGCTGGCGGTCGCCAGCGCGTGGGTGCCGCTCGTCGTCGGCCTGGCGATGGTGGCGACGTTCGTGGTGCGCGCGCTGCGGATCGACCACCCGCTCGTCGAGGTCCGGCTGTTCCGCGGACGCGGCTTCAGCGCCGCGGCCGCGACGACGTTCCTGGTCGGCGGCGCGCTGTTCGGGTCGATGATCCTGCTGCCGCTCTACTACCAGGTGGTGCGCGGCGAGTCGCCGCTGCACGCCGGGCTGCTGATGGCCCCGCAGGGCATCGGGGCGGCGCTCGGGATGAACGTCGCGGGACGGCTGACCGATCGCTACGGCGCCGGGCGCGTCGTGCCCGTCGGGCTGTTGTTGTTGGCCTTGGGAACCGTCCCCTATGCCTTGATCGGCGGCGACACGGGCTACGGCGTGCTGATGGCGGCCCTGGTCGTCCGCGGGCTCGGCCTCGGCGCCACGATGATGCCGGCGATGGCCGCCGCGTACGCGACGCTGGAGACCGCCGAGGTGCCGCGCGCGACGCCCATGTTGAACGTGTTGCAGCGCGTCGGCGGGTCGATCGGCGTCGCGGTCCTGACGGTCATCCTCGAGAACTCGCTGCAGAGCGAGGTGGGCAAGGCGACCGGTGGGCGGCCGCTTCCGGGCGGTGCCGACGGCGCGGTCGGCGGGACGCTGCCGTCCGCGGTCCGCGAGCGCCTGGTCGACCCGCTCGGCGCCGCGTTCGCGCACGCCTACACGTGGTCGCTGGTCGGGATCGTCGTGGCGCTGATCCCGGCGCTGGTGCTGATGCGCGAGGAGCGGCGCGCCGCGGCGGAGGCGAAGGCGGCGTCGTCGGATGCGGCGGGCGCTGGTGCTGCGAGGGCGCCGGTCGCGGCCTGAGCGGCGACGACGGCGTCGACCACGTCCGGATCGAACTGCGTCCCCGCGCAGCGTCGGAGCTCGGCGAGCGCCGTGGGGAGCGGGCGCGCGACGCGGTAGGGGCGGTCCGAGGTCATGGCGTGCAGCGCGTCGCAGACGGCGACGATGCGGGCCGGGAGCGGGATCGCGCCGCCGCGCAGGCCGTCCGGGTAGCCGGCGCCGTCGTAGCGCTCGTGGACGGCGCGGACCAGCGGGGCGACGTCGGTCAGCAGCGGGATGCGCTTGAGCAGCGTGGCGCCGATCGCGGAGTGCTCCTTGATCTCCTCGAACTCGGCCGGCGTGAGGCGTCCGGGTTTGGAGAGCAGGTCTGATCGAACGCCGATCTTGCCGATGTCGTGCAGCAGCGCGCAGTAGCGCAGGGGGCGGAGCTCGGCGTTTGTCAGGCCGAGGTCGCGGCCCGTCTGGAGGGCGAGGGCGGCGACCTCGTCGGCGTGGTCGGCGGTGTAGGCGTCTTTGGTCTCCAGGACGTCGGCGAGGATCCCGAGCGTGGTCGCGAACGACGACTCGAGCTCCTGCGTGAGGCGCGCGCGGTGCAGGGCGGCGCCGAGCTGGGCCGCGACGGCGTCGGCGAGCAGGAGGTCGTCGTCGCCGAAGGCGTGGGTGGCGATCTGCTCGAGGTTGAGGACGCCCCAGATCGCGCCGTCGACGAGGATCGGCAGCGAGAGCTCGGAGCCGGGATCCGAGCGCGGGTCGCGCCGGAGGTAGTCCGGGTCGGTCGTGGTGTCGGCGATGACGGCGGGCTGGCCGGTGCGCGCGACGCGTCCGTTGACGCCTTCTTGTATGGGTTGCTCGTAGGCCAGGAAGTCCGGGTGGTCGGCCAGCGGGCCGGCGGCGGCGACGACGCGGAGGGTGCGGTCGGTGGCGTCCAGGCGCTGGACGACCGCGAGGAAGAAGCCGAAGGCCTCGTGGAGCTCGGTGACGGCCGTGCGGGCGATGGCGGTGGCGTCGTCGAGCGGCGCGAGCTTGGTGGCGAGGCGGGCGGCGACGGCGAGCCGGGAGCGCTGGGACGGGCCCTTGCTGGTGTACATGGCGGCGTCGGCTCGTGCGAGCAGCGCGTCGCGCGTGGTGCCGTCGTCGGGGTGGAGTGCGATCCCGAAGCTGACGCCGGGCGCGTGGGCGACGCGCTCGACGGCGTCGGCGGCGCGGCGGGCGACGCGGGCGGCCTGGTCGGCGTCGGTGTCCGGCAGGATGAGCGCGAACTCGTCGCCGCCGACGCGGAAGGCGGCGTCGGAGGTCCGGCAGGCCGCGGCGACGGCGCCCGCGGTGGCGCGGAGCGTCCGGTCGCAGGCGGCGTGGCCGCCGAGGTCGTTGACGGCCTTGAAGCGGTCGAGGTCGAAGAGGACGACGGCGAAGGGCGCGGCGGGCGCGCGCTCGGGCTCGGGCTCGCCGGCGAGCTGGCGGTCCACGGCGTCGTAGAACTCGCGCTGGGCGAGCGTGAAGACGGAGTCCAGGGCGAGCGCGGCGTGGTCGGCGAAGGTGGCGAGCGTTCGCCGTTGACGACGGGTCGGCCGCCGTGACGTGAGTTGGAGATGCCCGACGATGCGTTGGTGGGCGACGAGCGGGACGACCCGATCCGGCGGGCCATCGGGCCCGATCTCGAGCTTCAACCGCGGGTCGAGCCCCGGGAAGAGATCCGCCGCCCGCCGCTGCACGACCGCCGCACACCGCTCGAGACTCCGCGCAGCCGCGACATCGGCCAACGCCTCGACAAGACGCGCTGAAGAGCCCCTGATCGCCATGCTCCACCGGAAGTCGGCACGTCACGCCCGGAACTCCTGGGCCCACCGGTCCGAACCGACCCTGCCAACCTGTCGACTCCCGACCAAACACATCCGATCCGACCTCCCTACAATCCGCCTCCACGCCGACGTAGCTCAGCTGGTAGAGCACTTCACTCGTAATGAAGGGGTCCGGGGTTCGAATCCCCGCGTCGGCTTTCGGAGAAGGTCCTGCAAGGCTTGATGTTTCGCGACTCCTAGGAGTTGCCCGAGAGCCGCAATGGGGTCCGGATGGGGTCCGAAACGGGGTCGATTTGGGTCCGTTTGGGTCCGGCGGAGGACCGCGTGGTCGGCGGTTGGGCGAGGGGTGTTGGGCGGGCTCATCGACTGAGAGGGCATGGTTCAGCTCTCGTTCCCGATGCCGGACGGCGGCGGCTCCGGTCGTCGATCGGAGTACGTCACGGTCGCCGAGGCGGCCGGCCGAGTTGCACTGCCACGAGCGCACGATCCGCCGGGCGATCGACCGCGGTGCGCTGCGCGCCGGCCGCGTGCGCGGTGCCAACGCTGCTCGCGGCTCCTGGCGGATCCGGCGCGAAGACCTCGACGCCTGGCTGTACGCGGAGTGAGGCTGGTGGGCGCCATGCCTCGTAGCGCGGGTCGCGAGCCGACGGTGGAGCTCCGCCGACGTCGCCGGGGCGACGGCACCTGGTCGGAGACGCCGACCGTCCGCTACTACGACGAGCTCGGCATCCGCCGCCGGCGATCGTTCGCGACGATGGCCGAGGCAGAGTTCGAGCGTGCTCGGCTCGCGCTCGACCAGAGCCGCCACGGCCCGATCGCCGGGCCGACCGAGTCCATGACCTTGGCCGACTTCTGGCCGACCTACCACGCCGACGCTTGCTCACGGCTGCAGGAGGCGACGATCGCCAGCTACGAGGGCATCTGGCGTCGTGCAGTAGAGAAGCGACTTGGCGATCGTCCCCTCGACCAGATCACGCCTCGCGAGATCTCCATGTGGCGAGCGGAGATGCAGAAGGCCGGCAAGGGTCCCGAGGCGATCCGCATGTCCATGATGTTGGTCCAGGCGATGTTCACGCTCGCGCTGGAGTGGGGCGAGGCATCGTCCAACCCGGTGGCCTTGGTTCGCAAGCCACGCCAGGGGCGTCAGCGAGCGATCGACGTCATGGACCCGAAGTTGGTCGAGCGCGTCCGCCGCTGGATGTGCGACCACGGCGACCTCTTCAGCGCGACCCTCGTCAGCGTCCTCGCCTACTCCGGCATGCGGCCCGGCGAAGCGCTCGCGCTTGAACGCCGCCACATACGCAACGACACCATCTTGGTCGAGCAAGCCGTCGCCCTGGGCCGGATCAAGTTGCAGAAGACGGGACGCGTTTACCGAACCGTCGACCTCCTGCCGCCCCTGCGCGACGACCTCCATGAATGGTTCGCGGCTCGCGGCCACGACGACCCCGACGCCCGCCTCTTCGCCCGCGACGACGGCGCCTGGTTCAAGACCGACGACTGGAACAACTGGCGCAACCGCCATTTCTACGAGGCCCTAGACGCCCTCGAAATCGCCCGTCGGCGGCCCTACGATCTCCGCCACTCGTTCGTCTCGCTGATGATCCGTGAGGGTCAGCTCACGATCGTGGAGCGGGCCGAACAGATGGGGCACGCGGCGACGGAGACGCTGAAAACCTACGCTCATGTCTTCGCCGAGTACCGGCGTCAGCCGCGGATCGCCGCGCGAGAGCTCATCGCCGCTGCCCGGGTCCACGTTGAGCCGCCAGCCTAGGAAGAGCTCCCCCAGTGGACGCCGGCAACGACGCACCGGACGCACATCCTCTCGCGGCGGAGGATGACTCGTGACAACCATTCGGTCACAGACACGCGCCCGGCGCCTCTTAAGGGGGAGCGGCCGACAACGTCGCTCCGATGGACCCGTCATCCTGACCCTATGGCACGCGCAGACCTCCTCATCCACCTCGTTGAATCCGCCCGCGGCGGCGATGACGCCGGCGTGCAGCGGACGGTCGAGTCGTTGATCGCAGAGGAGCGCGACAAGCAGCACCACCTGGTCGCTGATCGACTCGAAGCCGCTCTCCAGCAGACTCGTGACGTCGCGACGTTCGTTGTGCCAGGGAACCACGATGTCCCATCCGGTCTGAGTTTTGTGACTCCGCGTCGCAGACTCGAAAGTCTGATCCTCCCTGAGGCTGTCCGCGGCGCCGTCGATGAACTGATTGAGGAGCAACAGCGTGCCGAGGTACTTCGAGCACACGGGCTCGAGCCTCGCCACCGGGTGCTGCTAACCGGCCCTCCAGGTAACGGCAAGACGTCGCTGGCTGAAGCGATTGCCGAAGCGCTCGTCCTTCCGCTCGTTGTGGTCCGTTATGAAGAGGTCGTGGGCAGCTATCTCGGTGAGACCGCAGCACGGCTCGCCTCCGTTTTCGCTGTGGCGCGTTCCCGCCGGTGCGTTCTCTTCTTCGACGAGTTCGACGCGGTCGCGAAGGAGCGGGGGGACGAACATGAGACGGGCGAGATCAAGCGGGTCGTCAGCTCGCTCTTGTTGCAGGTCGACGCCGTGCCAAGCCACGCCATCGTCGTTGCCGCGTCCAATCACCCTGAGCTGCTCGATCGTGCGGTGCATCGCCGTTTCGAGATCCGCCTCGACCTACCGCTGCCAGGGAAGGCCTCGCGCATGGCCTGGTATGAGCGCTTCGTCGGTACGCTCGACGAGCCGGTGGGCATGAGCGAGGACACGTTCTCGCGGAAGACCGTCGGTGCGAGCTTCTCGCAGCTGCAAGATCTCGCGGACGACGTACGTCGTCGCCAGGTGCTGCAGCCGGGCACGTCGCTCAAGCGCCTCCTTCCCGAGCGCTTGAGCCGCTGGCGCGAAGTGAGTGCTTTGGAGGCGCATGCCTGACCTCCCCGCGCTGCCGTTCGCCGCTCCGCAAGTTCGCGAGCGCAGTAAAGGGAGAGGTGGCCGCGCGACGCTCTTAGGCCCAGGGCCTGCGCGCCAGGCAGAGCGCCTGGGGCCAGCGCTCCGCCGCCTGACCAAGGCGTTTGAGCAAGGAGGGTTGACCGGGACCGGGCAGCCAGCTGCCAACCCAGAACAGATCCTCGTCTTCGAAGTTGCCGGCGAACTGACCGACTTCGTCAAGGCAATCAACAAGATCCCGGGACTCGAGTTCCTCGTTGAGGCAGCGATGGAGCGCGTTGATCCTGGCGACGATTTCCGGGCCGAGGATTACAAGGGCAAGGTCCACCCGTACGACCGCCAGCTCTACGTTCTGGCGTCGGACGGGACGGCGTGGCGTGAGCTGCTCACCCTCTGGGAGCGCTTCCAGAACGGTGAGAGGATGCCACGCCATCGCGCACCCTTCGGCCATTTGTTCAGCCGGCTGGAAAACCTACGGCCGTGGGATGACCGCGACCGGTTGGAGCGCACTGGGGTTTTGGACGTATGGCAGCGCGAGCTGGCAGGTGCTGGCAGTGCCTTGGTGGATTTCGAGATTGAGCTCTGGCTGCGCCGCGACCCTGCAAAGCGCGATCTCGCGATCGAACGAGTGCGCACTGAGCTCGTGGCCCAGCGTGGCGTGCTGGTCTCGCAGTCGGTCATGCCTGATATTGGCTACCACGGCGTGCTCGCCCGGGCCCCTGCAGACAAGCTTCTCGACGTTGTCGCCAGGCACGAAGTGCGTTGGCTCACCACCGAGGGGGTCCGTTTCTTCCACGCCGTTGGTCAGATCGCTGCGACGACGGACGCTCCAGCGGAAGTCCAACCCGCGGTGCAGGCTGGCACGCCGCCGCCAGCGGCCGGTTCCGCCAGGCTGGCAGTACTAGACGGCGTTCCGCTCGCGGGCCATGACCTTCTAGCCAATCGGATCGTTCTCGACGATCCCGAGGGCTGGGAGGCAGTCACGCCGGTCGCTCGCCGTAACCACGGGACCGCTATGACGTCGATCGTGTTACATGGCGACCTGAACGACGAGAGTCCCTCGCAGCGACAGCCCGTCTACGTGCGGCCGATCTTGCGAGACCAGACGCCCGACTGGGTCCGCGGAGACGGACGTGAGGAGCTGCCGCGGGACCGTCTCGCTGTTGATGTCCTTCACGAAGCCATCGCCCGGATGCGCGAGGGCGATCAAGCCGTTGCGCCCGCCGTGCGAGTTGTTGTTCTCGCTGTCGGCGATACGGTCGCCCAGTTCGATCGCTTCATCACGCCGCTCGCGCGACTTCTCGACTGGATTCAATACCGCTACAACTTGCTTGTCCTCGTCTCTGCCGGGAACCATGTGGGTGACCTCGTGTTGCCCGCCGACGTCGACCTAGCGGATGCAAGTGAGCTCCAGCATGAGGTGCTATGCACCCTTCAGCGCGAAACGGGGCTCCGACGGCTTCTGTCACCGGCCGAGTCGATTAACGCGCTAACCATCGGTGCCGCCCACGACGACGCGTCCAACGCGATCGCCGATGACGGCCGTGTTGATCCATTGCTGAGCCCCGAGCTCCCAAATATCGGCAGCGCAATGGGGGCTGGCGTTCGCCGTGCCGTCAAGCCGGACATCCTGCTCCCTGGAGGTCGTCAGCTGCTGACTCCGCAACCCGTTACCAAGGGAAGCGAGCGGAGATTGTCGATTCCCGCGACCAGACGACCGCCTGGCGTGCGGGTTGCGTCGCCGGGGGTGAACCCTGGCTCTCTCGATACGACCACGTATGACACGGGAACAAGCCCCGCCACAGGCCTTGCGGGGTACCACGCCGGTCACCTGCTCGACGAGCTCGATGCGCTCCGCTCTCGATATGGCTCGCAGATGCCTGGGCCTGAATTTGACGCGGTGCTGGTCAAGGCGTCTCTCGTCCACGGCGCGGCGTGGGGTGATGCGCGAACGATTCTGGAGGCGCCGTCCATCGACCTCGGTGCTGGTACGTCACGCGATCTCGTGGCCCGGACCGTCGGGTACGGACGCAGCCGTCCCGATGGCGTGCTTCGCTGCGATGACCACCGCGTTACCGCCCTCGGGGCGGCACGAATTGGCGCCGACGCGGCACACGCTTATCGATTCCCCCTGCCGTCCGCGCTCGCGTCCTCGCGGCATCGGCGGCGGATCACCGTGACGCTCGCATGGCTGACGCCCATCAACGCGGACCACAGGGCTTACCGTCGAGCGCACCTGATCGCAGAACCTGGAGGCATGCCCACGCATCTCGTCGATCGCATCGACGTCGTGCAGCACGCCGCCCGTCGCGGCACAGTCCAGCATGATGTTCTCGAGGGCGGCCAGGCTGTCCCGTACGCGCCGGGTGCGGCAATTGAATTCGTCGTCTCCTGTCGGGCGGACGCCGGCGAGCTGACTGTTGACGTGCCGTATGCCGTCCTAGTGACGCTCGAGGCGCCCCAGGAGCTGCGACTACCGATTTACCAGCAGGTCCAGCTGGGGATGCAGGTGGCGGTCCCGGTCCCGGTCCCGGTCCCGCTGCCAGTGCGTAGCTGAAGCGCTGACCACGTTCGGGGCGTCCGAAGATGAAGTCGTCGCCTACAACTCAAGGCCAGCATCAATCAGCTGATCGGCGGGGGCGGGAGGCTGAGGTCGGGCGCCCTCAAGTACACGCACGGCATCGCGAAGCCAGCGCTCTCGTGCCAGGAAGGCGTCCGGACGCCTTCCCACAGACGAGATCAGCGCGGGCGAGGGCAGCAGCAAGCTCTCACGCGTAACGCTAGGAGGCGAGGGCAGACCCATCCGCGCCTGGTCTGTAGCGCGGAAACCCACGAGCGGCGGTTGCTGTGCAAGAAGATCCACGGCCATGTCCTTGGTGCGGCTGAGTGCGAACGTTGCGGCCGCGGCGTGCGCCAGGTCGTCGTTGTCGGGCTCAAGGCCCGGAAGTGTTCGCTCCACCGATCCCGGCGACACGACGTAGAACTGGGCTTGGTCGCGGTGTCGGCTCATCGCGGTGTAGCCCCACTCGCGGTACAGCTCGTCGGAGCCGAGGACGAACGAACGGTCCACGGTGGCGCCTTGCGCTGTGTGTGCGGTCAGGGCGTAGCCGTGATCGAGCCACCCCTCGTCCAGATACGCCGAGGTCAACGTCCGCTCGTCACCTCGATCGGACCTGATCGACACGGTCCTGCGTTCGGGATCAACAGCTATGACTTCTGCCCGGGTGCCGTTGACCACGCCGACGCGTCGGTCGTTGCGTCGCGCGACGACGCGGTCGCCGGCCGCGAAAGCGCGGTCGCCGGCGACGACGTCATCGGCGCCGAGCTTGCCGTCCCGGTGCATCCGCATGCGCGCAAGCGCGTTGAGGTCGGCGACGTCGCAGCGGCGGTGGGCAATCATCACGGCGTCGCAGTCGCCGGTGCGCGCGGCTTCCCACCAGTCGCCGACAAGGGTCTGGCGGAGCTCGTCCGCCGTCGACCGCGCGACGAGACGGCCGTGGTCGCGGTACGCGTCGACCCATGCCGTCACGTCGCCGTCTCGAAGCTCGCTGAGCGCGTCGCGGTCCCACGCGGCGCCCTGGCGGCGGATCTCGTGCAGCTCGATCGCCCCAAGGTTCTCCGCAAGTCCTCGAAACGCTCCGCCGGCATCGATCTCCGGCAGCTGACGATCGTCTCCGACGAGCACCAGCTTCGACTTCGTCTCGGCGGCGTGGCCGGCGAGGTTGTCGATCGTTCGCGAGCCCACCATGCCTGCTTCATCAACAACCAGGACGGAGCCCTCGGGAAGGCCATGTCCTTGGTCGATGTCACGTTCGAGCGCAGCGATCGTGGTGCTGTCGATGCCGGCGATCGTCTCCATCTCGACGGCCGCACGTGCCGCTAGTGCGCAGCCGTACACGCGGATGCCGGCGTCTTCCCAGACCTCGCGCGCCGCGGCGAGCGCTTGGGTCTTGCCCGTTCCCGCGGCCGCGCGGACGACCTCGATACCCGCACCCGACGTTGTGAGGCGAGCCGCCATCGCTGCCTGCTCTCCGCTGAGCCGCGGGCGGCCGTCGAGTGTCGCGGTGGCCACGGCTGGATCGACTCGCGCAACGTCGTCACGCTGTCGATCGACGGCGTCGGCGATGAGCCGCTGCTCGAGGACGAGGAGTTCCGGCGTGGAGTATCGCGGTCCGCCCAAATGCTGCCGGCCTGCGTTGTCTTCGAGCTGGACGGCCGAGGCCGAGGCAAGCCAATGGTCTGTGACCTCCTCAAGGCGCTCGATGTCGACACCGTCGCGATAGGCCTCGGCCCACATCTGCAGAACGTCGCGTCGGTCAAACGTCGACGACTGCTGAGTCACGCCCTCGGGTCCGGCGAGCTGCGCCGCGGTCGCGCGGAGATCAGGCTGCCGCGCGGGTCGAGGATGGCTTCGGTCGAGGAGCGCATCGATCGTGCGCTGGTCAAACCGAAGCTCGGCGGCCCGGTCGCGCCACCGATCACGCAGGGACGGACCATCGATGTCGTAGTTCTTGGCGCGTCGCGTATCGAGCGCTGCGATCTCGGCCGCGCGCCGAGACCGCCCGCCGACACGGTTGAGCTGTTCCAAGATCTCCGTTCGCCGCTGCGAGAAGTGCGCCAAGACATCGGGGTCGACTCCTCGGATCTCGGCGATCCCCTTCTGCGCCGACTCCCACTCGACGCCGAGCGCCTCGGTGAGGTTCTTGCGCAGCGCTGCTTCGTAGAGGTAGCCCGCCGTGCGTGCGTGGGCGTAGAGCGCGCGGCCGTCGAGTGTCGTGGCTCGACCCTCGGCGAGCGTGGCATTCGCAACAACGGCGTGGGTGTGGAGCTGCGGATCGCCGGCGCGCGAGCTGCGGTGGCGAAACGCCGCGACGCACAGTCCGCTGCCGCGGAGGACGCGATGTCCTCCACGGCCGCGACGGGTCCAGGTCGCATGACGCTCGATGTAGCCCACCGCCTCCTCGACAGCGCGATCGTGGGCGTCGCGGACTATGGGTGAGATCGTGCGGTCTGCGACGCCCCAGAGGACCGAGACGGACTTGGGGCCGAGAAGGTGAGGTCGTAAGCGAGGACTTTGTGCGGTTGCGTGGTCTCCGTCGAGAGAAGTTGTAGGAACTGCTCGTCCTCGACGGCACCGCTCAGCCCGGCCGCCGACGCGGCTGAACCCATCCACGCTCCTGGCGACTCACCGCGACCTGAGTAGTAGTCCTCCTTCCCCTGGGCCACGTTGTCGATGTAGTAGCGCGCATCGCCGTTCCCGCCGCCGACCTTCCCGATGGACAGCACATGACTTAGTCGACGAGACCGCCCTGCACCCCTCGGTGCAACTGCGTGCGGGTCCTGGCGGTTGCGGCCACCAGGACATTGAGGGTCGGCTGTCAGGCTGGCGTGTCGATGGCGCGAAGGCGGCGTCGGGCGGCGGCGAAGTGCTTGTTGAGGTTGGTGTACGTCGTGCCGTGGTGGCGGGCGATCTCGTCGTAGGAGCAGCCGGAGACGAGGAGCGTGAGGTAGCGGCGCTCGCGGTGGGGGAGGGCGGCGAGCGCGGTGAGCGCGAGGAGCCGCGGCGCACGACCACGTGGCGCAGCGCGTCGCGCGCGGTCGCTCTGCTGACCGATGGGTGGTCGCCGTTCGCAGCATCTTCCGCGCGACGTGCAACTCCCGCGGCGTATTGACTCCGCTAGGTCTTCGGCCCGAACCGTCGCTCCGCGTCCGCGTCGGCCCCTCCCGCCTGTGGTCTCGACTAGCGGCGGCTGCGCCCGTCTCCTGACGGAGACGAATCGTCATTTCGTACGGCCTCGTTCGCCCTCCGTCGGGTCAGCGTCCGTCAGTCTCCGGCGGTCGAGGCTGTCGCCGGCCGGTCCCCTTGACCTGGACGAAGCTGGCGTTCCTGCCGGACTGGACGACCATGTCGGCCGCGCCGGAACCGTGGTGAGGCACCTTGACGACGTCGACGCCCTCGACGAATCGAGTCTTCGGGTGCGGCAGCCGGTCCTCGTAGGTGCTCGTGTGCGTGATCAAGATGCTCAGTCGCTCGCGCCCGTCGGCGTCCGACAGGGTGAGCGCGAGGCGCTCGTCCGCGGCGTCGAGGTCGTCGTCGACAGAGGTGTCGCCAAGTGCCGTCCGCATGGTGGCGGCGTAGTCGTCCCAGGTGGGAAGGCGCGTTCGCTCAAGCAGGCGCGCGAGGTGCGGGTGGCGCTCCGAGACGCCATCCCAGTCAAAGGGCTCGCGCACCGGCTGTGTCGCGGTGGTGGACTGCTTGCTCGGGGCAGTCATGGCTCGCCCAACCCTGCGGGACCGGACGGCGATCCGCAGGGCCGTCGCGATCAGCGTCAACGGCGTTTCACGCAGCTCGTGGAGCTCGGCGAGCCACTCCTCCCGGTAGCGCTCCGCGTCGATCGGATCCGGGAGGCGGCGCGCCGCGATCTCGATGATGAAGGCGGTCATCCGGGGGATGCGGCCCCTCGCCTCCTCGGTGACGAGCATGGCGAAGATCGCGGTCACGAGGCTGAAGCCGATTGCGCCGACGCTCGCCAGCGTTGCGACGCTCATGCGGTCCCCTTGCCCGGGTTGAGCATCCAACCGCCGCGCGCCGGCGCCGACTTCGGTGCGAGCAACTCACGGTGCTCAGCCAGCAGCGCGGACCCGTTGCGCTGGCCCTCGCCGCTGAGGCGGTACATACGTCGTCGTGGCCGCCCGGCGACGGCAGGGTCGACGTCCTCCCAGCGGCTCGTCAGCCATCCCGCCTTCTCGAGCCGGGCCAGGATGGGGTAGACCGTCCCGGTCTTCAGACCGGCGGCGCGCGTCAGCTCCAGTCCGTACCAGTCACCGGAGAGGTCGCTGAGCAACACGTTCAAGATCGCCAGGACCTGCGTCGTGGCGCGTACCTCGGGCATGTCGATAACTCTACATAGGGTTGCAGGACGTGTCCAACCGCGCCGATCCCGCCCCACGCGCTGGCGCGACTGTCGGCTGTCTCCCGAGGTAACGGCAGTTCTACGCGGTGACGGGTCACCATTGACATACGCGCGCTGGACGGTCGCGAGACCTCAGCCGTGGCCGCCTCAGGCGGCCTCGTCGCTGTACCAGCGACCCAGCTCGTCGTCGACGCGCTTCGGCGTGATCGGCTTCCAGAGCTTCGCGAGCATGACGCCGACCCCGAGCAGCGCGACGACCACGCCGATGCCGATGTCCAGCGCGGTCGACGCGCCGAGCGACACCGCCACGGCCACCGCAACCCAGCCGACCGTCACGACGGCCGCCGACGCGAACGCCAGGTTGCGCATCCGTGCGATCAACAGCTTTCGGTAACCCTCGTTGCGTGTCACGGCCACGACGTCCGAGGTGAGCCCGATCGGCCGCCCACCGAGCCTTGCGCCCATCACGAGCCCCGCCCCGACGAGCGCCAGCGCGAAGAGCGCCAGCACGAACAGCACCTGCCCACCACGATCGTCGGGGACGATGTTCCTCGCCGATTTGATGAGCCGCGAGTCGGCTCCCAGCGAGAGCAGCCCGGCGACCGCGACCCCGAGCAGCGTGGTGACCACCACCAGCAGGCCCGCGACGACGACGTAGTCGACGGTCCGGCGTTGCTGCTCGAAGTCGCGCCGCAGGCGCTCCAGGCTATGGCTGACCGTGCGCAGCTGCTCGATGAAGCCGAGTCCTTCCTTGAGCTGCTCGACGTCGGCCCACGCGTCGGCGAAGCGCGGCTCGCCGACGTCGGCCGGCGCGCTGAGCTGGAGGAACTGGATCGAGGCGATCGCGGTGTCCCCGGGCCGCAACACGACCGGTCGCGGCCCGAGGTTGGCGAGGCGGAAGTGCAGGCGGCCGTCGCCGCTGGGACCCTTGGCGTAGCCGGGATCGACGATCAACCCGGTCAGCGCAAGGATCCCGTCGCGCGACAGGTCGCCCTTGATGGACATGTTGCCCACGACGTCGGCCGGCATGTGGAAGCGCTCACGCGTGCTGACGAAGATGGCCTCGCCAGGGTTCAGGATCACCGGCGATCGGTACGCCGTGTCGCTGGGGCGGATGACGCGGCCGCCGGGCAGGACCATGCCCGTGTCGGCCATCCGCAGGTCGTACTTGGCGCCTCGGAAGTTGTCCTCGTCGTAGTCCTGCATGAGGGGCGGTGAGGGCCCCGGGCTGCACCGCTGCCGGACGTGCTCGTGGCGAGGACCGCGCCGCCGGTGCTCATGCGTCGCTGGCGCCGCGCGCGTCCCCGGCACTCCGTGCCGCGCCGGCCGCCGCCCGTGCGGCGGCGTGGTCCTGCAACACCGCCGCCAGCGCGCCGTGGAACTCCGTGGCATCGATGAGCGCCGAGGGCAGCGGCACGTCGCCCACGCGGCCGGAGCCGGACAGCGCAACGGTACGCAGCTGGCGCTCGTAGGCCTCGAGGGCCTGCAGCGTGGGCTCCGGGTTGGCGACCCGAGACGGCATGCGCGCTGGCGCGGGTGGCGCGTCGGCCATGCGCCGCGCGAGCTCGAGCTCGTCCTCGTAGACGTGGAAGGAATTCGCCACCCAGTGATGCGGTCCGGCGGGGATCCCGAGCGCGGCGGCCGCCCACACGTGCAGCCCCATGAATAGCGCGGCGTCGTAGGGCAGGACCATCAGCGCCGACTGGGAGCGCATGGTGGTGACGACCTCGAGCCGGCCGTCGCGGACGAGGAGCTGCAGCGCGAGCGCGCACGGGAAGTCCCGTGTGGGCTGGCGGCTGTCTGCCGGGTCGGCGAAGACGATCGTCGCGCGGCGCGACGCCGGGTCGGCCCGCAACTGGTCCAGCGCGCGGGACAGCTGGTCGCCGGCGCTGCGACGCATGCGCGCGCCGAACGCGCCGCTCAGCCGCCGGCCGTCCTCGGAGAACGCACGACCCCGGCTGTTGTAGAAGCTGATGCGATCGAGGTCGTCGGAGCCGGCCATGACCCATAGCCACTGCCCGGCGATGTAGGCGGTGCTGGGCTGGCGGAGGTCGGAGCGCAGCAGACATGCGGCGGGGTCGCACACGGTGAACGTGTAGGGCGCTAGCTCGACGGTTGCGCGGGTGGCGTGCCCGAACTGCGAGCCGACCGACGAGCCGTCGTTGACCCCGGGCACCTCGCGACCCTCCGCCAGGAGCGCGCGGAGCCCGGCGGTGTAGGCAGCGGCGAAGGTGTCGTGCTGGTCGACCGTCATGGCACGTCACCGAGACTGTAACTGCGGTCCCGCCTACGCGCGCAGGCCGTCACGCGCTCCCGGGGCGTCGCCGACGCGATGGCGCACGGCGACGTGGCGATGGATCGAGCGCTCCAGGTCGACGTCCAGCTCGTCGCCGAGCTCGACGACGTCGCACAGCAGCTCCGACAGGCGCTGCTCTATAGACCGGGCGTCGACGCCGTCATGCCAGGCCTGCAGCAGGTCACGACCCTGCATGGCGATGGCGGCGCACAGCACGCGCGGCGCCGGCACCTGCTCGGCGGGCGTGGTACTGCGGGCGGCGTGTAGCGCCGCGGCCAGCCCGGTCAAGGTGAGCGGCGCGGGCGCGAGTTCATGCGGTTGTGCGGACACGTGGAACCCTCCGAGGCGATGTGGCGCCGGACGCTAGCGGCCGACGCGGACGTCGTCTGGCGTTCATCCCGCTCGTTGCGTCATTTGCCTGAGCGTCGCCGATACGTCCTGGAACACGGCCTCCGCGGAGCGCTCGGCGCGCACCCGCCAGAGGCGGCCGTCGGTCTCGAACCTCGTGGCGAGGAGCTCGATCGACTCCTGCGCTTCTCGCCGCGCGACCACCTGCGGGTGGTCGTCGACGCGCGGCATGAACGTGGCCGCGCAGCCGGGACCGTGCGCGGCGCTGGAGGCTGCGGCGATCGTCGCGACGGCACCGCAGCCGGGGCAGGCGACGCGGTGCTCGATGCGCGCGCTGCGGATGGCCGTCGGGCAGTCGAGCAGGATCGCGAGGTCGATCGGCGCGCCGAGCGCGTTCTCGGTGCGCGTCAGCTCCGCCAGGCCCTTGGGGAAGCCGTCGAGCACGACCGACGTGCCGGCCGGCAGCCCCTCCAGGGCCTCGCGCAGCAAGCGATGCGTGAAGGCCGGATCGGCGCGATTGCCCCCGTCCTTGGCCGCCTGTAGCTCCTGCCAGCCGGCGCCGCGGGCGTCGATGTAGGTCTGCAGCAGCCGGCTGCCACTGAGGTAGACCGCCAGGCCCTCGGCCTCCACCCGTCGTCCGAGGGTCGTCTTGCCGCTACCGGGCTCGCCCAGGAGCGTGATCCGCATACGGTCATGTTCCTGCATTTCGGCCAGATCGGGTAGACCTCCCTTGCGATGCGTGCCCAACCGGCGGACACTCCCCCGGTGAGCGACGGCGGAGACGCGACGGACGTCGTGACGAAGGTCGGGCTGGCCCTCGTCCGTGACGGGCGGCTGCTGCTGGTGCGACGCCACGGCGACCGGGCGCTGATTCTCCCGGGCGGCAAGCCGCTTGCGGGCGAGACGGATGTCGAGGCGCTGGCCCGTGAGCTGTGGGAGGAGTTGTGCTGCCGGCTGGTGCCGTCGAGCCTGCGATACCTCGGCGAGTTCATCGACGAGCTGGTTGACGATCCTCGTCGCCAGGTGCTCATCCGCCTGTATGCCGGGAAGGTGGCGGGCACGCTGAGTCCGGCGTCGGAGATTCGCGAGGCGGTGTGGCATCCGGTCGCCGACTTGTCCGAGACGACGCTCGCGCCGAGCCTGCGCCACCAAATCCTGCCGTCGCTGGCCCGGACGCCGACTGCCCGTCCCAGCTAGCCGGTTGCCCGAGGGCCCCGCCTCGGGGTCCCAGGTCCTTGGTGATGAGCCGTGCAGTGAGCA